>DATBME010000149.1:0-2106 GCA_036555005.1 Candidatus Limnocylindria bacterium | reverse complement strand
ATCTTCTTCCTCCCCCTCTTCAACCTGCTGATCGGTCTCTACGACCTGCCGCTGGTCGACTTCGCGATCGCGATCATCCTGTTCACGGTCATCATCCGCTTCGCCCTGGCGCCGCTCTTCGTCCGCCAGATCCAGTCCCAGCGCGAGATGCAGCGGATGCAGCCGCTGGTCCGGGAGATCCAGCGCAAGCACAAGGGCAACCGGCAGAAGATCACCGAAGAGACGATGGCGCTGTACAAGGAGCACGGCGTCAACCAGTTCGGCGGCTGCCTCCCGGTCCTCCTCCAGCTGCCCCTGCTGTTCGCCCTCTACCAGGCGCTGATCCGCGCCTCCAACGTGGTGACGCTGACGGCCGAGCAGGCATCGTCGGCGGCGTTCGCCCAGCTCCAGCAGTCGCTCCCCGGCATCACGCCCGTGCCGGGCAACCCGACCCAGTTCAACGCCCCCATCGACGGGCCGTGCAACCTGCCCGCCTACAACGTCCCGGAGTTCAGCCACTTCCTGCCGCTGAACTGCCAGCTGATCGACCCGGTCAAGCTGTCCGAGCCGGTGCAGACCACGATCCCCTGGCTGCTGGGGCTGGACCTGGCCAGGGTCGATCATGTCTTCGCGATCACGATCGCCGGCTTTGCCATATCGGCGATGGCCATGCTCGCGGCGATCCTGCAGTTCGTGCAGGTCAAGATGACGAGCCCCAGGCCGAACCCGGACGATCCGATGTCGGCCAGCACCAGCACCATGATCTACCTGTTCCCGTTGATGACGATCTTCTGGGGCGGCCTCTTCCCGAGCGGCCTGATCCTGTACTGGATCGTCTACACCGCCTTCCTGGTGGTGCAGCAGTACACGATCATGGGCTGGGGCAACCTCTTCCCGGTCTTTGGCTGGCAGCCGCGCTGGGTGCCACGGAACGAGGACGGCGCCCCGCCCCGCCCGGTCAAGACCACCGCGCCGGCCAACCCCGGCGATGGGCAACCGGACGTTCGGCAGCCCGCCACCAACCCCAACCGCCCCGCCACCGTCGGCGCATCCGGCAGCAGCCGCCAGCGCCCGCGTCAGGGGCAGAGACGACGACGAGGCCGTAGACGATGACCTTCAAGGAATTCACCGGAAAGAACGTCGAGGAGGCGATCCGCAGCGCCATGCGCGAGTTCGACGCGGACCTGTCCGACCTCGACATCGAGATCCTCGCCCAGGGCAGCCGCGGCATCCTCGGCGTCGGCGGTGAGGATGCGCGCATCCTGGCCGCTCCGAAGTCGGCGGTCGCCGCCGCCGAGACGGTCCGCGCCACCGTCCCCGCGGATGAAGCGGGCGAGGCGGCCGCGGACGTCAGCGACGCGGGAATGGCCGCGGGAATGGACGCCGGCGACGCTGCCGGCGCCGTGCCGATCGCCATCGATGACGGTGGCGACCAGGTCGCCGACCTGGCCCGCGCCGAGGAGCGCGAGCGATCGCGTTCCGGGCGGGGCGGTCGCCGGCGCGGCACCGAGCGCGAACGAGGTGGACGCGGACGCGCTCGCGAGCCACGCGCCGATCGTGGGCCGCGCGAGCCCCGGCCGGATCGGCCGCCACGGGAGCCGCGCGAACCACGCGAGCCCGCGCCGTTCATCCCCGCCAAGCCGCTCGAGGAGCTGACCGACGCCGAGCGCAGCGCGATCACCACCGGCCAGGAGGTGCTGCAGGAGATGCTGCGCCTGATGGAGGTGGAGGCCGCGGTCGAGATCACGATGGGCACCGAGACGTCCAAGCTCAACGTCAAGGGTGAGGACCTGGGCGTGCTGATCGGGCGCCGCGGCGAGAAGCTGGCCAGCCTGCAGCACCTCGTCAACCTGATCGTCGCCAAGCGTGAGGGCCAGTGGCACCGCATCTCCGTCGACGTGGAGAACTACCGCGGCCGGCGCGAGGAGCAGCTGCGCGACGTCGCCGACCGGGCAGCCAAGCGCGTGGCGCAGAGCGGGAAGATCATCCAGCTGGAGCCGATGCCCGCCGTCGAGCGACGGATCGTGCACCTGGCGCTGGTAGAGAATCCCTCGGTCCGCACCCAGAGCGTGGGCGTGGAGCCGAACCGGCGCATCGTGGTCCTGCCGGCAGCCAAGGTCGATGCCG
>DATBME010000138.1:0-2932 GCA_036555005.1 Candidatus Limnocylindria bacterium | reverse complement strand
GGGCGAGTCGCGCTGCGTCAGCCTGCGGCACGTGATCCTGGAGGTCGCCTCCGAGACCGACGGCCTGGACCTGGCGCAGCTGGCCGCAACCCTGGACGCGGGCCGCGCGCGACGAGCGATCTTCGACGACTGGGCGATCGCGAAGACCGATGCCGTCCGGGGTTCGCCGCACCTCTTCGTGGCTGACGGCACCAACGCCCAGAACCCTGGCCTGGAGGTCTCCTGGAATGAGGGCGCCGATGGTGTCTGGCAGCCGACCATCGTGAGCGACGCGACCTGGGTCTACGAGGATTACCTCCGGCGTGCCGCGGGCTGAGCCGATGCGCCGATCTCACGCACGCGCCAATGCCGGCGTTTCCCAGGCAGTGAGCCTGCCACCGTTCCAGGCGCTGGTGGACGCGCACGCTGCGGAGCTGCATAGATTCCTGACGGCGTCGATCGGTCCGGACCTCGCCGAGGATTGCCTGCAGGAGACGTTCATATCGGCGCTGCGCGCGTATCCGCGGCTGCGCCACGGAGAGCACCTGCGTGCCTGGCTGTACACCATCGCCCACAGGAAGGCGACCGACGCTGTCCGTCGCCTGTCCCGCCGCCCGTCCACCGTCGCCATGGATGGGCTGCCCCCCGGCCGGGAGCCCAGCCAGCCGGCGCATGAGCTTGCCGATGACGGTCTCTGGTTGCAGGTCCGCGCACTGCCCACCAAGCAGCGCGCGGCGGTCGTCCATCGGTTCGTGATGGACCGCGACTACCGCTCGATCGGCGAGCTGATGGGCACCACCGAGGAAGCGGCGCGCCAGAACGTGCGGGCGGGCCTGCTCAGGCTGCGGAAGGAGATGGACCGATGAGCGACGTCGAGCGGCGGCTGACCCGAGGCCAGACGCCGCAGCTTGACGCGGAGCGGCTGGCCGACGAGCTCGGGCGCCGGGCGCTCGAGGCGGGCCTGGCCGATGTCGCGTATGCGTCGATGGACTCACCGGTGGGCGAGCTGCTGGTCGCCGTCACCGACCGCGGCCTGGTGCGGGTCGCCTTCGCCGACGAGCCCGATGACGCGGTGCTGGGCGAGCTGGCGGTGCGCGTCAGCCCGCGAGTGCTGCGGCTGCCGGCACGGACCGACACCGCGCGACGCGAGCTCGACGAGTACTTCGCCGGCGACCGGCACCGCTTCGACCTGCCGCTCGACTGGTCGCTGGTGCGCGGCTTCGCGCAGGGCGTGCTGCGGGCCACGTCCCGCGTGCCGTTCGGCGCGGTGACGACCTACCGCCAAGTGGCCGAGGCGGCCGGCTCGCCACGGGCATCGCGAGCGGCCGGCAACGCGCTGGGCTCCAACCCGATCCCGATCGTGGTGCCGTGCCACCGCGTCCTGCACTCGGGCGGGGGACTGGGCGGCTACGCCGGCGGCCTGGACCGCAAGCGCTACCTGCTGGCGCTGGAGGGCTCGCTGCCCACGACACGCTGATCCGGCGCAGGGTGGAGGCGCATGAACTCGGTGACGTTCACCAGCGCCAGGAACTGGCGCACCGGGAAGGGCATCAGGCGCCGCTGGCGGTCCACGAACAGCTCCGGATCGGTCAGGCGAACAACGCGTCCGCCCGTCTCGAGCTCGCAACCACCGGCGGCGAGCACGTTCCGTACCCAGTCCACCTGGGAGCTGTAGGTGAGGGCCACCACGTAGTCGTTGCCGTCACGGAACACGTTCACCGGCGCGCGGTAGAGCCGGCCCGAGCGGCGGCCGCGGTGGCGGACGACACCGAACAGCGGCAGATGGCCGGCCACCAGGCGGCTCACGGGGTTCACCACCGCCACCGTGAATGGCCGGATGAAGGCCATCCGCGGCTTCGGCGGTCGGGGCTCGGGTGCCATGGATGCCCCGAGCGTAGCCGACCGCCGCCGGCCGGTCAGAGGGGCGCGGTGCCATACTGTCGGCGTGACGCTGACCAAGAAGCCCGAGACGAGGCCCGCGCCCGCCTCGTGGGGCCTGGCCGCGCGCGGGAAGGTGCCGTGGGAGTACGCGCCGGCCCCGGAGGCGACCGACCACATCTCGATCCGACCGCAATATGGCCTGTTCATCGACAACGAGTTCAGGCCCAGCCGCCCGAGGGCGACCTTCACGGTCATCAACCCGGCCACCGAGGAGCCGCTGGCCAAGGTCGCCAAGGCCTCGCGGGCCGATGTCAACCGGGCGGTGACCGCAGCGCGACGCGCCTACCAGCAGACCTGGTCGCGGCTGCCCGGCAGCGAGCGGGCGAAGTACCTGTACCGCATCGCCCGCATCCTCCAGGAGCGGAGCCGCGAGTTCGCCGTGGTCGAGACCATGAACTCCGGCAAGCCGATCAAGGAGTCGCGCGACGTGGACGTGCCATTGGCCGCGGCGCACTTCTTCTACTACGCCGGCTGGGCGGACAAACTGGACTACGCCTTCCCCGGCCGCGAACCACGCGCGCTTGGCGTGGCGGCGCAGGTCATCCCCTGGAACTTCCCCCTGCTGATGCTGGCCTGGAAGATCGCCCCGGCCCTGGCCGCCGGCAACACGGTGGTCCTCAAGCCCGCCTCGACCACGCCGCTGACGGCGTACCTGTTCGCCGACGTGGTGCGCCAGGCTGACCTGCCGCCGGGCGTGGTGAACATCATCACCGGCCCCGGCGAGATCGGCATGGAGCTGGTCAGCCATCCCGAAGTCGACAAGGTCGCCTTCACCGGCTCCACCGCCGTTGGCAAGATGATCGCGCGGGCCGTGGCCGGATCGCACAAGAAGCTGACCCTCGAGCTCGGCGGCAAGGCGGCCAACATCGTCTTCGACGACGCGCCGCTGGACCAGGCGATCGAGGGGATCATCAACGGCATCTATTTCAACCAGGGCGAGGTCTGCTGCGCCGGGTCGCGCCTGTTCGCCCAGGAATCGGTCTACGAGCCGCTGCTGGACAAGCTCAAGGAC
>DATBME010000052.1:0-38407 GCA_036555005.1 Candidatus Limnocylindria bacterium | reverse complement strand
GCAGCAGATCCTGGTGGACGAGTACCAGGACACCAACCGCGCCCAGTACCTCATCTGCTCCATGCTGGCCGCGAAGCACCGCAACCTGGCCGTGGTGGGCGACGACGACCAGAGCATCTATTCGTGGCGTGGCGCCAACCTGCGCAACATCCTCGACTTCGAGAGCGACTACCCCGACGCCAAGGTCGTCAAGCTGGAGCAGAACTACCGCTCCACCCAGACGATCCTGGATGCCGCCCATGCCGTCGTCAGCCGCAACGAGGGGCGCAAGGACAAGAAGCTCTGGACCGATCGCGGGGCGGGGACCCAGATCACCCTCTTCGACGCGTACAACGAGTACGAGGAGGCCGAGTTCGTGGCGCGCCAGGTCGAGCGCCTGGTGGGCGGCTCCGGCCGGGGCGGGCTGACCGGCCTGCTCACCCGCCGCGCCGACGACGAGGACGGCGCGCTGCGCTACGGCGAGATCGCGATCTGCTACCGGATCAACGCCCAGAGCCGGGTGCTGGAAGAGGCGTTCATGCGCTTCGGCATCCCGTACCAGCTGGTCGGGGGCACGCGCTTCTACGAGCGCCGCGAGGTCAAGGACGCCCTGGCCTACGTCCGGCTCGCCCGCAACGCCGCGGATCGGGTGGCGCTGGAGCGGATCATCAACGTCCCGGCGCGGGGGATCGGCCAGAAGACGGTCGACGAGCTGCGGGCCTGGTCGGAGGGGCGCGGTGTCAGCCTCTGGGAGGCGGTCGAGGCCGCCGACCAGAACCCGAGCCTCGGCGCCCGGGCGCGCACCGCGCTGGCCGCCTTCGCCGACATCGCGCGGGGGCTGATGTCGATGGCGACCACCGAGCCACCGTCCGCCATCTTCGACGCCGCCTACCAGCGCTCCGGCCTGCAGGCGGCCATCCAGGATGGAACCGATGACGGCGAGGAGCGATGGACCAACCTGCTGGAGCTCCGCGCTCACGCGGCCGAGTTCGACGAGCTGGCCGTGCCGGAGGGCCTGGCGCGCTTCCTGGAGGAGGTGGCGCTGGTCTCCGACCAGGACACGCTCGAGGACCGGCCGGAGCGGGTGACGCTCATCACCCTGCACGCCGCAAAGGGGCTGGAATTCCCGATCGTCTTCATCGTGGGCCTGGAAGAGGGACTGCTGCCGCACAAACGGGCGCTGGAGGACGAGCGCGAGCTGGAGGAGGAGCGCCGGCTGGCCTACGTGGGCATGACGCGCGCCAAGGACCGTCTCTACCTGGTGCACGCCCGGCACCGATCGACCTGGGGCGTGGGCGCGGCCGCCGAGTCCAGCCGCTTCCTGGCCGAGCTGCCGGAGGAGCTGCTCGACGCGGAGCGCAGTGACGCCGGCTCGCCCTTCCGCCGCGGCGGCTGGGGCGAGCGACGCGGCACTGACGACGAGGGCTGGCTGCCGTCCGGCTACCGCGCGCCGTTCCGGGGCCGCATCTCCGAGCCGCTGCGGCCGGTCTCGCTGCCCGACATGGCACAGCCCAGCCGGGTCGGCAATGAGCTGGATGCGGCCCGCGACCGGGTGGCGGCCGCAGGCTACACGGAGGGGGATGCGCCGGACCTCGGCAGCGGCACCTTCGATCGGCCGGCGACCGCCGCCACCCAGGGCGAGGAGCTGGCGTGGCGGGCCGGCGACCGCGTGCGCCATCGGCGCTTCGGCGATGGCATCGTCGTCTCCAGCCTGTGGGTGAAGGGCGACGAGGAGGTGACCGTGGCCTTCGTCGGCCAGGGCGTGAAGCGCCTCATTGCGGCCTACGCCGGCCTGGAGCGCGTCTAGCGCCCGGCGCTAGCATCGGTCCATGCACGACGGGCGGACATGATCGAGCGCGGCCCGGAGCAGGTCGAGGCACTGCTGCGCGAGCTGCAGGCGGCGCGCGACGAGTTCGTCGCCGCCCTCGACGATGTGGAGCCGTCCCTGCTGACCGCGCCCGGGCTGGTCGGCGACTGGAGCGCGCGAGAGCTGATCGCGCACCTCGGCTACTGGACCGGGCACGCGGCCGAGGCGCTGCACCAGGCGGAGCTGGATCGCACGGCCGACTTCGGCGAGGACGAGCACGACGTCGACGAGCGCAACGCCATCGTGGCGCGGGTGGCTGCCGGCACGGATCTGGCCACCGTGCGGCAGCGCGAGGAGCTCGCCTTCGAGGCGCTGGTCACCCGCCTGGCGCGCGCCGACCCCGCCTGGCTCGATGAGAAGGTGTCCTACGGCGACACCCTGGAGCGCGTGATCCAGGACGACGGGCCGGAGCACTACCGCGAGCACACCCTGGACCTGCGGGCCTGGTTCACCGGAGCAGCCGAAGCGGACGACGGTGATGATGGAGACGCGGAGGCGGGGGACGCGGATGAGGGTGAGCCCGATGGGGCCGACGCCGATGATGCGGGAGGCGCGGATTGACCGCCGGTCCCAGGGTGACCGCCCTGCTGGCGGAGCTCGATCGTGAGCGCAGCGCCTTTGTCGAGGCCCTGGACGCCCTGCCCGACCCGGAGGGCCGTCCGGTGGTCGAGGCCTGGGATGGCCGGGACCTGGTGATCCACGCCGCCGCGGCGGACGCCCGGTGAGCAAGGCCCGCACGGCAAGGGATCCGGCCAAGGGCGCAGCCGAGCGGGCCGCCGAGCTGCGCTCGACCATCGACGAGGCGAACTACCGCTACCACGTCCTGGACGACCCGACGATGGAGGACCAGGTCTACGACCGCCTCCTGAGGGAGCTGCAAGACCTGGAGGAAGCTCATCCAGAGCTCGCCACCCCGGACTCGCCTACGCAACGGGTGGGCGCCGCGCCATCGGGCGCCTTCGCCGAAGTCCGGCACCAGGTGCCGATGCTCTCGCTGGGCAATGCCTTCGGCCACGACGAGCTGCGCGAGTTCGACACGCGCGTCCGGCGCGGCCTGGCCCTCGCCGATGGCGACCCCGGCGTCACCTACGTGTGCGAGCTGAAGATCGACGGGCTGGCCATCAGCCTGCGCTACGACGGCCGCTCCTTCGTGCGCGGCGCGACCCGCGGCGACGGCACCACCGGCGAGGACGTCACGCCCAACCTGCGCACGGTGCGCGCCATCCCCCTGCGGCTGCGGTCCGATCCGCCCGGGGAGCAACTGGAGGTCCGAGGCGAGGTGTTCATGCCGCGGGGCGCCTTCGCCGAGCTGAACGAGCAGCTGGAGCGCGATGGCAAGCCGCTCTACGCCAACGCCCGCAACACGGCCGCGGGCACGGTGCGCCAGAAGGACCCGGCCATCACCGCCAGCCGTCGCCTCTCGCTGTGGGCCTACCAGGTGGTCGGGGTGCCGGGGCTCAAGAGCCACTCGGAATCGCTGGCGCTGCTGCGCGAGCTGGGCTTCCCGGTCAACCCCGCCACGCAGCGGGTGGAAGGGATCGACGCGGTCATCAGCTTCGTGGAGGAGTGGGCCGAGAAGCGCAAGGAGCTCGACTACGAGACGGACGGGATCGTGATCAAGGTCGATGACGCGGACGCCCAGCGCACGCTGGGCTTCGTGTCGCGTGCCCCACGCTGGGCGACGGCCTACAAGTTCCCGGCCCAGCAGGTCACCACCAAGCTGGAGGAGATCGAGGTCTACGTGGGCCGGACCGGGGCGCTGACGCCGGTGGCGCACGTCACGCCGGTCTCGGTGGGCGGCACCACGGTACGCAATGCCACGCTCCACAACATCGACGAGATCCGGCGGCGCGACCTGCGGGTCGGCGACACGATCGTGCTGCAGCGAGCCGGGGATGTGATCCCGGAGGTCGTCTCTGCCGTGACCGAGGCGCGGGACGGCAGCGAATCGGTCTGGGAGATGCCGGCCACCTGCCCCGTCTGCGGGACCGATGCGGTCCGCGAGGAGGGCGAGGTCGTCTGGCGCTGCCCGAATCCGTGGTGCCCGGCGCAGCGCATCGGCGGCCTGCTGCACTTCACCGGCCGCGGTGGCTTCGACATCGAGGGCGCCGGCTATGCCGTCGTCAACCAGCTGGCCGAGAAGGGGCTGCTCAACGAGCCGGCCGACCTGTTCGGGCTGGATGTCGAGACGCTCGAGGGGCTGGACCGATACGCCCGCAAGTCCGCCGAGAATCTGCATGCCGCCATCCAGGGCGCGAGGCGCCGGCCGCTGGCGCGCATCCTGAACTCGCTCGGCATCCGTCACGTCGGGTTCCAGACCGCGATCGATCTTGCCAACTGGCTGACCGCCGAGACTCCACGCGCCGAAGGTGAATCCGAGGCCGATTGGACTCGCCGCGTGGCCGACCGGCTGCGTGGCGCCTCAGCGGAGGAGCTGACCGCGGTGTTCGGGATCGGACAGGTGGTGGCGGAAGGGATAGCCGCCTACTTCGCCGACGAGCACACGTCCGGGACGCTCCATGCCCTGATCGCAGCGGGCGTGACCGCCGAGGCGCCCGAGGCCGGCGCGGAGCCACCGGAGCCCGGCGGCGGCCCCCTGGCCGGCAAGACCCTGGTCGTGACCGGGACCCTGCCCGGCTTCAGTCGCCAGGAGGCGGAGGCGGCGATCCGCACCGCCGGCGGACACGCCGCCGGGTCGGTCTCGAAACAGACCGACTACCTGGTCGCCGGCGACAAGGCCGGCAGCAAGCTGGCCAAGGCCGAGAAGCTCGGTGTCCCCGTGCTCGACGAGGATGCCTTCCGAGCGTTGCTGGCGGGAGCGCCCAAGGGTTAGTCGGGCGCTGCCGCATTCGTGGCGTCAGGCGGTGGCCGAAGCCTCAGCCCCGACGCCCATCGCAATCGTGCCGTCCGACAGGACCGGCGAGATCAGGCCGAACACGTTGTTGTCCGGATCGAGCAGATAGCCGCCGCGGCCGATGCCGGGCCAGTCGGTTGCCGGCAGCGCCTCCGTCGCGCCGAGCTCGATGCCGCGACGCATCAGCCCATCGACATCCTCGACGCCGACGACGATGTTGCAGCCATTGACGGGCGCGCCGATCTCGGGACCAGGACCCTGGCGAGAGGTGAGGCCGCCGTTGATGCCGAGGCCCTTATCGCCGGCGGCATTGCCGATAGAACCCTCGCCGGTGTCGATCACCCAGTAGGGCTGATCGCCCCCGCCATACGATTCGAACTTCCAGCCGAAGAGCGCTGAGTAGAAGTCGATCAGCTTCTGCGGCTCGGATGCGTGGATCTCGAAATGGACGACGAGATGGGCCATCGGACGGCCTCCTCCGGACTTCGACGTTGGGGATCTCAGTATGGTCCTTCATGCCGAAATCGTCAGGGGTGCGCCTGATCACCAGCTCACCGCGCGTCTCCTTCCGCCAGAAATGCCTCTACCGTGGTGTCGTAGGCATCCATGCTGGTTCGGACCGTGTGGCCACAGTGCGGATCGGTGACGACCCGCGCGCCGGGAATCCGGTCCGCCACGAGCCGGGTGGCGGAGACCGGCACCACCTGGTCAAGCTCACCCGCCAGCACCAGCGTCGGCACCCCGATCTCGCTCAGCCGTTCCGTGACGAACGAGGTGGGGTCGAGCGTGGCGCGCAGCTCTCCGATGAACCGCTCCGGGGTGGCGGGTCGCGGCTGGAGACGCGCCGCGGCCTCGAATGACGGCGCCGCGCCACCCGACGCCGGCCTCATGACCGTGGCCATGTGGCTGAAGAACATGCCCCAATCATCGGCCTCGGCCATGGCGATCCAGCGGCCCATGCGCTCAGCCATCGGCGAGTCGGCCGGCGTCTCGGCGGCGACCGACGACAGGACCAGCCGTGCCACCAGCTCCGGATGGTCGACCGTCAGCCACAGCGAGATGCGGCCACCGCCGGACTCGGCCTCGATCGCGAACGGCGGCTGAGGCCCGCCGTTGGCGGCCAGCCAGCCGATGGCGGTGGCCACCGCATCGGCTATCACGCGCGGGTGCATGAGGTCCTCGCTCTGGGCCGCATCGTCGGCCAGCGGCCGTCCGACCACCACCACCGGCCGCTTAGCCGCCCGGCCCTCCCATCGGCGCAGGAGGACCTGCTCCGTCCCTGCCAGCGGGCGCAGGCCGGTCTCGATGCCGCCCAGCACCAGCAGCGGCGTGCCGCTCGGTGCCGGTCCGGCAGGCAGCCGGAACGCCTCGATCCGCCCGCCGCGAATCGGGATCGCGATCGTGCCTGGTGCCTCCGCCATGGGGCGCATTGTCGCCTGCTAGCATCGGCCCATGATCAGCCGCGAGGACGTCGAGCACGTTGCCGCGCTGGCCAGGCTGGGCCTCAGCGACGACGAGATCGATCTGATGCAGGGCCAGCTGAACCGCATCCTGGAGGCGGTGGGGCAGCTGCAGGCGGTCGACACCAGCAGCGTAGGGCCGACGGCCCAGGTTGCGCTCGAGAACGTGATGCGCGACGACGTGGCACGCCCGTCCATGGCGCGCGAGGCGGCCCTGGGGAACGCGCCGCAGCGCGAGGGACCGATGCTCCGCGTGCCGGTGATCCTGGAGGAGGGGCGCTAGGCGTGGGCACCGCAACCCTCCCCCTCGCCGACCGGACGATCACCGAGGTTGGCGCCCAGCTGCGCGCCCGGGAGGTTAGCTCCCGCGAGCTGACCGAGGCCTGCCTGGCGCGGATCGATCGCGACGCCGAACGCCTGAACACATTCCTGGCCGTGGGCCGCGAGCGAGCGCTGGCGGCGGCCGACGCGGCGGACGCGGCGCTGGCAGGCGGGAACGGGGCGGATCGGCCTCTGCTCGGCATCCCGTACGCCCTGAAGGACATTTTCGTCACCCGCGCGCTGGATGATGCCGGGCAGCCGGACGGAGGCCTGCCGACCACCGCCGGCTCGCGGATCCTGGAAGGCTACCGCTCTCCCTACGCCGGCGACGCCGAGGAGCGTCTGGGGGCGGCGGGGGCGGTGCTGATCGGCAAGACCAATTGCGACGAGTTCGCCATGGGCTCGTCCAACGAGAACAGCGCCTATGGCCCGGTTCACAACCCATGGGACGAGTCGACCGTGCCGGGTGGCTCGTCGGGCGGCTCGTCGGCGGGCGTGGCGGCCGGGGAGATGTACTTCGCGCTGGGCACCGACACCGGCGGCAGCATCCGCCAGCCGGCCTCCCTGTCCGGGGTAGTGGGCATGAAACCGACTTACGGCCGGGTCAGCCGCTACGGGATGGTGGCCTTCGCCTCCAGCCTGGACCAGTGCGGGCCGTTCACGCGGTCGGTGCGCGACTGCGCGATGGTGCTGGGCGCCATTGCCGGCCACGACCCGCGCGACTCCACCAGCGTCGAGATGTCGGTGCCTGACTACGTGGCGGCATTGACCGGCGGAATCCGCGGCCTGCGATTGGGCGTGCCGCGGGAGTACTTCGTGGCCGGCATGGAGCCGGGCGTCGAGGCGGCCGTGCGGGACGCCATCACGGTCCTTGAGGGGCTGGGTGCCGAGGTGGCGGAGGTCAGCCTGCCGTCCACCGACAGCGGCCTGGCGACGTACTACATCATCGCCCCGGCGGAAGCATCGGCCAACCTGGCCCGCTATGACGGCGTGAAGTACGGCCTCTCCGCGGGCGAGGACGAGCTGCTGGACAACTACCTGCGCACCCGCGGCTCGGGGTTCGGGGCGGAGGTCAAGCGCCGAATCATGCTGGGCACCTATGCTCTGTCGGCCGGCTACTACGACGCCTACTACGTGAAGGCGCAGCAGGTGCGGACCCTGATCAAGGCCGAGTTCGACGCGGTCCTGGCCGATGTCGACGCGCTGATCGCCCCGACCTCGCCCAGCGTCGCGTTCAAGATCGGCGCCAAGACCCAGGACCCGCTGCTGATGTACCTCAATGACGCCTGCACCCTGCCGGTCAACATCGCGGGCCTGCCGGGCATCTCGGTGCCGTGCGGCCTGTCCGACGGGCTGCCGGTCGGCCTCCAGGTCATCGGGCGGGCCTTCGACGAGGCCACGGTCCTGCGCGTGGCCGACGCCTACGAGCAGGCGGCCGGTCTTTCGTCCCTTCGCGCCCCCACGGCCCACGACTGATGCCCGAAGTCAGCCACGTTCGCCTGCAGGTGCCGGAACAGGCGACGTTGAACCGCATCCTGCGCGAGGGCGGAGCCCAGGCCTTTCCGCAATGGCTCTACGCCGAACCCGGCGAGGAGACGCGCCTGCTGTGGTGGGGCGTGCGCGAAGCCCGCACCATGGGCGTCGCGCCCGCGGCTGACGACCCGCGAGCGGCGCTCTTCCCGCGGATGATCGACGACTGGACCGATCCGCCCCGCGCGCTGTTCTTGGTCACCTCCGATGCCGACCGGGCGCAGAGCGACCTGGAGCCGATCGTGGGCGCCGCCTGGCATCCAGCCGGCGATGATGCCGTCCTGCGCGCCACGTGCCGCCGCATCCGGCTCGGCCGCGGCGAGCTCCTGCTGGCCCAGCCCGATGGCGATGGCTACGCGGCGGACTGCCTGGCAGCCTACGGCGAGGGTCCGATTGCCGTGGCCATCGATGGGACCACCCTTGGCGGGCGGCAGGTGAGCACCAACCCGGTGACCGGCAGTCCGGCAGCCTGGAAACGGCTGGCGCTGACGCCCACGACGCCCCTGATCCTGTTCCTGCCAGCTGCCGGGTGACACCTGACGAGCACGCGGCCGGCGTGCACGCCTGGCGGGCGGGTCGTGATGAGCGCCTGCGCAGCCCGGACGGCTGGCTGACCCTGGTGGGCCTGTACTGGCTGGAGCCCGGAGAGAACCGATTCGGGACCGATCCGGCGAATCCGATCATGCTGAGCGGCGATGGCATCCCGGCCGCGGCCGGAGCGATCGTGCTGAGCGGCGATACGGCGCGGTTGCAGGGTGCTTCACCGGACGTCCGGATCGACGGCCGGCCGGCGCCCGACGGGCCCTTGGCCGACGATCGATCCGAGGACCCCACCGTGCTGGAGCTCGGCGAGCTGCGGATGCACGTCATCTGCCGCGGCGGCGATCGCCTGGCGTTGCGCGTGCGCGATCAGACGGCGCCGGCGTTGGCGGCGTTCCGCGGCCTCGAGCACTTCCCGATCGACATCGGCTGGCGAGTGACCGCTCGGCTGGAGCCGGATGCCTCGGATGAGCCGATGGAGATCGTGGACGTCACTGGCATCGTGACGCGCGAGGCATCGCCGGGCCGCGTCGTCTTCGAGCGGGACGGCCGGAGCTGGAGCCTGCGATCGCTGGACGGCGGCGACGGCCGGCTGTGGCTGATCTTCGGCGACGCGACCAACGGCAGCGGGACGTACGGCGGCGGTCGATTCCTCTACAGCGAGCCGGTGGCCGCTGACGGCAGCGTGGTGGTCGACTTCAACCTGGCCTACAACCCGCCCTGCATCTTCTCGCCCTACGCCACCTGCCCGCTGCCGCCGGCCGAGAACCGGCTGCCGCTGCGGATCGAGGCCGGCGAGCTGCTCTACCAGCGGGACTAACCCTCGGCGCGCAGCTCCTCCAGGTCCAGGTCGCGCTCCACGCGTCGCAGGGCCGGGTCGCCGATGACCCGCCGGTCGCGCAGGTCGATGATCGCCACCCGCTGCGCGTCGATTACCGCCTGCCGGATGGTGGCGTGCTCGATCATCTCCTGGTCGGGCGGGATCTCGCCCTCGTCGTCGCTGTGCTCGTGCTCCAGGTGCTCGGCCGCGTGCTGGTAGCGCGCCCGCATCTGGTCGATCAGCTCCAGGTGGCCTGGCCATTCGATCGCGAGCTCGTCCAGCCGCTCGAGGGCGGCGGCGTTCGCCGCCTCGCGAGCGTGGACCTCGTCGTGCTGCTCGCTGCCATCGTCGCCGACGCCGAGGCGGCGGATCAGCCACGGGAGCGTAAGGCCCTGCCCCACCAGGGTGACGAGGATAACGGCGAAGGTCAGAAACTGCAGCAGGTCGCGGTCGGGGAAAGGCCCGGGCTCAGGACTCTCAACCATAAGCGGGATTGCCAGGGCGGCGGCCAGCGAGACGACGCCGCGCATGCCAGCCCAGCCGATGATCAGCACGATCTCCGGCGGAGGGGCCGGATCGCGCTCCCTGAGGCCGGGAATGATCATGCGCGGCAGGTAGGTCGCGGGGAAGACCCAGGCGAGTCGCACCACGATCACCGTCAGGCTGACGGCAGCCGCCAGGATCGCGAGCTGCGTGGGCGTCCAGGTCGCCCGCAGCGCACTCAGAATGGCCGGCAGCTGGAGGCCGATCAGGATGAAGACCAGGCCGGTCAGCACGAAGATCACCATCTGCCAGACCCCCGAGCCCAGCACGCGGGTGTCGGAGTTCATGATCCGCGGCGCGGCCCGACCCACGACGATGCCAGCGGTGACGACCGACAGCACGCCAGACACCTGCAGGAGCTCGGCGGGGATCCAGGCCGCGAAGGGGGCCAACAACATGATCAGCACCGCCACTGGCGGGTCGCTGAGTCGCTTCGCCACTTGGACGACCGCCCACCCGACCGCGAGCCCGCAGGCGACGCCGCCGAGGCTCACGCCCACGAAGCCGAAGGTTGCGACCGGGAACGAGAAGGTGCCGAACACGGCTGCCGCGACCGCCAGCCGCAGCGCAACCAGGGCGGTGGCGTCGTTGACGAGGCTCTCGCCCTCCAGGATGGTCACCACGCGCCGTGGGAGCCCGAGCCGCTGCGCAATGGTGGTTGCCGAGACTGCGTCGGGCGGCGAGACAATGGCGCCAAGGGCGAAGGCGGCCGCCCAGCCCATCGATGGCACCAGCGTATGCACCACGACACCCACCGCCAAGGTGGTGACCAACACCAGGCCAACGGCCAGCAGGCCGATCGGCCGGGCATTGGCCTTTAGCTCGTGCGGTGACGTGAAGTACGCCGCTGAGAACAGGATCGGCGGCAGGAAGATGAGGAAGATGACGTCCGGCGGTAGCTCGACCGACGGCGCGCCGGGCACCAGGCTGACCACAAGGCCGCCCAGCGTCATCAGGATCGGGTACGGGACCGAGATCCGGCGGGCCAGCACGGTCAGCGCGGCGACCAGCACGAGCAGCAGCAGGACGATCTCGATCTCGTGCACGCGCGAAGCCTAGCGGACGCGGATCGGCATCCGGGACTGACTACACTTAGCGGCCATGAGCGTCGAACCGGCCGCGGAGCCGCGGCCCGAGGTGGCCGAAGGGCCCGGTGCCGCAGCGGCCCGATTCCTGTCGCCGGTCGTCCGCGACATGCCGCCATCGGGCATCCGTCGCTTCTTCGACATGCTCAACGAGATGAAGGACGTCATCTCGCTGACCATCGGCGAGCCGGACTTCACCACCCCGGAGCCGATCACGCGGGCGGCGACCGCCAGCCTGGAGTCGGGGGAGACGCACTACTCGGCCAACGCCGGCATGATCGAGCTGCGCGAGCTGATCGCCGCCGACCTCGAGGCGCGGCTGAGCCTGTCGTATGACCCGCGCACCGAGATCGTGGTGACGGTGGGTGCCTCTGAGGCGCTGGACGCATCGTTGCGGGCGGTCTGCCAGCCGGGCGACGAGGTCATCCATCACGAGCCGTGCTTCGTGGCCTACGGGCCTTGCATCCAGCTGGCCGGCGGCACGCCGGTGGCGGTCGCCACCACCCAGGCCACCGACTTCGCGCTCACCCCCGCGATCGTCGAGGCGGCCGTCACGCCGCGCACCAAGGCCATCTTCCTGGGCTACCCGAACAACCCGACGGGGGCCGTCCTGGATCGTGATGCGCTGGAGGGCATCGCCGAGATCGCCCGGCGCCGCGACCTGCTCGTCATCAGCGACGAGATCTATGAGCGCCTCGTCTATGGCGACCACGAGCATGCCGCCATCGCCTCGCTGCGGGCGATGCGCGAGCGAACCATTCACATCGGCGGCTTCAGCAAGGCCTACGCGATGACCGGCTGGCGGATCGGCTACGTCGCCGCCCCCGCGGATCTGATGGCTGGCATTGCCAAGATCCACCAGTACGGGATCATGTGCGCGCCCACCCCTGCCCAGTACGCGGCCATGGAGGCGCTCCGCAGCGGCGAGCCGTTCGTGCAGGCCATGCACGCCGAGTACGAGCGCCGGCGGGTGCTGATGACGCGCCGCTTCAACGAGATGGGCCTGACCTGCTTCGAGCCGCGCGGCGCCTTCTACTGCTTCCCGAACGTGCGCGATGCGACTGGCCTGGACGACGAGCAGTTCGCCCAGGAGCTGCTGCGTGAGGAGCACGTGGCGGTCGTGCCGGGCAGCGCCTTTGGCCCGTCCGGCGCCGGCCATGTGCGGGCCTGCTACGCCACCGCCTACGAGCAGATCGTGGAGGCCATGGACCGCACCCAGCGCTTTGTCGAGCGACGCCGCGCTGCAGCCGGCTCAGCGTGAGCGAGGCCGCCACTCCGGCCGCGTCGGCCATCTTCGACGCAACCGCGGACGGCTACGCCGCCACCATGGCTCCCTCGTTGCGCCCGGTGGCCGGGGAGGTGGTCCGCCGGGCCACGCTGCGAGCCGGCGAGCGCGTGCTGGACGTGGGCTGCGGCACCGGTATCGCGGCGGCCGCGGCCCTGGTCACCGGCGCCCAGGTCGTCGGCCTGGACGGTGCGCCGGGGATGATCGCCATCGCTCGCCGCGAGGTGCCGCGGGTGGAGTTCCACGCCGGCGACTTCATGGCCCTGCCCTTCGAGGCCGCCGCCTTCGACGTGGTGATCAGCTCGCACGCGCTGCTCTTTGCCGACGACCGGGTGGGAGCCCTGGGCGAGTGGCGACGCGTCTGCCGCCCCGGTGGCCGCCTCTCCCTGTCGGTGCCCGGCCCCGAGGAACGGACGCCCGGCACGGTGTACGGCGACGTCTATCGCCGCCACGGCCTGGCGACCACGTTCGACTACCCGGTGGCAGCGGAGCTCGCCGGCTGGGCGCGAGCAGCAGGATGGACCGATGTCGCCGTTGCCGACGACCCGACCGTCGCGATCCGCCTATCCGATGCGGACGCATTCGCCACCTGGCGCCGCACCGGCTCGCGAGGCACGGCGACCGCAGGCTGGACGGAAGAGGCGCATGCCGCCCTGACCGCCGACATGCTGGCGATCACGCCACGCGAGCCCGACGGCGGCTATGTCATCCCGTTCGGAGCGTTCTACCTCACCGCCAGGAACTAGTGGCGGCCGTCAGCCCGCGTGCTGGAGGCAAGCCCGCGCGAAGGCCAGCATCGGCGCCACCGCATGCTCCTCCAGGCCATCCGAATCGGCCGCCAAATCGAGCTTGGGATCCTCGGCAACCAGGCGCCAGACCGCGCGCATCTCACCCGAGTCGTCATCGATCTGGGCGTCGTTCTGGAGCCGCAGCCCACGGACGCTGGGCCATCGGTACAGCTGGCCGCGAAGCATCCAGGCGCCCTCGGGGTCGGCGCCGGCAGGCCCATAGCCGTACTCCAGCAGGCCGATATCGGTGGCCACGTAGATCCGGATCCGCCCGTTCTCCTGGTTGAGGGTCACGTGGGCGGCGTACTCGTCCGCACCCAGCTCGCCCAGCTGTCGCTGCACGACGGCGCGCGCCCGTCCAAGGTTGTCCCATTCGCCGATCTTCACGCGCCCAAGGATAGCCGGGCCCGGTGGGCGGCCGAGGCATCGGTCCGCCTCCGTCGAGGGTCTCCCGTGCTGCCGTGCAGCCGTGCAGCTGTGCAACCGTGCAGCTGTGCAACCGTGCAGCACGAGCCGGTTCCAACCGCACCGGAGGCCCGCGCGTCGTGGGGGCACGGCGCACTCTAGAATCGGAAGATGGCGACCACCGCAGCCACCCCCTACGAGACGATCATCGGCATCGAGGTGCACGCCCAGCTGCGCACCGAGTCGAAGATGTTCTGCGGCTGCCCGACCTCGGCGCCGCCGGGCGAGCCGGATGAGCCGAACACGCGGGTCTGCCCGGTCTGCCTGGGCATGCCCGGCACCCTGCCGGTCATCAACCGCCGGGCCGTGGAGCTGGTGATCCGTACCGGCATCGCGCTCGACTGCCACGTCGAGACCGAGGCGGTGCGCTTCGAGCGCAAGAACTACTTCTATCCGGACCTCCCGAAGGGATACCAGATCAGCCAGTACGCGCTGCCGCTCTGCTCCAACGGCCGCCTCAGCGTGCCGGTGCCGGCCGAGGGCGGTGCGGTGAGCATCGGCATCACCCGGGCGCACCTGGAGGAGGACACCGCCCGGCTGCAGCACGGCGGACGCGGTTACAGCCTGGTGGACTTCAACCGGGCGGGAGTCCCGCTGATGGAGATCGTGACCGAGCCCGATGTCCGTTCGCCGGCCCAGGCTCGGGCGTACGGGGAGACGCTGCGCGACATCCTGCGCCACATCGGCGCTTCGGATGGCGACATGGAGACGGGCTCGATGCGGATCGAGGGCAACATCAGCCTGAGACCGATGGGCGCGTCCAGCTTCGGCACCAAGGTCGAGGTCAAGAACCTCAACAGCTTCCGCTCGCTGGAACGCGCGATGGAGTTCGAGGTCGACCGCCATGCCGAGGCGCTCGAGCGGGACGAGCCGCTCGTCCAGGAGACCCGTGGCTGGGACGAGCATGCGGGGCGCACGATCAGCCAGCGCAGCAAGGAGGAGGCGAACGACTATCGCTACTTCCCGGAGCCGGACCTGCCGCCGCTGCGCCCGTCGCACGACTGGATCGCCGAGATCCGCGAGGCGATGCCGGAGCTGCCCGCGGCGCGCCGCGAGCGATACGAGCAGGTGCTGGGCCTGTCCGCCTACGACGCCGGCGTGCTGACCGCTGACGTGGCGCTGGCCGACTACTTCGATCGGGTCGTGGCAACGGGGATCGCCCCGAAATCGGCCGCCAACTGGGTGACGGGGGAGTTCAGCCGGCTGCTGAACCAGCACGCGGCCGACGGGCTGCGGGCCTCTGACGTGGCGCTGCCGCCGGAGGGGCTGGCGGAGCTGATCGGGGAGGTGGATGGCGGCCGCGTGTCCGGCACGAACGCCAAGGCCGTGCTGGCCTCCGCGTTCGCCAGTGGGGAGTCGCCGCGGGCCGTGATCGAGCGCGAGGGGCTGGGCCAGGTCCAGGACACGGGGCTGATCGAGCGGGAAGTGGCGGCCGTGCTGGCCGAGCTCCCGGAGCAGGTGGCGGAATACCGCGGCGGCAAACATCAGATCTACGGCTTCCTGGTCGGCCAGGTCATGAAGCGCACCGCCCGCCGCGCCGACGCGAAGCTGGTCAACGAGGAGCTGCGACGCCAGCTGGACGGCTAGGGCGGCTCAGCGTCTGCGCCGCCGCCGGCATGGCGCTGGGAGTCGTCAGCCACGCGGTCGACACCGCATCCGCCTCCCCGCCGTGGATCGGGCTGGTGCTGTCGCCGTGGCTCGCCGCGGCGTGGCTGGCCGGGGCCTGGGTCGCCCGGCGGGACGAGGCACTCGCGTGGGGCGCAGCGGCGGGCCCGGTCCTCCTGTCGTCGACGGTCGTCGTCTACCTGGCCCTGGCGGGTGCCGACGCCCTGGCGCTGCTCCCCCGCCTGCCGCTGCTGGCGGTGGCAGCCGGGCTCGGGTTCGGCGCGGCCGGCGCGGGGCTGCATCACAGCTCGCGGGGCCGGCTCGTCGCCGCCGCGGCGCTCGGCGCCGCCATGGTGATCGAGGGCTTGCTGCTGCAGCTGGTCGCGGAGACTCTCCTCGAGCGCGCGCTGCTCGGGGTCGAGGTCGCGGTCGGCGTGCTCCTGGCGGCGTGGATCGCCGGATAGCGGCCTATTGTCCGGCCGTGGGCGGAGGCTATCCTTCGCCCGTGCTCGCCCAGTCCGATGCCACGCTCGTGACCCGGGCCGACGCCGAGGTCGAGACCCGCATCCGCGAGCGAATCGCCGAGGCCTTCCCCGTGGCCGCGCTGGCGGAGGGGTGAGCGTGGGTCGCGGGCGCTGGGCCGAGCTGCTGATGGCGCTGGTCCCGATCGGGCTGGCGCTCTTCACGTTCCTTGTCCTGGTCGAGCCCGCCGTGCCGCCGGCCATCCGCAACCTGCGCCTGGCGCTGGCGATCGACGCGGTGGCCACGCTGGTGGCCGTGGCGGTCGCCGTCCTGGGCTGGGTGCGCTTCCGCGAGGGTGGGGACGAGCCGGCGCTGTGGCGCGCATCGGCCCTGCTGGTGCTGGGGACCATCAACGCGCTGATGGTGGCGGCGACCATCATGCGGGTGGAGGTGGGGTTCGGCCTGTCCCTCAACCAGCCGGGCCAGCTGCCGCTGTGGGCCAGCGTCCTGACCCGGGGCCTGGCGGGCGCTCTGCTGATCGTGGCCGGGCTGGTCGCGACCGGGCGGCTGCGACAGGGCGTGCGGCGGCCGGTGCTGGTGCTGTGGCTGCCCGCCGTGCTGGCCACGGCTGCCGTCTTCCTGGCAGCCGGGCTGCCGGACTGGCTGCCGGAGCTCGTCTCGCCACCGGGCCTGGCTCGGCTGCGCAGCAGTCCCACCGCGCCGCTCTTGCCCGGCGCGGCGCCGCTCCTGGTCGTGATCGAGGCGCTGCTGGCGATCGGCTACCTCTACGCTGCGGCGCTGTCATACCAGGCCTACCAGCGCAACGGACGCGGCACCGATGCCGTGCTGGCGGTGGGCCTCATGCTCGCCGCCTTCAGCCAGGTGCTGTTCGCGCTCCATCCGGGGACGTTCATCTCGACAGTCACCGCCGGCGACCTGCTGCGCGTGGCCTTCTATGCGACGCTGCTGGCCACGCTGGCGGTGGAGGTGCGTGGCGACATCCGCGCGCTGCGGGCTGCCAACGACGAGCTGACCCGGCTGCGCGACGCGGAGCTGGTGCGTGCCGCCGCCGAGGAGCGCGCCCACCTGGCCCGCGAGCTGCACGACGGCATGTCGCAGGAGCTGTGGTACGCCAAGCTCAAGCAGGGCCGGCTGCTGGCGCTGCCGGAGATCGTGGGCACGGCGCGTGAGCTGGCGGGCGAAGTGGCCGGGGCGCTCGAGTCGGCCCTGGCGGAGGCGCGGCAGGCGATCCTGGCCCTGCGTCCGGCCGAGGGCGGCAGCTTCGCGGAGGTGGTGCAGCGCTACGTGGCCGACTTCTCCGATCGCTTCGGGATCGCGGCCGAGTGCCACTGCGACACCACGGCCGACCGTCTTTCGCCACGGGCGCAGGCGGAGCTGCTGCGGATCGTGCAGGAGGCATTGGCCAACGTGCGCAAGCACGCCGACGCCACGCTGGTGCGCGTCGAGCTCACCGAGAATGGCGACGGGCTGGAACTGCGCGTCACCGACAACGGGCGCGGGTTCGCCACGGATCAGGTCGGCCGTGCCGGGTATGGTCTGACCAGCATGGAGCAGCGGGCCGCCATCATCGGCGGCAGCCTGACGATCGACTCGCGCGAGCAGGACGGCACGCGCGTGATGGTGCAGATGCCGCGCGCCGCGGACGGCGGATGACAGGCCGATGAGCGCGCAGCCCACGCGGGTGATGCTGGTCGACGACCACGCGCTGGTGCGCTCCGCGGTTCGCCAGGCGCTCGCCGCCGACGACCTCGAGGTCGTCGGCGAGGCCGCCAGTGCGGACGAGGCGCTGCTGCTGGCCCCGCAGCTGGCGCCGGACGTCCTGCTGCTGGACATCAACCTGCCCGGCACCGATGGGCTGCGGCTCCTCCGCGAGCTGGCCCCGCGGCTGCCGTCGACGCGCATCGTGATGCTGACCGTGTCCAATGACCGCCGCGACCTGGTCGAGGCGGTGCGCAACGGGGCGGCCGGCTACCTGACCAAGGACCTCAGCCCGGAGGCGCTGCAGCGCGCGGTGCGCGGCATCCGCTCCGGCGACCTGGCCATGTCCCGGTCCATGGCCGCGGACGTGATCCAGCACCTGGCCGCCGCCACCAACCGCCCTGCCGCGGCCTCCGGCACGGGCGAGGTGGCGGGCATCAGCGCCCGCGAACGGGAAGTCCTGGCCCTGCTGGCGGAAGGGTTGACCGACCGCGAGATCGGGGAGCGGCTCGGCATCTCGCCGCGCACCGTCGAGACGCACGTGGGCTCGCTGCTCAGCAAGCTGGGGGTGCGGAACCGTGCCCAGGCGGCCGGTCGTTATCGCGAGGGTGCGTAGGGGTCGTCCAGCGGCTCGCCCAGGACCTTGCTGATCTCGCGCCGGTAGCGCAGTCCGGAAGAGTGGCGCGCCAGCCAGCGCAGGTAGGCGGGGTCGTGCCTGGCCAGGTCGGCGAGCGACCAGCCCTCGTAGCGGCCGAAATTGAGGCGCAGCTCACCGGCGGTCATCGACACCTCGGCCGTGGTGGTCGGCAGGTTGCCGATCGCGCTGCTGCGAGACAGCATGGCGTCGCCGTCGGGCGTGCCATCGGCACTCGAATGGCGCTGGGGCGGCTGGACCAGGACCGGCGGCGTCGGCGCCGCCTGGGGCCCAGGACCGACCGGGCTCAGGCGCTGCTCCCGCTCGAGGTCATAGCGCCGCCGGGCGGCCGGGTCCTTGAGCGTGTTGTAGGCGCGGGTGAGCTCGGCCAGCCGGATCTCGTGCACACCGGTGAGGTCCGTCTCGGGGTGGAAGCGCTTGGCGAGCACCTTGTAGGCGGCGCCGATCACGGCCAGGCTGGCCGCCGGATCGACCTGCAGCACCTTGTAGTAGTCGCGCTGGATGGTGGTCACGGCGCCCGCCTCCGCGCATGGACCCGGGCGGCGGCCAGCTGCACGCGGAGCAGCCGCGGCTGGTCGACCTCGAATGCCAGGTCGGAACCATCGGTCAGGTCAAGCAGCAGCAGGCGCTCGAGCGACACCGCGCTCTCGTCGATGGCATCCAGCGGGATCTCGCGGATCGACTCGCCGACGTGCACTAGGCGTCGCGAGGTGAGGTAGAGGGACCCGCCGAGGGGCGGCGCGTGCTCGCCCTCCTCCAGGATGGCCGCATGGCGGATGGCGTGGACTCGCTCGCCGTCGGTCAGCGCCAGGGCCCCGCCGAGCTCCGGTCCGAGGTCCGGCAGCTCACCGTCCACCAGGCGGGCGCGCTCGGCATCGGCCGCCTGCTCATCGGCGCTGACGCGCTCGGCGATGAGCGCCGCATCACGCAGGGCGGCAGCATCGGCCGCGGCAGGAGAGGATGTACCCGTCTCGCCCGCGCCATCCTCCGGCGCCGGGCGCGGCTCGGGCCCCCCGGGAGACGTCACCGCAGGAGGATAGTCCTACGGGGGTCCTACGGGAATCGGGGAATCCTCAGACCGCGCTACGGAGCCTCGCCTCCGTACCCGGAACGGGCGATTACGGGGCCAGCCCCGTGGTGCTCCGGATGTGCTATCGGGCCCAGTCTTCTACGGTTGGCGTCCAGCCGGTCCTGCCCACCGGCAACTCCAACGTTTCAGCCGACGATATGGCCGGCCCGAGCGCGTTCATCCCGAGGGGCGGGTTGTATGACCCGCCTTTCGGCCTGCCTGGGTCGGGTGCGACTTCCTATGGCGTCGGCTGGACGTGGAGCGCGGCCTTCGCCTCTTCGCGATCGCGGAGCAGCCGCAGGATGGCGGAGCGGTACCGGATCCCGGACGAGTGACGGCTCAGCCACTGCAGATACTCGGGATCCGAATGCGCGATCTCGGCGAGCGTCCAACCGGCGTAACGGCCGAAGTTGATCGTCAGCTCGCCCAGGCTCTCGCCGTGGAGTCCCGCGGCCAGCCGCTCGGAGAGCGGTCCGGCCGCCAGCCGCGCCGCCGCATCGTACGCGTGCTGGCCGTTGGCATGACCGTTCCCCATCGCGTGGCCGTAGCCGGGCCCGACCGCCACCGACTCCGACTCGGACTCGGACTCGCGCCGCGCGTCGAAGGCGTGACGCTGGGCCGGGTTGGAGAGCACCGCGTAGGCGAGGTTAAGCTCGGCCAGCCGGACCTGATCGGCCTCGTCGAGGTCCTCCTTGGCGCGCACCTGCTTGGCAAGGACCCGATAGGCTGCCGTGATGACCTCGGGATCCGCCTCCGGATCCACTTCCAGGATCTTGTAGTAGTTGGTTTCGAACACCGGGCACAACCCCCAGCGGCGACACCACGTCCCTCGTGGCAGCGACGACGGGCCTGGCGGAAGCCTATTGTTCCACTGATGCCCGCGACTTCCAAGCACATAGTTGACCGCACCCTGGTCTCCGGTGCGTCCGCATCGGTCCCGCGGGCGTCCTCAGGCGATCCGGGTGAGCTGATGCGCGTCTGCGCGAACTGCGGTTCGCGCATGGAGGAGCGCAAGTGCAAGCTCATCTGCCACGGCTGTGGCTACTTCCTGTCCTGCTCGGACTACTACTAGTCGTTCGCACCTAGTCGTCGACACCCGGCGTGTAGGCCTGCAGTAGGCCGGACCAGGCGAAGCGCGAGAACTGGCCCTGGCGCGACGCGCCCCCGGCGATCATGAAGCGCCCGTCCACGGCGGCGCCCTGCGCGCCGTGCACCGCCAGCGGCGGGGGAGCAAGCGGCGTCCACTCGGCTTCCGGCCCGCGGTCCGTGTCGAGCTGCCAGTGGTGGTCCACGATGCCACCGGTTGCGCCCGGCGCCTCGCCGCCGGAGATCATGATCGCGCTGCCCAGCACGCCGTCCGACGCGGCGCTGGTGGCCTCGGGGAGCGGGGGACCGGGAGCCCACGTATCGGTCGCCGGATCGTAGATGTCGACCCGGTCCTGGATCTCGCCGTTCGCCCGCCCGCCGATGGCCCAGACCCGACCCTCCACCGCCACGGCCGCAAGGTGGTCGCGGGGAACGGGCATCTCGGCGCCCGACGACCATGCGTCGCCAGCGGGGTCGTAGACCATCACCCGGCTCGTCTGGCCCTGGCCGCCGACCACGTACAGGAGCCCACTCAGCGCCACCATCCGGTGGGCGAAGCGCCCCTCCGGCATCGGTGCCAGCTCGGTCCAGGCGTCACGCGCCGGGTCGAGCGCCCACAGGTTGGCCTGCGGCGTGTTGCCGCTCGAACCGCCGCCCCCGCTCACGTAGAACAGCCCATCCAGCCCGGCGGCGGCGGCGTGGTTGCGCGGCTGGGGCAGGGGCGCCATCACGGTCCAGGCGTCGCCGGCCGGGTCGTACGCGTCCACCTCGTCGGACACCCCGAACGTGAGGCCGAAGTACCCACCGGCGACGTACAGGCGCCCGTCAACCTCGGCGGCGGCCGTCTCCCCACGGGCGGTGGGCAGGGTGGCCAGCAGGTCCCAGTCCCGTGCCGGCCGCGGCGCGGGGCCGCCCAGGAAGAACACGACGTAGACGCCCAGCGCCACGGCCATGCCCAGCAGGACGACGATCGCCAGCCGAACCAGCCGGCGCGCCATCTGGAGTGAGCGGCCCGGGCGGCGACCGGCTCAGCCGGCGACGTCGGCGGTGGCGCCCATGCCCCGCATCTGGAGGTACGAGTCGATCGAGGCGGGGCGGCCGAGGAAGCCCGCCACCAGCTCGTCGCCGCTCAGCGAGCCGTTCGGCTCCAGGATCGCGCGCCGGTACGCCGCGCCGACTTCGGGGGAGGTGATTCCCTCGGACGCGAAGCGGCCCCACATGTCGTCGCCGATCACCTCCGCCCACAGGTAGCCGTAGTAGCCGGCGTCATAGCCGCCCATCAGGTGCCCGAAGCTGCCGAGCATGAAGGTGTGCTCTGGGTACGGAAGCTGCGTGATCCGCCATGAATCGCGGATGGCGGCGTCCAGGTCGGGCTCATCGGTCGTGGCATGCAGGGCCAGGTCCATGGTGCCGAAGAAGACCTGTCGGGTGGCGCGGATGCCCACGTTGATGTAGCGCGAGGCCGCCATGCGCTCGAGGAGCTCGGTCGGGATCGGCTCGCCGGTCTCGTGGTGGCGGGCGAATCGGGCCAGCACCTCCGGCTGCCAGATCCAGTGCTCCATGATCTGGGACGGCGCCTCCACGAAGTCCCACTCGGTCTCGGCCGCGGAGAACCGGGTGAACTCCGCACGGGTCAGGCTCATGTGCAGGATGTGGCCGAACTCGTGGAAGAGCGTCTCGATCTCGCCGTGCGGGCCGTGCGTCAGCAGGCTCGGCCGGGTGGCGGTGGGCGGCGTGAAGTTGGCGACGATGGCGCTCACCGGCGTGACGTAGCTGCCGTCCGCCGCGCGGTGGCCGATCACCAGCGGGAAGGCCGCGGCATGGGTGAACTTGCCCTCACGCGGGAACAGGTCGGCGTAGAAGTGGGCGATCAGCTCGCCGCTGGCCCGGTCCTTGATGCGAAATAGCTGGACCGATGGGTGCCACGCGTTCGCCTCCGGCACGCGTTCATAGTCGAGCCCGAACACGTCACCGGTCAGGGTGAACATGCCGTCCAGCACGGGGTCCAGCGGCAGGTACTCGGTGACCTCGTTCTGGTCCACGCCATGCTGCTCCATCGACTGCCGCGTGTCGTAGAAGTGCCAGTCCCAGGGCTGCAGCTCGTCAGTGGCGCCGGCCTCGGCGTGCATGCGTCCCATCTGCTCGATCTCGTCGCGCGCGGCCGCCTCCAGGGGAGGGACCAGCTGGTCATAGAAGGCGGCCACCCGCTCGGGATCGGCGGCCATCTTGACCTCCATGGCGTAGTGCGCCCAGGTCGGGTGGCCCAGCAGGGCGGCGATCCGGCGGCGGATCTCGAGCGCCTCGGCCAGCAGCGGCCGGTTCAGGTCGGCGGCCTGGTTCCAGTTCTTGCGGAACAGCGCCTCCCGATGGGCGCGGTTGGTGGCGCGTTCCATGAAGGGGTTGATCTCGGGGTAGTCCAGGCTGACCCGATACGTCCCGGGCTGCTCCCCGGGCCGCAGCCGCTCGACATAGGCATCGGGCAGGCCGTCCAGCCCTTCGCGGTCGACCTCGATCCAGTCGGGCGACTCGTTGATGTTGCGGGCGAAGGCCACCTGGAGCTCCACCAGCCGGTTGCGCATCGATTCCAGCTCGGTGCGCTGCTCCGGCGCGAGCTGGTGGCCCGCACGCCGGAAGTCGCGCATCCAGTGCTCCAGCAGGCGTGCCCGCTCGCCGGTGAGCGCACGCGCCTCCGGCGTCTCGCTGAAGGCCGCCACGGCGCGGTAGACGTCGTCGCGGAACACCACGGCCACGCGCCATTTCGTGATCTTCTCCTCGGCGGCCTGGCCGGCGTCCCGCACCGCTGCCTCGGGGTGCACCTGCGCCATGAAGGCGCTGCGGCCGTATCCCACGCCCATCTCGGCGCCTGCCAGCTCCAGCTGCCCTAGCGTCGCGTCGAAGCTGGGATGGTCGACCGTGGCCACGGCGCGCTCGACCAGCGCATCGGCTCGTTCGAGGGCGGCATCCGCCTCCTGGGTGACCGTGTCCACGGTCACGCCGCGGAAGTCGTACGGCATGCCCGGCATGGTAGCCGGAGGTCAGGCCCCCCGCTTGGCGAGGTACATCCGGTCGTCAGCCGTGCGCAGCGCCTCCCGGAGGTCCCCGAACGGCTCCGGAGCGGCCCAGCCGATGGAGACGGAGAGGCGGAGGTCGGGCTTCGTACCGCGCCAGGCGGCGCAGGCGATCTTGATGCGCTCCACCAGGGCCGGCATCGCGTCAGGCTTGGTCTCCGGCAGCAGCACACCGAACTCGTCGCCACCGATGCGCGCCACCACGTCGGCGTCGCGCAGGTTGCGGCGCAGGATGCCGGCCACGCCGCGCAGGAGATCGTCGCCGGCATCGTGGCCGTAGCGGTCGTTCGCCTGTTTCAGCCCGTCCACGTCGACCGACATGACGACCACCGGTCGCCGGTACCGAGAGCGGCGCGGTCGTTCCTTGTCCAGCGCTTCGTTCCAGGCCACGCGGTTGGCGAGGCCGGTCAGCTCATCGGTCCGAGCCTCGCGGGCGAACTGGTCACGTTCGGCGGCGAGCTCCTCGCGGCCCATCGCCTGGCTGAGCAGCACCTCGGCGGCATCGGCGATGGCCCGGCCCACGCGCAGGCACAGGTTGGTGAAGCCGCGCGGCCGGACGGCGCCGTGCCCGACTACCAGGATGGCCCGACCCTTCCCGGTGCCGATGGCCAGCGCGTAGCGCGAGACCAGCCCGCTGGTCGTCCCGATGGCACCGTCGCTCACGTCCTGCTCGACCAGTGGCTCGTCGCGGACTCGCCGCGAGAGGCGCTGCATGTCGGCGCACAGCCGCGGATCGTCGCACTCGTCGGCGCGGGCGCCCGCCCGTTCGACCAGCAGCCCATCGGGTGCGCGAACCATGACGGCGGCGAACTCGCAAGACAACGCGCCGGCGGCGACCTCGGCTACGTGGCGCGCGGTATCGCGCACCCTCTCCGGCCGGTAGTGCATCAACAGGCGGACGGCGTCGACCACCTCCAGCTCGTCGGCCAGCAGCTTGGCGCTGGACACGTCGCCGACGGCGGCCACGGCCTCCGCCGCGTGGCGCATCAGCTCGGCGTCCGAGGCGCGGATCGGCGCCTCGCCGCCGGCCACCACCACGTGCTCGTCGCCGACCGGGATCAGCGCCGCGTGCGCGCTCCAATACGGCCCCACGATGCGGACCGGGGCAGTCTCCTCGACGCGTACCGGCGGCTTGCCGGGCTTCGCCTTGCGCAGCAGCGCCTCGCCGCTCGGCTGCACCTCCACGGTGCCTGCCCAGCTGGCGCCGCGGCCGGCGCCGCCGAGCAGGCGCATGCGGCGACCGTCGCGCAGCAGCACCAGCACGTCGGCGGCGCCCAGCGCCCTGGCAATCGGCCCGATCGCACGGCGTGCCATCACGCCGCCTCAGGGAGTGGAGTGGTCACCGGACGAGTGTGGAATCCACCTCTCCGAACCGAAATGGCCCAAAAGGACCACGCAACCGGGTTCGCGCCGCGGGCTTACTCGATCAGGCGGCGCGATGCCGCTGGCTCGCGCGCCTCCGCTGGCGACGACTCCGTGACGCCGCCCCGCTGGTTACTCAGGGTGGGAGTACGTCGGCGCCGTTCGGGTCGCGGCCGCGCTGATGCACTCACCCTGAGAGTGAAACCACGCGTGGCGGCGCCAGAATTCGACTCGACGTGCCTGATCGGCGCCGATGTACGCAAACTGTGAGTAGGTCGCCGCGAGTAGGTCGCCGCGAGTAGGTCGCCGCGAGTAGGGCGCGCCGTGAGTCCTGTGAGAATCCGCGGTGGTCGCGTCGCTGGCTTACTCGATCAGGCGGCGCGGGGGCGCTCGTCGAACCCGCGCCAGCTGTCGCGAAGGGTCATGCGGCGCAGCAGCTGCTCGGCATAGGCGATGGTCTCGTCCACGCTCAGCGTGCTCCGGGCGTCGTAGTCGCTGCGGTAGGCGTAGCAGGCGCGCAGCAGCCAGAAACCCTCGAAGATGTCGCCGCGGTCGCTGTCCCGTGCGTCCATGTCGTCCCCGTGCCCGTCAACCTATTCGACGCTCCGACGATCCGCTTGGTTGCATGACCAGCAACGTGCCGGACCGATGAGGCAAGGCGCTTGCAGCGGTCACAACTGGCGCCACGATGCCTTCACTCCAGATACGTCCCGAAGGAGACATTGCATGAACCTCAACAGCATCCTGATCGGGTCGGAGAACCCGCAGCGCCTGGCCGACTTCTACACGAAGCTGTTCGGCGCGCCGACCTGGAACGAGGGCGGCTACACCGGCTGGCTCATCGGCTCCGGCGCCGTCACGGTCGGCCCGCATGACCAGGTCAAGGGCCAGAACATCAGCCCGGGCCGGATCATCTGGAACATCGAGAGCCAGGACGTGAAGGGTGACTTCGAGCGCTTCAAGTCCGCCGGCGCGACGGTGATCGCCGACCCGTACACCATGGAGGGCGACGAGAGCGGCGGGCAGATCGCCACCTTCGCCGATCCGGACGACAACTACTTCCAGCTGATGAGCCCCATGGAGCCCGGCTCGTGAGGATGCTGTCGTCATACCGGCCCGCCGGCTGACCGCCTCGTCCTTGCCGTTGGCGCGGTTGTACGCTGCCCAGCATGGACGATGCCCCACCCGCCCGCATGCGAGAGGTCGTCCCCGCCCGCATGCGAGCGGTCGTCCACGACCGCTACGGCCCGCCCGAGGTCCAGTACCTGGCGGAGGTGGAGCGGCCGTCGCCGGCCGATGACGAGCTGCTGGTCCGCGTGCACGCGACCTCGGTCACCCGCACCGATGCCGGCCTGCGCAGCGCCGAGCTCGTCATCAGCCGTTTCGTCACGGGCATCGTCCGGCCGCGGGACCGGATCCTGGGGATGGAGTTCTCCGGCGTGGTCGAGGAGACGGGCGCGAACGTTCGTGGCTTTGCGCCGGGCCATGAGGTGTTCGGGATCGTGCCGTCGGGAGCGCACGCCGAGTACCTGACCGTGCGCGAGAACGGCGCCGTGGCGCGCAAGCCGGCCGCCCTGTCCTGGTCCGAGGCCGCCGCAGTCTGCGATGGGGTCAGCCTGGCGCGTCCGTGCCTGGATGCCGCCAACCTGCGTTCCGGCCACGAGATCCTGGTCTACGGCGCATCCGGGTCCGTGGGAACCGCCGGAGTGCAGCTGGCGCGAGAGATCGGGGCGCGGGTCACGGCAGTCGTCAGCACCCGCAACCTCGATCTGGCTCACTCCCTGGGCGCGGCCGACGTCATCGACTACACGGCGGAGGACTTCACGACGCGCGGACGTCGATACGACGTCATCTTCGACGCCGTGGGCCAGCACTCCTTCTTTCGGTCGCGTCCCGCCCTGAAGCCGCACGGCACCTATGTGGACACCGACCTGGGATTTCTGGTCCAGGTGCCGATGCTGGCGCTGGCGACGCGCCTGACCGGCGGCCAGAGCGTCAAGCTGGGCCTGGCCCGCTTCCGCAGGGACGACGTCCTCTACCTCAAAGGGCTGCTCGAAAGTGGGGCGTATCGGCCCATCGTCGACCGGACCTACGCGCTCGACGAGGTGGTGGAGGCGACCCGCTACGTCGAGACGGGTCGCAAGGTCGGCAACGTGGTGCTGACCGTCGCCTAGTAGTGCGCCAGGTTCTTGACGCCGATGACCAGGAGCGTCAGCGCCACCACGCCAGCCACGAAGAGCAGGGCGCGGGTGCGGCTCATGGGGACGCCGCGCGCCGCGACGTAGCCGACGACGGCGATGAAGGTGATCAGCGCCAGCTCGGCGACGAGCAGGCCGGCCTGCCCGCCGATCAGCAGGAGGGGCACCTCCGCGATCGCGGTCACGGCCAGCCCGCCGATGAGCTGCGCGGCCAGCAGCTCCACGTGCTCCGAGGCAAGCTTGCCGTGGGCCAGGCGCGCCGACAGCCGGAAGGCCAGCTGATGCGCGATCAGCAGGCCGATGGACGTCCAGAACAGGACCGAGGCATGCGAGCCAGACTCCGAGGCCGTGACGCTTGCCGGCAGGGCGAACATGACCGCCAGCAGCGAGAGGGCGATGTAGAGCGCCATCGTGACGCCCTCGCGGATACGCTCCCGGCGGTTTGCGGCGCGCTCCAGGAAGAGTGGCTCGGACGATGCCTCCTGCTCGGCGGCGACCGATTGCGACATGGTCCGATCATGCCATGCCTCGGCGGCGGCGCATCCCTCGCGGCGGGATTCGCCTACTCGTCCAGCTCCAGGCCGAAGGGGATCAGGTCGGTCTCCCCGCGGGCCGTGACCGTCACGTCGATGATCCAGTACCCGCCCATCTGGAACGCCATCCCCTCCACCCGGTAGTCGCCACCGCCGAGGTCGGCGGTGACCTCCGGCTGGTGCGTCGGCCCGGATCAGATCCACCACGAGTCCTGCGCTTGTTTCCCCGATGCGTGACCAGCCCGAACTGTGACAGGCGATCAGCTCTAGTCGCTGGCCCTGCGACTGGGGACCTCCTGCACCAGCCACGTGTTGCCGTCCGGATCGGCGAAGTCGGCGTACGAGCCGAACTCGCCGCGATTGGGATCAACGCCGGGCGTCTGCCCTTCCTGGGTCCAGTGGTAGATGTCCGAGATCGAGATGCCACGCTCCTTGAGCTCCCGGTGAGCCACTTCTATGTCGCTGACCACCAGGTAAGTGTTCACGTACGAGCCGGGTTCTGACTGCGGGAAGCCGGTGCCGAAGGTGATGGACGCCTCGGAACCCGGCGGCGTGAACTGGACCACGCGCATGCCCGGCGCCGGCTCCGTGTCGACGTCCAGGTTCCAGCCGGCCTGCTGGTAGAAGGCCTTGGCCCGATCGACATCGGCGACCGGCAGGGTCACCACCTCGATTCGATACTTCATGGATGCCTACCTCCTCTGACGGCAGTTTGGCCCACCCGTGCGCCTATCGCTGAGGCGCTAACGTGGTTCCATGACGATGCAGAGCATCCGGCCCTTCTACGACCGATGGCCGCAGTACAACCGCCGCCTGCGCGACGTCATCGCCGCCATGACCGACGAGCAGCTCGCCGTCCGGCCGGCACCGGAGCGATGGCCGATCTGGGCCACCGTCGGCCATACCGCCGCCATGCGCGTCTACTGGCTGTGCGCGGTGGTGGGGGAGCCGGGAGCCGAGACGACGCCCTTCGACATCACGCAGGAAGACGGGTGGGAGGACGATCTGGCACACCCCCGGGCGGCGGCCGAGCTGGTCGGCGCGCTCGACACCACGTTCGCCGTGGTCGAGGGCATCCTGGACCGATGGACCCCCGACATGCTCGCCACCGAAGTGCGGCGCGAGTACGACGGGCAGGTCCAGGTCCACAGTCGCGGCTCGATCGTGCAGCGCATCTTCAGCCACGAGGCCTATCACTGCGGCGAGCTGTCGCAGACGCTGGGGATGCACGGCCTGCCGCAGATCGACCTGTGGACGGGCGAGACCTAGGCACCCTCGCGAAGTCGATGCGCATGACCGCGCGCCGAAGAGATGGCCGGCTGACCTCTGCCATCCCCGCCGCCGCGTAGATGCTGCGGCTGCCGACCAGCATCTCGCCCCAGGTAACGTCCTCGCCGGGCGCGGTGAGCAACGGATACGCCTCCAGCGCGCGTGCGCCTCGCTCGCGCGCGAAGTCCACGGCCGCTTTCGCCAGCGCGTAGCTGATGCCCTGCCGCCGATAGCCGGCCCGCGCGAAGACGCAGGTCACCGCCCAGATGGAGTCGTCGCTCTTGTCCTCGTGGCGCCCCGTCCATGGCGTGCGGAAGACCCGCAGCAGGCCGCTGTATGCGGTGCGCGGCTCGACCGCGCACCAGCCGACCGGCACGCCTTCCATGTACGCGACCAGGCCGGACGTCGTGTCCGCGTCGGGCTGGCCGCAGTTCGTCTGGGTGCGAAGGCGGAACATCCGCTCCTCGACGGGAAACGAGCCGAACGACTCCTTCGGCGCCAGCTTGAAGCGCTGGCACTGGCAGCCGGCCGCGTCGCCCCGTGTTCCGAATATGGCCTGCAGATCCTCCCAGCGCGCCTCGTTGGCGGGGATGATCCGAAGGGCCTGGCTCACGCGCCCACGGTTGCGGTGATTCATGACACGAGCTGACAGGAACGTGGCGACAGCATCGAGGGTAGGGTAGAGCTCGTGACCGATATGACGCTTCGAGCGGTCTACAGCAACTGGCCGATGATCCAGCAGCACGTCCGCGACCGGGTCGCGACGTTGTCCGATGATCAGCTTCTCCTCCAGTCGGGGCAAGACCGCTGGCCGATGTGGGCCATCGTCGGCCACATGGCCTGCCAGCGGGTCTTCTGGCTGTACGACTTTGCGGGCGAGCCGCGCGTCGAGACGCGGTTCACGAACGCCGCCTACAACTGTCCCGGTGACGACGACCTGGAGAACGTCCTGTCCTCCGCGGAGCTCGTGGCCGAGCTCGATTCGACCTTCGGGCTGATCGAGGGCATCCTGGACCGCTGGCCGATCGCGTCTCTGGACGAGGTGCTGCGGCGCCCCGAATGGGACGAGTCGTGGGTCCATACGCGCGGCGTCGTGGTGCAGCGTTCCTTCGGGCACGACGTCTGGCACACCGCCGACCTGAACGACACGCTCGGCCGCCACGGCCTCGAGGGGATCGACATCTGGAACTGAGGGCTTAGACCACCGCCAGGAGGTCGGCGAGCGTCATCCCCGCTCGGGGGTCACGCTTCGAGAGTCTCCCGCAGCTTGGCCGCGAACGCATTGGGGTCGCCGGCCCAGCCGTGCTCGCCGCCCAGGAACCCGCCATGATGGCTGGGGAACACGACCACTTCGGTGCCGAGCTCCCTGGCGACCCCGTAGGCCCCGCGGCTGGCCATCTGGCCGGCAGACTCCTCCCCCGCAGCCATGACGATCCGCGTGGACGCGCCCCGAAGGGCATCGAAGTCCGGGTGGTAATGCGTGGTGCCGATGATGTTCTGATAGAGCATCACGTCGTTCCGCGTGCCGTCGTCCTCGGTCGGCATGCCGAACTGCGCCGGATCGGGCGCCGCCTGCTGGGCGATGTCGTCCGGGAACTCGCCGGTATGACCGGTGATAGCGATGAACTGCGCCATGCCGGCGCCAAAGCCGTTCGCCTGGTAGGTGTCGCTGATGGAGCGCACCGCCGCCTTGGCATTCTCTTCGTCCGGCAGGACCGCGCACAGCGGTGGTTCATGAGCGATGAGCGTGCGGACATCCTCCGGATGCGCGGCCACCAGGGCCAGTGCATTGACAGCGCCACCGCTACTGGCGAAGAGGTCGACCGGTCCGCCTACCTCCTGGATGACCCGATGCAGATCGTCGCCGTGCTGCTCGGGATTCGACTCGGTGCTGGGATCGTCCTTGGTGCTGCGCTCCGACCCGCGCGGGTCGTAGGTCACGATCGTCCGCTCCGGGAAGTAGCCGGCCAGGGTGGCGAACCCGGCCGCGCCCATTGGCGAGCCGATCAGCATCAGCGGTGGCTGACTCCCGTCGCCGCCGGGTCGCACGTCGTAGGTGATCGTCGCGCCCGGCGACTGCAGCGTGCGTGTCGTGGCCTCGGTCACGGTCATCGTAGTTCTCCTGTGTGGTTGGTCGCTGGCTGTTGGACCTCGTAAGGCGTCGGGGCTCATCGGTTCATACCGAAGGAGCGTGACGCCGGAGTCGAATTGCTTCGCATCGAGCAGCCGCAAGGCTCATGAGGCGCTGGCCTCCGCATACTCGGGGCGTCCATTCGGCCGGTAGACCGAGATCGTCACGCCTGACGGCGTGGTGCGCGACTCCTCGAGCGCCAGCCGCGTATCCAGCCCGTTCTCCGCGAAGAGGCGCTTGCCCTTGCCGACGATCACCGGGAAGACCTCCAGGTTGAGCCGATCGAGCAGCTCGTTCTCGAGCAGCCACCGCACCAGGGCGCCGCTGCCGTGGACCTGGAGCTCGCCGCCCGGCTGTGCCTTCAGGTCGCGAACGGCCTGCGCCAGGTCGCCTTCGAGCACCTTCGTGTTGTTCCACGCGGGCTCCTTGAGCGTCGTGGACGCGACGTACTTGGGCAGGTTGTTGAGCTTGTCGGCCACCGGATTGTCGCGGTCGGTGACGGTCGGCCAGAAGGCCGCGAAGATGTCGTAGGTGCGCCGGCCCAGCAGGAACGCGTCGGGCCGCGCGAAGACCTCGTCCATGAAGGCGCCGGCCTGCTCATCGAAGAATGGCGCCAGCCAGCCGCCGCGGTCGAACCCGTTGGAGGTGTCCTCCTGCGCGCCGCCGGGGCCCTGGTAGACGCCATCCACCGAGACGAAGAGCGTCGAAGTCAGCAGCATCGGTCAGACCCTCGCGGCGTCCTCGGCCAGGAGCGCGTCGATCTGGCCAACGGCCTGGGTCATGCCCTCTTCCTGGCCCATCGCCAACAGCTGCTCCATCGCCTCGGCGCTGGGGAAGATGTTCTCGATCGACATGCGTGTCCGGCCCTCGGTGATCTCCTCGATCGTGACGCGGAACTCGCCGGCCGGCATGGTGTCGTTCTCGCTGCCGTCGTCGTTCCGGAAGCCGTCGCGGACGACGAGCCGATGCGGCGCATCGGTCTCCAGGATGTCCCAATACCCCTTCGGCTGGTCGCCCTCAGGGCCGGTCATGTGGTACTCGACACGGCTGCCCGTTGCCAGGCTGTGCTTCGTGAAGGTCGCGGGATAGGTCGGCGGGCCCCACCAGCGCTCGAGCTGGCGCGGATCGGCCCAGAGCTGCCAGACCCGATCCGGCGACGCCTGGAACTCGGCAGTCACGGTCATGGTCAGAGCGGCGGCATCCTTCTCGACGGAGGTGACGGTCATGGGTGGGTCTCCTCGGTTTCGGTGATGAGGTCGGTCATGCGGTCGATGCGGTCGGCCCACATCTGCTCGTATCGTTCGAGCAAGCGCTGGGCCACGCGCACGCCATGCAGGTTGGTGCGGACGACCTTGCGACGGCCGTTGCGCTGCTTGGTGACCAGCCCTGCCCGTTCGAGGATGGCGACGTGCTTCTGGACCGCCGCGAAGCTCATGGGGTAGTGGCCGGCCAGCTCGGCGACGCCCTCCTGCCCGGCCATCGCGCGGCGCACGATGTCGCGCCGCGTGGCGTCCGCCAGGGCTCCGAAGATGCGGTCATGGTCGAGCATCAGCTGCATTGATACAACCATACGGTTGTATAGGGCGCCTTGTCAACGCTGCGCTACTGTCTCGTCTGGAGGTGATCGGTTGACGGTCGCGCTGGCGCTCACACGAGAGCAGATCCTCGCGTACCGACGCCGAGTCCAGGCGCTCGACGAGCGGCTTCCGTTTGGCCCGGAGTCGCTCCGTCACGCGGCATGGGCCGGCCTGCAGGACAGCGTACCGCGATCGGCCCTACACGCCTTGCACGCCCGCGTGGCGGGCGTTCCGCTGGATGTGCTGGACGACCCGGCGCTGGTCCAGGTCTGGGGTCCCCGTTACGCCGCCTACGTGGTTCCGGCCAGCGACCACCTCCCCTTCACGCTCGGCCGCCTGCCGCCGAAGGGCCGCATGCGCGAGCGCGCCGAGGACCTGGCGGCTCGCCTGGCGGCGCACCTGGACGGTCGCACCCTTCGGGCCGATGAGGCCGCGCAGGCGATCGGCGACGTGGGCAATGCGATCCGCTACGCCACCCTGACCGGCACGGTCCTGATCCGATGGCATGGCGCCCGGGAGCCAACAGTCTGGACGGTCCCACGGTCTGCGCACACGTCCGCCGAAGCGCTCGAGGAGCTCGTCCGCCGCTACCTGCACGTGCTCGGTCCGTCCACGATCGACGCGTTCGTGCGATGGGGAGGCGTGGATGGACCGGCGGCCAGCGCGGCATTCGATGCCCTGGAGTCAGAGCTGATGCGCGTTCGGACGCCTCATGGGGACGCCCAGCTGCTGGTGGAGGACCTGCCGGTCATGCGCGAGCCGCCCACGCCAACCGAGGCGGTCCGTCTCCTGCCGAGCGGCGATCCGTACTACCTGCTGTGGGATGGCGACCGCGAGCTCCTGGTCGCCGAGGCCGCGCGCCGCGCGGAGCTGTGGACCTCGCGTGTCTGGCCGGGCGCGCTGCTGGTGGGCGGTGAGATCGCCGGTATCTGGCGGCGGAGCAAGGCGACCGTGATCGCAACGCCGTGGCGTCGCCTGTCTGGTCTGGAGCGCGCGGCGATCGAGGCGGAGGCCGCCTCCCTCCCGCTGCCGGACGTGGCGTCAGCCGGCGCGGTGCAGTGGGACGCAGGTGCTGCCTGAGCCGGGAGGCGCGCGATAGACCGATGAGCGAACCGGTCTCGCGTGGTCTCTGGAGTGCAGGGATGACCCGATACCGAATCGCGGAGAGCTCGTTTGACTGAATCGACAGACCCCGGGGTACCCGCACGGGCGACGAGGCGCGAGTGGATCGGCCTCGGCGTCCTTACGCTGGCGGCGCTCGTCTACGCGATGGACCTGACCGTCCTCAACCTCGCCATCCCGATCATCAGCGAGGAGCTGCGGCCGTCCAGCGTGCAGCTGCTCTGGATGATCGACATCTACGGCTTCCTGGTGGCCGGCCTCCTCATCACCATGGGAACCCTTGGCGATCGCATCGGTCGCCGGCGTCTCCTGCTCTTCGGAGCGGGCGGCTTCGCGGTGGCGTCACTGTTCGCGGCGTTGTCGACCGGTCCCGACATGCTCATCGCCAGCCGCGCGGTCATGGGGATTGCCGGCGCGACGATCGCCCCGTCGACGCTGTCGCTGATCTTCACGATGTTCCTGGATCCGAAGCAGCGCTCGACGGCCATCGGCGTGTGGGTGGCCGCCTACTCGGCTGGTGGCGCCATCGGTCCAGTCCTGGGCGGCGTGCTTCTCAACTTCTTCTGGTGGGGCTCGGTGTTCCTGATCGGGGTGCCGGTGATGGCGCTCCTGCTCCTCCTGGGACCTCGCACCCTGCCCGAATACCGGGATCCGAAGGCGGGCCGGCTGGACCTGGTGAGCGTGGCGATGTCCCTGCTCTCGATCCTGGGCGTCGTGTTCGGGATCAAGCAGCTGGCGCAGGATGGCGTTTCGGCACTGGCCATTGTCCCGATCATCGTCGGGCTGCTGCTGGGCCTGCTGTTCGTTCGCCGGCAGCTCGGCCTCTCCTCGCCGATCATCGATGTGCGCCTCTTCCGGATCAGGGCGTTCAGCGCGTCGCTGGGCACGTACTTCCTGGGCATCTTCGTGGTGGTTGGCTACTTCCTCTTCATCTCGCAGTACCTGCAGCTGATCCTGGGACTGTCCCCGTTGAACGCGGCGTTCTGGTCGCTCCCGTCGGCGATCGGGTTCATCGCCGCGGGCATCGCGGCGCCGCGGATCATCCACCGCTTCCGCCCGTCGGTGATCATGGGCACCGGGATGGCCGTGGCGGCGATCGGGACGGCCATGTTGCTCGGCCTGTCGGTCGAGGGCGATAGCGGCCTGATCCTCATCGCCGTGGCGTCGACGGTGATCTCGGTCGGCCTCGGACCGGTCATCACCCTCGCCACCGAGCTGATCGTGGGCAGCGCGCCGCCGGAGCAGGCCGGAGCGGCGACCGGCATCTCCGAGACGAGCGGTGAGCTGGGCGGGGCGCTGGGCATCGCCATCCTCGGCAGCCTGGGGACGGCGGTGTACCGCTCCCGCGTGGCGGAGTCGCTGCCATCCGACATCCCGGCGGCGGTGGCGGACGCGGCCCGGGACACCCTGGGTGGCGCGCTGGCGATCGCGCAGACCTTACCGGCGGCTGCTCGCGACGCATTGGTCGCCGTGGCCGAGATCGCCTTCGTCGACGCGCTGCACGTGGTTGCGGCCGTCGCAGCGGGGCTGGCCGTGGTCACCGCGGTCGTTGCCGTCGTCGCGCTCCGTAGCGTGCCCGCCCGTTCCGAAGCACCCGAGGAAGAGCCCGTCGGGGCGCCGGCGGCCGCCACCGACTGAGACTGTCGCGGGGCGTGCTTACCATGCTCCGGTGACTGTCGCATCGACCGCGGGCAGGGCGCTGGCAGCGCGGCTGGGGTTCTGATCGGCCACTACGACATCCATCGGGCCGAGATCGAGGCGAAGCTCGCCTTCCTCATTAAGCGCTAGGCGACGCGACTCGATGCGTTGGACGTGCGGCGTACGATGGAGTCGCGGGAAAGGTCGAGGTCGATGGCTCAGATGAGCAGCGGGATCACGAGCGCGGCGACCGCCGACCTGGGCGACGACGTGCTGCTTGCCTTCGTTTCCGATACGCACATGGGCGGCGATGCTGGCGCCGACCTCTTCGAGGCGCACGCGGAGCTGGCGTCGCTGTTCCATGAGCTCGGCGAGTATCCCGGTCCCGTCGAGCTCGTTCTCGCCGGTGACATCTTCGACCTGCTGCGGATCGGCGAGGTACCCGCCGGGGAGAACCGTGTCTCGTTCGTACTCGGGCAGCCCGCCTATGCCCCGCTGATCGAAGCATGGCGCACGTTCGCTGCTGGCGACGCCAGGCGAGTCACGTATCTGCCTGGCAACCACGACGTCGAGGTCTGGTGGAACGACGAGGTCCGCAGCACGCTCCAGCAGGCGGGACTGGTGCACGAATTCGCGCTCGCGTACGCGGCGCGCTATCGGTCCGTGCCGGATCGGCTCATCTTCTGCGAGCACGGCAACCAGTTCGACCGCTCGAACGCGCGTGCCAACTACGACGACCCGCTGGAGAGCCCATTGGGCGACCACGTCGTGGCCGATGTCATGCGCCCGATCGCTCCCCGTGCGCACCTGATGCGGGGCATTCCGTTGCGCGACGTCCAGAACGTCTACCCGCTGACCCAGGTTCCCGAATGGCTCACCGGGCGCCTGTTCTACGACCTGCTCGGCAGGGTCGCCTCCTTCGTGCTGCTGCCGATGCTCGTCCTGTTCCTGGCCCTCCTCGCCCTGGCATGGCTGGCCGCCACGATCCTGGACACGGCCTCGGATGAATCGGCCATCGAGGGCTTCTTCGCCGCGCCCGCCGCGGTCGTCGTGGTCCTGCTGCTGGCCTTCGTGCTGACCTTCAGCATCGTGCGTCGGGTCCTGCGACGGTCCATGGCGTTCATCGAGCCGCATCTGGCCGGAGTGAACGAGGGAGCAGCCTCGCTCGCGCGGATCGAGGCGCTGAAGGACTCGGGGCAGCCTGTTCCCAACCGTCCCGACATCGCCTACCGCGACATCGGAGTGTTCGTCTGGGCACACTCGCATGCGCCTTCGTTGACCGTCCTCGAACGCGAGGCCGACACGGCCGTCGCGGCAAACACGGGGTGCTGGCTCCGCCAGCTGCAGCCGGTCCGGGCGCACCTGCGAGCGCCACCGGTCTTCGTCTCGCGCTTCGTGTTGACGCACGTCCGGGTCAGGCGCGTCGACGGCGGCCTCCGGACGGAGCTCTGGGAGCATGCTCGCCAGGCGCCCCAACGCCTCCTGTGGCCCGAGCGGCTCGCGATCCTGGGGCGGCTTCGCACCCGCGGCGTGCCGGAAGGGCCGCGCCTCGTCCGCTCGGCGGAACTGCCTGGCAGCGTCGCACGTGGGAGCGACGTGGGTTCTTAGAGCGTTCACAGGCGACTTTGGTGCGGGCCTTACACTGCCGCCTCGAAGTAGCGCGGGTTCTGCTTCGAGACGACGAGCGGAGCCGTGACCAGGGTCTCGGTTGTCGTGGCACTGATGCCTTAGCGTGTCCGATTGGACCGAGGCCGCAAGGCCAATGCCAGCCGCTGACCTATTAACGCTGGACTGGAATCACGCGCTCTGCGTTAGGTTCCCAGGGGTGGGCATCGCCTTGAAGCTCACGCGCTTACGCTCCTTGCCATCGACGGTTGCGCGCAGCACGAACTCTCCAGGTTCCTGGAGTTGCGCGCCACCAGACACCGCCAGGATCGCGAGCTGAGGTTCACCGCGACTTCCAGGCGGCCGCCCCGTTTCGATGTCGGCATCGATGCGCCAAAGATCGGTGCCATCGGCGGTCTGCATCTTCAGCTCCACGTGGTGTTTGTCTTCCGTCTCCTCGTACGGAACGCGGACGCCTAGGCCAACACCGAACTGCACAGGCGCTGGGTACGCGGGCGGGTTGAAGCGGCTCCAGCCGCCGCCTTGTAAGTAGAGCTTCCCGCCAATCGCCTGAGCGAAGTCCGCAAGGATGAGGAAGTCAACGTCCGTATGTTCTCGGATGGTGATGGGCGCCTCGAGCTGCTCCACTGTCGGGCCTGTGATACGAGTGTGATACAATTGTATCGCGGCCACAACGCTGAGTCAATGAGTTGAGACCATCGAACGAGTACGAACTGAGCTGTCATCCGAACTTCGAGGGCCACCAGGCTGAGGGTGAGAGGGAGGTCGTCACATGCGATGAGGCGCGTGAGGTGTGGGACCTCGGTTTCGACTATCGACGCAATACAGCTGGCAGGACTGCGGAATGGCTAATCACCGGCAGAACCGTTACCGGAAGGGCTGTCACCGTTGCCGTGATGTGGCGCGAGGAGTACCTAGACTGGCAGGCGTATAACGCTTGGGACGTTTGAGCGCCGGTTCGCTGATGGGAGCAGACGAATGAGCGACGATCAGATCCGAACATTGTTCGAGAAAATGACACCGAGCGAACGAGCACGCTACGGCGGTCCTGAAGAGTGGCACCTCGAAGGACGGGTTGGACCTCGGTCTCGGTCCGCGGAGACGGCGCAGTTCTCTCTCCGTATTCCTCGCCCTGAGTTGGAAGCGCTGAGGAATCTCGCGGTTCATAGGGGCGTCACGTTCTCTGCCTTAGTCCGACAGGCCATTTCGGGGCAATTGCGTTCGTCGACGTACGAAACCCAATGGCGCCTTCGGATTACCTCGAGCAATGTTCACGAGATCTCGTACCGAAGTGACGAGATCGTGCGGGATCGCACGAGCTACGCTGCGGACAAACTGACCTCAAGCCAGCCCGAGTCTCCTACCGGAGTACCTCAGGGCGCGTGACACGACCGCAAGCCTGCTACGGATAGGTGCTCGCGCTGGCCGAGGAGCGCTTGGTGATGCACGCCGCATGAGTGTCCACAGCCGCGCTCGACAGCGATAACGAGGCTCTCGCACAGCCTCCGTCGTCACTGCTTGTCGTCATAGACATCTCATTCCCCGTTCGGCGCCTTTATGACGTCGGTATTTCCGGATGCCACCTTGATCATCTGGCAGACTCCACCGGGTGACCCTGCGACCTGAGATTGCGCCCGCGGACGACTTCGTCCACCTCCACGTCCACTCTGAATTCAGCCTCCTGGACGGCCTCTCGCGCACGCGGGAGATGACCCAGCGGGCCGCCGATCTCGGCATGAAGGCCCTGGCC
>DATBME010000133.1:0-6108 GCA_036555005.1 Candidatus Limnocylindria bacterium | reverse complement strand
GGTGAGCCCTCCCCGCCCGCATCGATGGCGTCGATCTCGGCCAGGGCCGGGATCTCGGCCATGTCGACGATGTAGGTCAGGTCGACGCGCTCGGTGCCGATCACCACGGCCACCGCGCGGTTGACCGTGTAGTTGCCCAAGGGATGTGCGGCTGCCTGGCCTGCCAGCAGCGGGACAAGTGCCATCGCCATCGCGGCGGCCATGACCAGCCGTCTCATTCCCGGTCCCCCGCAGCATCCAGCTCAGCCAGCGCGGCCTGTGCCTCCTGGGCCTGCAGCGGCGACAGCAGGGCGATCCCGCGCATCGCCTGGCGCAGGAGGGATCGGGCTTCGCTGGATTCGCCGCGCGCCGCAGCGATGAGACCCGCGTGATAGCGGAGGCGCGGATCCGGCGTGCCGAGCGACAGCGCAGCAGCGGCCTCGCGGGCCGCCTCGTCCAGGTCGCCGCTGCGGAACAGCGCCCACGCCAGCGCGTCGTGGCCGTAGATGTCGTCGCGCACGGCCAGCTCCGCTCGGGCGCGCTCGACGGCCTGGGGAAGGCCGCGCTCGTGATCGGCGGCGAAGATCACGAGCTGGCGGTCGTAGACCGCGCCCGAGGCCTCCGACAGGCGGCCGATCCCCTCCACCAGCCGGTACTGCTGCTCGGCACGCGCCACGTCGCCGTCGAGGGCGTACAGGTCGCCCAACGCCGCCAGCAGCTCGGGCTGTGGCAGTCGCGCCGTGGCACGCTCGAGCAGCGCGATGGCTTGCTCGCGGCGATCGGTGGTGTCGAGCACGGCGGCGAGCCCGGCCATGGCCGGCACGTAGTCGGGCAGTACGTCGAGCGCGGCCGTGTAGGCGGCTTCGGCGCGGACGAGGTCGCCCGTCGCCCGGTGGAGATCGCCGAGCTGGAAGCGGTAGAAGGCCTCGGCGTCCGGCGCGCCCTCATCTCGAGCGCCGGCCGCGGCCCGCGAGATGAGCCGCTCGGCAGTCGCGAGGTCGCCGGTCAGGAAGGCCAGCCGGCCGAGGCGGCTCCATGCGGCCGGCGATGGGGCGATCTCCGCGAGCCGCTGATAGCGCTCTCCAGCGCCGGCGACATCACCTGTCTCGAGGCGCGCGTCGCCGGCCACGCCGAGCGCCGCCAGGTCATCGGGTGACTCCGCGAGCACGGCATCGGCGCGTCGCATGGCGCCCGCGAAGTCGTGCAGGGCGAACGCGACCAGCGCGCGCCGAACGGTGACCCGATCCGGGTCGGGCGCCGTCCTGGCCGCGCGGTCCAGGGCGGTCGCCGCGCGCTCCAGGTCGTCGAGTGATCCGGTGGCGCGGGAGCGGTCCAGGTAGGCGTCAGCCAGGTTGATCAGGTCAAGGAATGAGCCGCCGGCCGCCAGGCGCTCCTCCCAGAAGGCCACGCGCTGGTCGGGCGGCAGCAGGCCGAGCGTGTCGGTGCCGTCCAGCTGCGGCGCCGGCTCGATGGCATCGGGTTCGGCCCGCACCACGTCGGGAGCTGGCTGGCTGAGCGGAAGGCGGCTCACTCCGATGACGACGGCCGTCGCGGCCAGGATGCCGATCCATCGCGCATTGACCCGTCCGCGGCGTGGCTGGTGAGCAGGTGTGATGGTCATCGGTCCTCGATGCGAACCGTCCACCGCCGGCCGGTCGGCCGGCGGTGGCATCGGTCCTTCAGGCTCCCGTCAGTTCGGCTCGCCGACGTACGGGAAGTGGTTGAGGAAGGTGCTGTCGTTGCCGACGCAGTCGCTGAGCGGCGTGTTCGCCACCACCGACAGCGCGACATCGATCACGTCATCCGCCAACGCCCGGCCGTTCAGCATCGCGAAGTTCGCGGGCTGCGCGGTGTCGTAGGTGATCACGTCGGGCAGGAGCACGCCGGCGATCGCGTCGCCATAGGCGGCGGGATCCGGAGCGGTTCCGGCCAGGGAGGTGATCAGCTCGACCACGCCGGACACGTCGTCGCTGTAGTCGGCCACGTCATTGCGCGGCTCGGCCCGGTTGTACGCATCCTTGGTGGCGTCCGTGTGGTTGAAGACGGTGTTGATCGTGGGCAGGCCCATCCGCTCCACCTGGGTGCGGTCGCCGTTCTCCCTGATCGACGTCTCGGCCCAGACCTTGATCGTGTCACCGTTCTTGGCGAGCTTCTTGTCCGGCAGCTGGATCACGATCGCCGAGCCGTTCAGCCCCTTGAAGAAGTTCGTGGGGCCGGGGTTGGTGCGGTTGCAGTCGACCAGGCCGCCCAGGTCCGCCAGCCCACCGCCGGCAAGCAGCGTGGCCTTGAAGGTCTGGAAGCGAGCGAGGTCGAAGAAGAAGGGATCATCCGCCAGCCCGGCCCATGCTCGGCCACCACCCTTGAGGGGGATGACCTCATCGGTCGAGCCGCGGCCGATCACCTTGCCGCCGGCACCGTGGCCGGCCTGGTCACCGTGTGCGCGGAGCACCTTGATCCGCTGGCTGCCGTCGCCGCGCACGTCACCGAACTTCACGCGCAAGGCGATGTTCTCGACCGCATTGCTCCCGGTGTCGATCTTGAACTCATAGAGCGCGCCGGGGCGGAAGGTGGTCGGAGACAGCAGGCCGGCGGCCGGATTCACGGTCATGACCAGGACGGTCCTGGCGGCATTGCGGCCCTCGAAGACATACACGTCGTTGATATCGATCCGGCCGTCCTTCTTGACGGTCGGCGCATCGAGATGGTCAGCGGCACCGACGCGCAGGGCGGTCGAGCCGAGGATGAGCGCGGCGATCGCAAAGACCACGATCAGTGGTACGGCGACGGCGCGCAGGGAAAGCGTGCGCATGGTTCATTTGCTCCATTGAGAAGGGGGGCGTCACGCCGTGAGGGGCGACGCGCAGGCAGAGGCAGAGAGCTGCACCGATAGGCCTCGTTCCTCCGAATGCTGTGCCGGCCGTCGGCCGGCTATGCGTTCGAAGGGGATACGGCAGTGACTGGCGGGCGCATCACTCGCCCGGCGGATCGGGCGATCAGGCGGGCGGGTCGGACCGACCCCAGGACTCCCAGCGGGCGAACTCGTCGAGCGTTCGCCAGCCGCGCTTCAGCGACGGCGACCGCCTGTCCGGCAGCGGCCGCCCAACCGGGATGACCCCGACCGGAACGTAGTCGGCCGGGATATCCAGCTCCGCGTTGAGGAGCGCGGGATCATGGGTGCCGGCGAAGCCCGCTGCCAGTCCCTCGTCGACCGCCGCCAGCAGGATCAGCATGACGGTGCAGCCGATGTCCATCCACCAGTACGGAACCGGCCAGTCGATGGCGTCCTCGCCCGGCGGCCGCTTGTCGGGCTCGTCGTAACGGTCGCGGTAGACCTTCTCGCTGACGCACGGGATGAACAGGGCCGCGCACTGGCTGAGCCACGGATCGAAGCCCATCTCCACGTACTCCGCTTCCTGGGCGATGGCCGCCACCCGGCGCATCCGCTCCGGGTCGGTCACGATGACCAGCCGCTGGCCCTGGCTGAAGCCGGCGCTCGGCGTGCGCTGGGCGGTGGCGGCGATCCGCTCCAGGACCTCGCGTTCGACGGGCTCCGGCGCGAAGTGGCGCACCATGCGGCGCCGGGCGACGACCTCCGCGAATTCCACCAGGCGCGTCCTAGAGCAGTGGCGCCATGCGCTCGAACGCGGCATTGCGCAGCCGCGCCCGTCGGCCGATGGCGGCCGCTCCGGCCTGCGACGCGCCGATGTCCACCTCGAACAGGTCGCGGCGGAACGTCTCGGCCACGCTAGCGTTGCGGATGTGGAGGGCGATCTCCGGGTTGCGGTACAGCGCCCAGGCATCCAGGTTCAGGGTCCCGACCAGGACCTCGTCGTCGGCGACCAGCGCCTTGGCGTGCACGAGGGCCGGGTACTCCCAGATGGCGACGCCGGCGGCCAGCAGCCGGTCGTAGTGGTACTGGAAGGCCGCATAGGCGACGGCGTTGCCGTGCACCGCGTCCGGTACCACCATGCGCACCCTGACCTCGCGTTCCGCCGCCGCGGCGATGCGGTTGACCATGCCACGATCGCCCACGTACGGGTTCATGATGTCGAGCCGCTCTCGTGCTCCCTCGATCAGCTGCTCGGCGGCCCCAGTGACCGGCAGCCAGCCCGGCGGCCAGTTCATGAGGAAGGTCGTGTCGATCGACCCCGGATCTTCGGCAGCAGGGAAGAACTGGCCCAGGTCGTCAGGCAGGTCGCCACCCAGCTCGGCGAAGCTGGCCAGGAAGGCCGCCTGCAGCTGGGTCACGACCGCCCCGGTGACCCGCACGAACAGGTCGTGGAAGCGGCCGTCCTCGAAGTGGTCCTCGATGCCGGCGCCGCCCATCCAGCCGATCTGCCCGTCGATGACGTACAGCTTGCGGTGGTCGACCCGGCCCAGGCCATCCCGCGTCCAGCGCACCCGCCGGTCCCCCACCATGCCGTAGCGGCGCGGCGGAACCGCATCGTGGATGGCGATCTGGACCCCGGCGCCGGCCAGCCCATCGAGCATGGCGCGCGAGACCCCGGCCACGCCCGATCCGACGGCATCGAGCACCATCCGCACCTGCACCTTGGCCGCCGCCCGCTCGACCAGAACGGGCAGGAAGCGGTCGGCCACGCTGCCCGGCTTGAAGCCGTACTGGATGACGTGGACGGAATGCTGAGCCGCCGCGATGTCCTCGACGATGCGCGGGTAGAAGCGCGATCCCTCGGGCAGCAGCTCGAGCGACGCAAGCGTGCTGGGCGCGAAGCGCACCGCCAATCGGTCGTGGCTCGGAGCCGCGGTTACCGACTCCGCCCAGGCGCGCGCGCCATCGGTCGAGATCGGTTCACGCGAGCCGTCATCCGGCATACGCACCACGCGCAGGAAGCGCCAGGCCAGGGCGCCCACGGCGGCGACGAGGAGAGCAGCAAGCAGACGAATCACCCAATGACCTCCGACACGTGGGCGGTGTTGCCGCGCACCTCAGCGGTCGAGCGGGCGCCCGCCAACCGCGTGGTGGCAGGCTCGCATCATACCGCCGGAGCGACGCATTTCTGGCGACCTGGGACCCTGCGCACGCCCGGATCCCTCGCTGACGAGCGGGAATGGCGTCGGGCTGCCTCAGCGCCTAGACGCGCATCGACAAGTGCATTAGCGTTCACGCCACACCCACCGCCCAACCACCTCGGGACCCCGAGCCACCCCCCGACAGGAGGACTGCCGCATGTCCATCGGACCCATCGAGCTGCTGGTCGTGAAGTTCCCCGGCAACCAGTTCAAGGGTGAGATCGCACCCGCCCTGAAGGACCTCGTCGAAAGCGGGACGATTCACATCATCGACCTGATCTTCGCCATCAAGGACGAGGAGGGGACACTTGCCGTCCTGGAGCTGAACGACGTGGGCGACGAGTCGCTCGCTGTCATCCAGCCCAAGCCCTCCGAGCTGAGCGGTTCGCTCACCGAGGATGACGCGCACAGCCTCGCCGGCGGGCTGGAGAACAACTCGTCCGCAGCGATCATGCTCTTCGAGAACGCCTGGGCAGCCCGCTTCGCGGATGCCCTGCGCAACGCCAACGGGGAGCTGATTCTCAACGAGCGCATCCCGCGCGCGGTGATCGAAGAGCTCATCGCCGAGGTGAAGGAAGGACCCCAGGACGCGATCGAGGTCGGCGAAGAGGCCGGCAGCCCGGCATAGGCATCGACGACCACACATAGGCACTGAGCACACAGAGGAGACGAACCGATGATGATGAGACGCCGCCGAGGCGGAGTGGTCCGCACCATGGCGCGCACGGCCGTGGTCGCCGGCACGGCATCGGCCGTGGCCGGTGGGGTGCACCACCGCCAGGAGCAGAGGTGGGCAAACCAGGAGGCCGAGTCCCAGGCCGCCGCGCAGCAGGAGGCCGACGCGGCCGCGTACCAGGAGCAGCTGGCTGCCCAGCAGGCCCAGCAGGCCGCTGCCGCGACGGCATCGGCCGCCGCCCCGGCCGGGACGCCTGACCTGACCGCGCAGCTCATGCAGCTTGGCCAACTGAAGACGCAGGGGGTCCTGTCGGAGGAGGAGTTCGAGGCCGCCAAGGCCAAGCTCCTGGCCTGACGCTCGGCGTGGGGCGGAGCCGGCGGCCAGCGCTGCCTCGCGCCAGCTGACGCGCTAGAGCGTGGACG
>DATBME010000126.1:0-2346 GCA_036555005.1 Candidatus Limnocylindria bacterium | reverse complement strand
GTGGCTGCGCGACAACGCCGCGTTCCGCGCGTACGTCTTGGACGAGGTCCGCGCCCGCGGGCCGCTGATGACCCGGGACTTGGACGACCGTGCCGAGGTGCCGTGGCAGACCGGCGGCTGGAACGACGGCAAGAACCTGGGCCGCATGCTGGAGGTCCTGTGGAATGGGGGCCAGATCGCCATCAGCCATCGCGAGGGGACCCAGCGCGTCTGGGACCTGTGGGAGCACGTGCTGCCCGAGGCCGAGGAGCTGCCGGACCCGGTGGTGGCGGTCGAGCTGCTGGACCGGCAGCTGCGCGCCCGGGGCTTCGACCGGACCGGCTGGGGCGGCGCGCTGGAGGTGGGCGAGCTGCCGTTCCGCGACGAGGCGGAGGAGTCGCTGCGCGCCGATGGCGTGGCGGTGCCCGTGGAGATCGACGGTATGCCCGGGGAGTGGCTGGCGCACGCCGACGCGCTGGCCGAGCTGGACGCCGGCGCCTGGCAGCCACGCACCACGCTGGTGGGGCCGTTCGACCCCCTGGTTGCCGACCGCGACCGCGCGCTGAAGCTCTTCGACTTCCGTTTCAAGCTGGAGATCTACATCCCGGTCGCCAAGCGCGAGTATGGCTACTACGTGCTGCCGATCCTGCACGGAGACCGCCTGATCGGGCGGATCGACCCGGTGATGGATCGCAAGCGCGGCGTCTTCACCGTCAATGCGGTCTATGCCGAGCCCGATGCACCGGCCGACGCCTGGCCGGCGGTCGCCGCGGCCATCCACGAGCTGGCCGCCTGGCTGGGCGCGACCGAGGTCCGGCTGCCAACCTTGCCGCCGGTATGGGACAGCTGACTCAGCGCAGGACGCCGCGCAGCGCCGACTGCGCGGCGTGGTAGCCGCACAGCCCGTGCACGCCGCCGCCCGGTGGGGTCGACGAGGAGCAGATGAAGATGCCGGGGTCCGGCGTGGCGTAGGGATCCCAGCGCACGGCCGGCCGCGTCCAGAGCTGAGCCAGGTCCTGCAGGCCGCCGTTGATGTCGCCGCCGACGTAGTTGGCGTTGTAGGTCTCGAGCGCGGCGGGACCCATGGTCGAACGGCCCAGGATGCGCTCGCCGATCCCCGGCGCGAAGCGCTCGAGCTGGGCCAGGATCGCCCCGCTCATGTCGGCGCGCGAGCCGTTGGGCACGTGGCAGTACGCCCAGACCACGTGCTTGCCGGCCGGGGCGCGCGTTGGGTCGAAGAGCGAGGGCTGCGCCACCAGCACGAAGGGCCGGTTCGGCGCGCGGCCGGCCGCCACCGCCCGCTCGCTGGCGGTCAGCTGCGGCAGGGTGCCGCCCAGGTGCACGGTGCCGGCCTCGAGCAGGGCCGGGTTGGCCCACGGGACGGGTGAGTCCAGCGCCAGGTCGACCTTGAAGACGCCAGGCCCGTAGCGGTAGCGCCGCAGCTGCGCGGCATACAGTCCGCCCAGCCGGTCGCCCGCCACGGCCAGCACCTGGCGCGGGGTCAGGTCCAGCAGCAGGGCCCGATGCGGCGGCAGGCCATCCAGGCCGCGGACCGGGTGGTCGGTCTGGATCTCGCCGCCCAGCGAGCGCAGGTACGACGCGAGCGCGTCGGCGATGCGCTGCGAGCCGCCCCGGGGGATCGGCCAGCCCACCGCGTGGGCGCTGGCCAGCAGCGACAGCGCGAAGGCGCCCGTGATCGGTTGCTCCAGGCGCACGAAGGAGTGGGCGGCGACGCCCGCCAGCAGCGCCCTGGCGGCCGGTGTCCGAAACCGGCGCGCCAGCCAGGTCACCGGCTGCAGCGCGTTCAGCGCGTAGCGTCCAACCGCGAACGGGTGGCGCAGGCCGGGGCCGATGCGAAACGGCCCCAGCAGCTCACGTGCGATCAGCTCCCAGTCGGCGGCGACGGGACCGATCAGCCGTCGGTAGCGCTCGCCGTCGTCACCCAGCCCGGCGGCGGTGGCGTCCAGGTCGCGCCGCACCAGCGCAGCGTTCCCGTCATCCAGTGGATGGGCGAGCGCGACCGGCGGCTCGATCCATTCCAGCCCGTGCCCGGCCAGCGGCCATTCGGCGAAGACCGGTGACGAGCGTCCCAGCGGATGGACCGCCGAGCAGACGTCGTGGACGAAGCCGGGCAGTGTCAGCTCCGCCGAGCGGCTGCCGCCACCGACCTCGGCGTGCGCCTCCAGCACCAGCACACTGCGACCCGCGCGGGCCAGGGTGATGGCCGCGGCCAGGCCATTGGGGCCGGCGCCGACGACCAGGGCGTCGTAGCGGTGGGCGTCGCCTACAGGTACACCTCGTCGGCGTAGCACCAGCGCCAGTCCTCATCGGGCTCGAATGACTGGACCACCGGGTGGCCGGACTCCT
>DATBME010000124.1:0-8110 GCA_036555005.1 Candidatus Limnocylindria bacterium | reverse complement strand
CGCCATCGGCGAGGAGGTCGAGGCCGAGGTCATCGACATCAACCACGAGCGCGGGCGCATCAGCCTGTCGATCCGGCGCCTGCAGCCCGACCCGTGGCAGGAGTCGGTCGCCAAGTACCAGATCGGCGACGTGATCGAGGGGACGGTCACGAAGCTCGTGAACTTCGGCGCCTTCGTTCGCGTGGAAGAGGGCCTGGAGGGCCTCATCCACATCAGCGAGCTCTCCCACCAGCGCGTCGCGCATCCGGGCGACGTGGTGAAGGAGGGCGAGGTGCTGAAGCTGAAGATCATCAGCCTCGACTCCGAGCGCCATCGGCTGGGTCTCAGCCTGAAGCAGGCGGAGGATCGGCCCGCGCCCGCACCGATGCCGGCCCCAGCGCCGGCCGGTCGCTTCGAGGAGCGCCAGCCGCGCCGCGAGCGGCGTGACCGTCGCGACCGCGACTACCGCCCGGAGGACGCCATCAGCGAGCCCGACGAGGGCATCGACAACACGATGGCCGCCGCCTTCGCGTCATCGGGCCTGCTCGACCAGTTCCGGTCGGAGCCTGAAGAGGCCGCGGCGCCCAAGTCCAGGAGCTCGCGCTCGAAGGCCGCCAAGGAGACCGCCACCGCGGACGAGCCAGCATCCGAGGAGGCAGCCGCCACCGACGAGCCGGCAGCCGAGGAGCCGGTCGCCATCGAGGTGGATGCCGCCGCGGACGCCGAGGCTGCACCGGAGGCTCCCGCCGAGGCCGACGCGGCCGAGCCCACCGAGGCAACCAAGGCTGAGGCGGCCACCGCCGAGGCCGACGCCGATGTGGCCACCGCCGACGCCGATGCCGAAGCTTCCACCGCCGACCCCGATGCGGCCGAGGAGACGGTGGCGGAGGCCGATCCCACCGAGGCTGCCCCGGAGGCGGAGGCTGAGGCGGAGGCCGAGCCCGAGGCGAAGCCGGCGGAGGGCGCCAAGGCCTGACCCACCGGCCCGACAGCGGGTCCTACCCAGCGATTGCAGAGGCGGGACCCGCAGAGGACCCGCCTCTCTGCATGCGAACGTGGGCGGAACTTAACGCTGCGTGAGCGTCCAGCACTCCTGATCCGTAGTACCTATTGAGGGGCACCGACCATTTGTGGTGCCGTACACTCAGATGAAGGCAGGGGGCGCCAAGCCGCCTGCGGGAGCCCAGCGAGACCGCGACATGGACAGATTCGACAAGTTCACAGACCGAGCGCGGAAGGTCCTCACCCTGGCACAGGACGAGGCCCAGCGCTTCAACCACAACTACATCGGGACGGAGCACCTGCTCCTCGGCCTGGTGCGCGAGGGCGAGGGCGTCGCTGCCCGCGTGCTCGAGAACATGAACGTCGAGCTGTCCAAGGTCCGCACCGCGGTTGAGTTCATCATCGGCCGGGGCGATCGCCCGGTGGTGGGCGAGGTCGGCCTCACGCCGCGCGCCAAGCGCGTCATCGAGCTGGCCATCGACGAGGCGCGGCGGCTGGGCCACAACTACATCGGGACGGAGCACCTGCTCCTGGGCCTGGTGCGCGAGGGCGAGGGCATCGCCGCTGGCGTGCTGGAGAGCCTGGGCGTCAACCTGGACAAGGTCCGCCACCAGGTGATCCACGTCCTGTCGCAGAGCACCAGCGTTTCGCCCACGCAGGAGTCGAAGCGTCCCTCCAAGACCCCGACCCTCGACCAGCTGGGCATCAACCTGACCGAGCTGGCGCGGGCCGACAAGCTCGACCCGATCATCGGCCGTGAGAAGGAGATCGAGCGAGTCATCCAGATCCTGGGCCGCAAGACGAAGAACAACCCGGCCCTGATCGGTGAGCCGGGCGTCGGCAAGACCGCCATCGCCGAGGCGCTGGCACAGCGCATCGTGCGCGGCGACGTGCCGGAGACGCTGATGGACAAGCGGGTGCTGACCCTGGACATCGGCTCACTGGTCGCCGGCACCAAGTACCGCGGCGAGTTCGAGGAGCGCCTCAAGAAGATCATCGAGGAGCTGCGCTCCAGCAGCGACTCGGTGCTGTTCATCGACGAGCTGCACACCCTGGTCGGCGCCGGCGCCGCCGAGGGGGCGATCGATGCGGCCAATATCCTGAAGCCGCCGCTGTCACGCGGCGAGCTGCAGTGCATCGGCGCCACCACCTTGGACGAGTACCGCAAGTACATCGAGAAGGACGCGGCCCTGGAGCGGCGCTTCCAGCCGGTGATGGTCGAGGAGCCGACCGTCGACGAGGCGGTCGACATCCTGTTCGGCATCCGCGAGCGCTACGAGGCGCACCACCACGTGAAGATGACCGATGAGGCGCTGCGCTCCGCGGTCGACCTGTCGGTCCGCTACGTGGCCGATCGCGCCCTGCCGGACAAGGCCATCGACCTCATCGACGAGGCCGGGTCGCGCGTGCGGCTGCGCAACGCATCGGCGCCGCCGGAGATCAAGGAGGCGCAGAAGAACCTGGAGGAGGTCACCCGCCAGAAGGACGAGGCGATCGCCGGCCAGGACTACGAGGCGGCGGCCCGCCTGCGCGACGAGGAGGCGCAGGGCAAGGAGAAGATCGAGGAGCTGCGCGCCAGCTGGCACGAGGAGGCCGCCAAGGACGTGCCGGTGGTGACCGACGACGACATCGCCGAGGTCGTCAGCATGTGGACCGGCATCCCGGTGGTCCGCATCAGCACCGAGGAGTCGGAGCGCCTCCTGAAGATGGAGGAGGCCCTGCACAAGCGGATCATCGGCCAGCAGGAGGCGATCGACATCGTCTCCAAGGCGGTTCGGCGTGCGCGCGCCGGGCTCAAGGATCCCAAGCGGCCGATCGGCTCCTTCATCTTCATGGGCCCCACCGGCGTCGGCAAGACCGAGCTGGCCCGGGCGCTGGCCGAGTTCATGTTCGGCAGTGACGACGCGCTGGTGAAGATCGACATGAGCGAGTTCATGGAGCGCCACAACGTGTCGCGCCTGGTCGGCGCCCCGCCCGGCTACGTCGGCTACGACGAGGGCGGCCAGCTGACCGAGGCGGTGCGCCGCAAGTCGTACTCCGTGGTCCTGCTCGACGAGATCGAGAAGGCGCACCCGGAGGTGTTCAACATCCTGCTCCAGATCCTGGAGGACGGGCACCTGACCGACGCCAAGGGCCGGCGGGTCGACTTCCGCAACACGATCATCATCATGACCAGCAACGTCGGGGCGCAGCTGCTGCAGAAGGACACCACCATCGGCTTCAGGGCCGGCGCGCCGGACGAGGCAGCCCAGGCGACCGCCGACTACGACCGCATGAAGGAGAAGGTGCTGGGCGAGCTGAAGAACGCCTTCCGCCCCGAGTTCCTGAACCGCATCGACGCCACGGTCGTCTTCACGCAGCTCAGCCGGGAGCAGATCCGGGAGATCGTTGACCTGCTGCTGGCCAGGGTGAAGGCGCAGCTCGCCGGCCAGCAGATGGAGCTGATGGTGACCGATGCCGCCAAGGACGCGATCATCACCAAGGGCTACGACAACGCCTTCGGTGCGCGTCCGCTGCGGCGCGAGATCCAGAACCAGATCGAGGATCCGCTGGCCGAGCGCATGCTGATGGCCAGCTTCGAGGCCGGCGACACGATCGTGGTCGACGTCGATCCGGAGGGCGGCCTCTCGATCGAGAAGAAGCAGGAGCGCCAGCCGGTCAAGGCGCGATAAGCGCGCAGTAACGGACCGATAACCCGGCGGTACCCCGCCGCGTGGCAACATGACGGACGGCGCCAACAGGCGCCGTCCGTTGTCGTGACTGAGCCCCATCCGAGCCCGATTTCGTGCCTGCCGTTCGAACCGTCCACGTCTGCCAGCAGTGCGGTGCCGAGACGCCGCGCTGGGCCGGCCAATGCCCGTCCTGCGAGGCGTGGAACACCCTGGTCGAGACGGTGGTCAGCCGCCCGGTGGCCGCGGCCCGCGCCCGCGAGCGGACGACGGCCGCCTTCGCGGTCGGCACCATCTCGCCCATCGGCGAGGTTTCCAGCGCGGAGGCGGAGCGCCTGGTGAGTGGCATCGGGGAGGTCGACCGCGTGCTGGGCGGCGGCCTGGTGCCCGGCTCGATCGTGCTGTTCGGCGGCGACCCGGGAATCGGCAAGAGCACGCTGCTGCTGCAACTGGCGGCCCGGCTGGCGGCGGGCGGCTCCGAGGTGCTGTACGTCACCGGCGAGGAGTCCGCGTCGCAGGTCCGCGGCCGGGCCGAGCGCGTGGGCGCGGTGGTCAACGGCCTGGGCCTGGTGGCCACCACCGAGCTCGGCACCGCGCTGGGCGCGATCGAGTCGGTGGCCCCGGCGCTGGCAGTGGTGGACAGCGTGCAGACCATGGCCTCGCCCGACCTGGCCGGGCCGGCCGGCAGCGTGGGCCAGGTGCGCGAGGTCGCCACCCGGCTGGCGGAAGTGGCCAAGGCGGGACGCACCTGCGTGGCATTGGTCGGTCACGTCACCAAGGAGGGGACGGTGGCCGGGCCCCGCACGCTGGAGCACCTGGTCGACGCCGTCATCTACCTGGAGGGTGAGCGGCTGGGCTCGACGCGACTCATCAGGGCGGCCAAGAACCGTTTCGGCTCGACCGACGAGGTCGGCGTGCTGGAGATGCGAGGGGACGGGCTGGTGGAGGTGGCCGATGCGAGCCGCTTCTTCCTGGAGTCGGAGCAGCCGCCGGTGGCCGGCAGCGCGGTGACGATCGCGCTGGAGGGGACGCGACCGCTGGCGGTCGAGATCCAGGCACTGGTCGCGCCGTCGGGCGCCGGGTCGCCCCGTCGCGCCACCACCGGCATCGACGTCAACCGGGTGCTGATGCTGATCGCGGTCCTCGCCCGACACGCCGGCGTGAACCTGACCGGCCACGACGTCTACGTCAACGTGGCCGGCGGCCTGCGCATCGAGGAGCCGGCGGCCGACCTGGCGGTGGCGGTGGCGCTCGCCTCCAGCCTGCGGGAGCGTCCGGTGCGCAGCGGAACGGTCCTGGCGGGCGAGCTCTCGCTGGCCGGACGGCTGCGCCCCGCGGGTCGCGCCGAGCGGCGCTTGGCCGAGGCGCGGCGGCTGGGCTTCGATCGGCTCATAACCGGCCCCTCGCGAGGCGCGCAGGGGGACGGCGCCACGGGGCCGGAAACCTCGGTGGACCTGCGTTCAGCGCTGCTCTCCGCGCTCGCCGAGGCCTGATCTCGGCCGTTGCCCCTCGTGGCCACCGGTGCTAAGGTGCACGCCGCCCGCGCGGCGGGCCGCGACCAACCCATTCATCGGCGTCATCGGCTTTCATCCGGTCGCGAGTCCAGTTCATCCTCGGTCTCATCGGTTCATGCACAAGATCATCCAGCTCCTGGGAGCTCTGGTCGGCACGCTCGTTGGATTCGTCCTGGGCCTGCTGATCCTGTCGCGCGCGCCGGACGTCATCGCGCAGCCCAACCGGCCTGCGTTCCTGATGGCGATGGTCGTCGCATCGCTCCTGTTCGGGTACCTTGCCATCCCGTACATCACCGTCTATCCGACCCGCTGGGCGGTCGATCGGCTGGGGCAGGCCAACGCCGGCGAGTTCGCGCTCGGGGTGGCCGCCATCGTCATCGGCCTGCTGATGGGTCTGCTGGTCGGCGTGCCGCTCTCGAACCTGGGCGGGGTGGCCGGGGCGCTGCTGCCGGCGGCGGCGGCCATCATCCTGGCCCTGCTCATGCTGTGGGCAACGCTCTACAAGCGTGACGTGCTGGTTCCCGCCCTGTCCGGCCTGCTGCCGGGCGTGCGGCCGCGGACCGGCCCGCAGGAAGTGGTGATCGACACGAGCGCGGTGATCGACGGGCGGATCGTGGACATCGGGCGCACCGGGTTCATCCTGGGCACCCTCGTGGTGCCGCGCTTCGTGCTGGACGAGCTGCAGCGCATCGCCGACTCGCCGGATGCGCTGCGCCGCAACCGCGGGCGACGCGGGCTGGAGATGCTGGCCGCGCTGCAGCGCGACTCGGTCAGCCCGGTCGAGGTCAGCGAGGCGAGCTACCCGGAGGTCGACGAGGTCGACGCCAAGCTGGTCGCCTACGCCCGCGATACCGGGGCCGCCATCCTGACCAACGACTTCAACCTGAACCGGGTGGCCGAGCTGCAGGGCATCCGGGTGCTGAACATCAACGAGCTCGCCAACGCCGTGAAGGCGGTGGTGCATCCCGGCGAGGAGATGCAGGTCAAGATCATCCAGGAGGGCAAGGAGCCCGGCCAGGGCGTCGGCTACCTGGATGACGGGACCATGATCGTGGTCGAGGGTGGCAGCCGCTTCATGGACAACGAGGTCGGCATCACCGTCACCCGCGTGCTCCAGACAGTCGCCGGTCGCATGATCTTCGCCCAGCCGCGCGAGGTCGCCTGACCTCCTGATGGACCGATGAGCCTGCCGGTCGCCGCCATCCTGGTCGCGGCTGGGCAGAGCCGCCGGTTCGGCACCGACAAGCTGTGGATCGACATGTGGGGTCGCCCCGTCTGGCGCTGGAGCCTGGATGCGCTGCTGGCGGTCCCCGGCATGGCCAAGGTGGCGCTGGTGGTCCCGGCCGATGCCGTCGACCGCTACCGGTCCAGCCTGCCGCCGGACTCCGGCGAGCGGGTGCAGGTGGTCGGCGGCGGCGCGGAGCGCACGGACTCGGTGGTGGCGGGCATCGGCGCACTCACAGCCGCAGGGGTGGCCGAGGAGACGCCGGTGCTGGTCCACGATGCGGCGCGTCCGGCAGCGTCCCCGGAGCTAATGGTCCGCGTCGTCGCCACCGTCCGCGGCGGGACCGGCGCCGTGCCGGTGGTTCCGGTCGCCGACTCGCTGAAGACGATCGACGCGGCGAAGGCGGTGACCGGCGCGGTCGACCGCGAGAGGGTGTTCGCCGCGCAGACGCCACAGGGCGCCACCCTGGTCCAGCTGCGCGCCGCCATGGAGGAGACCCACGCCTGGGGACGCTCCGCGACGGACGAGGCGGCGGCCATGGCCTCGGGCGGCATCGGCGTTCGGGCCGTGGAGGGGGAGGCGATCAACCGCAAGCTGACCGATCCCGGCGAGGACGCCATGCTGCGTGCCGCCCTGGGCGGCTGGAGCGTCCCGTTGTCGGCGCCCGCAGTTGGCGACGGGCTGTGCGCCGGGATCGGCTTCGACGCGCATCGCCTGGAACAGGGCCGCGAGCTGCACCTGGGCGGGCTGCTGTTCACGGGCGAGACGGGGCTGGCCGGTCATTCGGATGGGGACGCGGCGCTGCATGCGGTGATCGATGCCCTGCTCGGCGCGGCGCGGCTCGGCGACGTGGGCAGCCTCTTCCCGCCCGACGACGAGAAGTGGCGGGACGCGGACTCCGCGATGCTGCTGGCCGCTGCGGTGGCACGCCTCCGCGAGGCAGGCTGGCGGCCGGCGGGCGTTGACCTGGCCATCGTCGCCCGGCGGCCCGCGATCGAGCCGCGCCGCGACGAGCTGGTCAAGCGGCTGGCCGAGCTCACCGGGCTGGAGCCGGACGCAGTCAGCGTGAAGGGCACGACCTCGGACGGCCTCGGCTTTGCCGGCGCGGAAGGGATCGCGGCCTTCGCCGTGGCGACAGTGGCGCCGGCTGAGTCCGACAGTGAGCATTCCGCTTGACGCAGTGGATCGGCGGCCGCCGGCCGGTCGCCGAGGCGCTGGCGTCCGGGCGGGAGGCGCATCGGCTGCTCGTCTCGAGCAGCGCCCGTCCGAATCCCGAGCTGAAGCAGGTGCTGGCACGTGCGCGGGAGGCATCGGTCCCGGTGGAGACCGTTCCCGGTGACCGGATCGCCGCACTGGCCGGGTTCGACGGGCACCAGGGCGTGCTGCTGGAGGTGGGGGAGCGGCGCTGGGCGGATGTGGCGGAGATGCTGGCGCGCGCCGAGGGCGCCGGACGGGATCCGCTGATCCTGCTGCTGGAGCACCTGCAGGACCCGGTCAACTTCGGGACGCTGCTCCGTTCGGCGGAGGCGGCGGGCGTGGACGGTGTCATCTTTCCGGAGCGCGGAGCGGCGCCGCTCTCGGCGGCGGCCGTGAAGGCCAGCGCCGGCGCCAGCGAGCACCTGTTGCTCGCTCGGGTCGAGAGTCTGGGCCACGTCATACGCGAGCTTCAGGCGCGCGGACTGCGGGTGGTGGCCGCCGACCAGGACGCGCCGGCATTGGCC
>DATBME010000120.1:0-5673 GCA_036555005.1 Candidatus Limnocylindria bacterium | reverse complement strand
GGGGTCGAGCGCGCTGACGACCACGTCGGCGGCGAGCTCGGAGCCGTCGGCCAGCGCCACGCCGGTCGCCTCCCCCTCACGGGTCAGGACGCGTTCCACCGGCGCCTCCGTCCGGATCTCGGCGCCGAAGGAGCCGGCCGCCCGGGCCAGCACCTGGGTGAAGCCGCCGTTGCCGCCCTTGTGGAAGGCCCACGTGCCGAACTCGCCGTCGTGCTCGCCCAGTGAGTGGAAGAGCAGCACCAGGCCGCTCCCCTGCGAGCGCGGGCCGACCTTGGACCCGATGATCGAGGACGAGGCCAGGTAGCCCTTCAGCAGCGGCGACTCGAAGTAGTCGTCCAGGAAGTCGGCGGCGCTGCCGGTCAGCAGGCGCACCGCGTTGTGCAGCGTGCGCTTGTCCAGGCTCCGCAGCCGCCCGCCGAGGGCCGCCAGCGCCGCCAGCTCCTCCGGGTCGTCGCTGAGCGGGTCCGGTGGGACGGTGTCCAGCAGCGGCTTGATCGCCTGGCAGACGCGGTCCAGGTCGTGGCTGTATTGCTCGTAGCCATCCGCGTCGTGGGGCGAGATGCGCGCGATCTCGCGCAGGGTCTCGTCGTGGTCGCGGTTGAAGAGCAGGTACTCACCATCCTCGCCGGGCGCGAAGCGGGTCGACATCAGCAGCGGCAGGAAGCCGTGCCTGGTCAGCTCCAGCTCCTGGATGATCTGCGGCCGCAGCAGGGAGAGCGCGTAGCTGAAGGTGGTGAACCAGTAGCCGGGGCGCAGCTCCTCGGTGATGGCCGCCCCGCCGACCAGGTGCCGCCGTTCCAGGATCAGGGTCCTCATCCCGGCCCGCGCCAGGTAGGCGCCGTTGACGAGGCCGTTGTGGCCCCCGCCAATCACGATCGCGTCGTAGCGGTCCATGCTCATCGGTCCATCTCAGGCGGTCTTGCGCTCCGGGTTGTAGAGCGGCAGCCGCGCCACGTGCGCCGCCACCTGCTCGTAATGGTGATCCACCGTGAACTCCAGGAAGACGCGGGTGCCGGGCCGCGCCAGGTCGGGTCGCACGCGCGCCAGCGCGATGTGCTGCTGGAGAACCGGCGAGTACATGATGCTGGTCGCGTAGCCGACGCGGGACCGATCGGCGTCATACACCATCCAGTCCTCGTGCACCGGCCGATGATCCTTGGGCGGGATCAGGCCGGCATCCGAGTACACGCGGTCGTAGTCCCGCCAGTCGACCACCAGGCCCACCATGCGCCAGCGCGACGACTTCTCCGCCCGTTCGCGCTCCAGCGCCTTCCGCCCGATGAACGGCCGGTCGTCCTCCTCCAGCCCCTTGAACATCCAGGCCCAGCCGAGCTCCAGCGGGGTGGACCGATGGGCGTCGTTGAACGCGAACCGGCTCGAGTCGAAGTCGGCGCCCAGCAGCAGCAGGCCGGCCTCGATGCGCAGCATGTACAGCGCTCCCATGCCGTAGGGCAGCACGCCGTATCCGTCGGCGGCATCCCAGAGGGCGTCCCACACGGTGGTGGCGTCGGGCGTGTCGACCCAGATCTCATAGCCAAGGTCGCCGGTGTAGCCGGTGCGGCTGACGGTGACCGGCCGCCCCGCGATGGTGGCCGCCGTCAGCCCGAAGAAGGGCAGCTCGCCGACGTCCGGAGCGAGGCGTGACAGCAGGTCGCGCGAGCGCGGGCCCTGCACCGCCAGCGCGCCGATGTCCAGGCTGACCTCCTCGACCGTCACCCGCAGCCGCCCGACCCGGTCGGCGAACCAGGCGAAGTTCGGCTCCGCCGAGGTGAGCAGGAACTCGTCCGCCGCACGGTGCTGGATCACGCCGTCCTCCAGCACGAACCCGCGCTCGTCCAGCCAGGTCGTGTAGTGGGCGTGGCCGGGCGGGCAGCGGCGGATGTCGCGCGCCAGCATGCCGGACAAGAAGCGCTCCGCGTCGCGCCCGGCGATCCGGTACTTGTAGAGCGGCGAGGTGTCGAAGATGCCCGCGCTGTTGCGGACGGCGAAGTACTCGAACTTGTCCGACGCCTGGTAGCGGGTCACCACCACGTGCCCCGACCAGTGCTGCCACAGGCCGGTGTCGTTCAGCGCGCTGGTGCGCTCGTGGAAGGGCGTGGTGCGGATCATCGAGCCGCGAGCATACCGGGCCGCTCAGGCCGACACGAACCCTGCCCGGGCGAACAGGAACTCCCAGGCGCCAAGCGCCAGGCTGAGGCCGATGGCGGCCAGCCCCAGGGCCGCGGCGGCCGCGATCAGCCACCAGTCACGCGCCGCCATGTGCTGCGGCCGCGCCACGCTGCGACACGGCAGCGCGCCGAAGCCCCGGGCCTCCATGGCGGCGGCCAGGCGCGTGGCACGACGGATCGCGCCGACCAGGAGGGTCAGCAGCTTCCCGAAGAAGAGGCGGATGGCGACCAGCGGTGAGCGTCCGGCGGACACGCCCCGCGCGCGGCGCGCCAGCGAGATCGTCTGCCACTCGCCGGCCATGACCGGCATCAGGCGCACCGCCGCCAGTGCCCCCACGGCGAAGCGCGGCGAGAGGTGCAGCTGCTGGATGAGCGCGTCGGTCAGGTCGGTTGGGTCGGTGGTGACCACGGCCAGCACGCCGGTGTAGGCGATGGCCAGCACGCGCAGGCCGAGTGCGACCCCGGATTGCAGGCTCTCGGCGCTGAGTCCGATGGGACCGATGCGGAAGGGCTCGTCGTCACGCGGGGCGGCGAACAGGGCGTTCAGCACGCTGATGCTCGCCGCCGCCAGGAGGACCGGCCAGGTGCGGAGCAGGAGGGTCCGCCATCCCAGGCCCGAGAGCCACACCGATCCGGCCAGGCCGACCAGGATCACGACCGGCGTCACCGGGTCGACCGAGACGAACAGGACCGCCATCAGCAGCAGCGCCGCGGCGAGCTTGGCCAACGGGTTGGCGCGCGCCAGCACCGCGTTCGGGTTCGGTCGCAGCGGGACGAACAGCCTCACGACGGCACCCCGCTGGTCAGCGTCGCCGGGGCCAGGCGCAGCGTGCGGTCGGCCAGGGCGGTGGCGAAGTCGCGGTCGTGGGTGACGAAGGCGATGGCGCGGCCCGAGTCGCGCAGGGCGGCCAGCAGGTCCAGCAGCTCGCCGGCGGTGCGGCGGTCCTGCCCGAAGGTGGGCTCGTCCAGGATCAGGACCGCCGGCGCGGTGGCCAGGGCGGTGCCCACCGACAGCCGGCGCTTCTCTCCGCCGGACAGGGTGAACGGATTGGCCTCGGCCAGCGGCTCCAGGTGCAGGCGCGCCAGCAGCTCGTCGGCCCGACGACGGGCCGCCGGCTCGGCCACGCCGACCCGCAGCGGGCCCAGCATCAGCTCGTCGCGCACCCGGCCGGTCAGGAACTGGTGCTCCGGGTCCTGGAAGACGGTGCCGACGTGGCGCACCAGCTCCTGGGCTCCCCAGCGCCAGATCGGCTCGTGGCCGCGGCCGCGGGCCAGGGCCTCGCCGGCCACCACGATCCCGTAGGTCGGCGGCAGCAGCCCCGCCAGCAGCAGCGCCAGCGTCGACTTGCCGCTGCCGTTCGGTCCGGTGATGGCCACCGCCTCCGCGGCCCGCACCTGCAGATCGGTGCGCGCCAGCGCGGACAGGACGCTGCCGGGGTAGCGGAAGGCGACCTGCTCGGCCAGCAGCAGCGTCTCCGGCTCCCGGCGGTGCCGGCGCGGCGGGGCGGGCAGGCGACGGTCGGGGACCCAGACACCGGCCTCGGCCAGGGCATCGCCGTGCCGGGCGAAGACGTCGTGCGGTCGCCCGTCGGCCATGACGCCGCCGCCGGCCTCGATGGCGACCACCCGGTCGACCAGCGGCAACGCGTCCGCCACGCGATGCTCGACCATGATCAGCGTCAGGCCCAGCCGCTCGACGACCGAGGCCACCACCTCGCGCACGGCCGCCGCGCCATCCGGGTCCAGGTTGGCGGTGGGCTCGTCGAGCAGCAGCAGCCCGGGACGCAGGGCCAGCACGCCGGCGATCGCCAGGCGCTGCTGCTCGCCGCCGGAGAGGGCATCGGTCGGCCGGTCGCGCCCGTAGGCGAAGCCGACCGCCTCCAGGGCGGCATCGACCCGCGGCCAGATCGCCTCGGCCGGCAGGCAGCGGTTCTCGAGCCCGAACGCCACGTCGTCGCCGGCGCGGGCCATGATCAGCTGGCTCTCCGGATCCTGGAAGACCAGGCCCGAGGCCTCTCGTGCTGCCCGTGGCAGACGGCCGTCGAGGCTGAGGCTGCCCTCCGCCTCGCCGGCGTTCGAGTCGAGCAGCCCGGCCAGCGCGGTCAGCAGTGTCGACTTGCCGGCACCAGATGGACCGATCAGCAGGACTCGCTCGCCGGGCTCGATCTGCAGGTCGAGGCCGCGCAGCGCCCAGCTCCGCCGCCCGGCATGCCGCCAGCCCCAGCCGCGCGCCTCGATCGCGACGGGTGCGACGGCGGGCGCGGCTCGCGTCAGCTCAGGCCTCCGGTTGCTGCTCTCTTCCAGCCGGGAATGCGTTCAGCACGCCGGTCCGGGCCAGCGCCCGCACCAGCAGCCAGGATCCGAGCCCGGCGATCAGCACGCCGCTGACCAGCATGAAGGCGCCGATCGCCAGCTGCACGCCGAACTCGAGGTCCGGGTAGTAGATCGGCATGTCGTGCAGCCACTCGCCGACGGCCGCGCCCGCACCGGCCAGCATCGCCACCGGCAGGCTGAACGAGCGGTACAGGAAGAGGGCGAAGGCCAGCTCCGCCCCCGCGCCCTGGATCGCCCCCGACAGGATGGCGTCCATCCCCCAGGCCGACCCCAGGATCGCCGACACGGCGGCCGCCACCACCTCGGCGAAGACCGCGGCGCCGGGCCTGCGCACGATCAGCCCGGCCAGCACGGCCGGCGCCAGCCACACGCCCGAGACGAGATAGGCGAGCGGGTTCACCGCCCCGCTGAAGAGCGGCAGCGTGATCACGTTCCAGCCGGCGAAGACGACGCCGAAGGCGACGCCCAGCACGGCTGTCACGACGATGTCGACGGTGCGCCAGCCGTCGCGGTCGGTGGTGGTGGACGTGGTCACGAGCGGTCTCCTTCCTCCAGGGTCTCAATCACCAGCAGCGACCCGCGATCCAGCGAGACCGATGCCGGTGGCTCCACGACGACGTTCGACAAGCCCCGCGAGCGGCCGATCCGCAGCGTCTCCCCGTCGAGCGGGTAGCGCAGCCCGACGGTCCGCACGCCCACGGCGTCACCGCCGACCGGCAGCAGCGTCACCAGGCCGCCGGCCGGCGCCTCGACTGCCATCGTGGCCCCGCCGCGCAGGGCGCGGACCAGCGTGCCGCCACGGACGAGGCGCAGATCGCGGACCCGCGCCAGCCCGGGGTCGAGCAGCAGCATCAGGTTGGCGAGCTGGTGGTCGAGTCGCGGACCGGCCAGCGCGCCGAGGATCAGCACCTCGTCGGCGCCGGCGGCCACCACGCCATCCAGCGCCAGCTCCGTGTCCGACGCATCCTTGGCCGCCGGGTGCATGTCAACCGGGACGCCGTCCGCCGCCAGCCGGGCGAGCGTCGCCGGATCGGCCGAATCGAGGTCGCCGACCACGAGGTCGGGACGGCGGCCGACCGAGGCCAGCCAGGCCGTACCCCCGTCGACCGCCACCACCCGATCGGCCCCGTCCAGCCAGCGCGCGTCGGCCGCATCGGCCTCGCCGCTGGCC
>DATBME010000096.1:0-9934 GCA_036555005.1 Candidatus Limnocylindria bacterium | reverse complement strand
CGTCCAGCGCACGGTGGTGGATCATGGCGGCCGGCCCGTGAAGTGGCTTGGGGACGGGGTGATGGTCTACTTCCGCGAGGCAGGCCCCAGCGTGGTTGCCGCCTTGGACATGGTCGATGGCGTGGCCGATGCAGGGCTGCCACCGGCGCACGTGGGCCTGCACGCTGGCCCGGTGCTATTCCAGGAAGGGGACTACTTCGGGCAGACGGTCAATGTGGCGTCGCGGATCGCCGAGTATGCGCGGCCGGGGGAGGTGCTGGTCACACAGGAACTGGCGGATCAGACGGGTGACAGCGGCGTGGCGTTCAGCGACATTGGGCCAGTGGAGCTGAAGGGGATTGCGGGTCCGGTGCGCCTGCTGGCCGCCCGCCGGGCGGGCTGATCGCGTGGCCGTTGCGCATCCCGCGCAGGCGTGGTCGGGGAGTGGTGCATTGGCGGCGCCGGCGCGGCGAATCGTGTCACTGCTGCCATCGGCGACCGAGATCGTCTGCGCGCTTGGAATCGAGGACCGATTGGTGGCGGTCACCCACGAGTGCGACTTCCCGCCCGATGCGCTGGCATCGGTCCCGCGCATCACCAGCAACCTGCTGCCCGAGGAGTTGCGCCGCTCCGACGAGATCGATGCGGCGGTTCGTGCGGCGGTCGGCGACGGCCACGGGCTGTACGGGTTGGACGAGCAGTTGCTGGCGGAGCTGGAGCCAGACCTGATCCTGACCCAGGAGCTGTGCCAGGTTTGCGCGGTGGCCTATCCCCGGGTCGTGGAAGCGGCGCGCCTGGCCGGCGGCGGTTCGGCGCCGATGATCGTTTCCCTCGAGCCACACTCGCTGTCCGACGTGCTGGCAACCATCGGCCTAGTGGCCGAGCTCGCCGGCGAAGCTGAGCGGGGGAGAGGGCTGGTGGCCGAGCTTCGGTCCCGTCTGGCTGCCGTGCCAACGCCAGCCACGCGGCCGAGCGTGGCGCTGGTGGAATGGCTGTCGCCGCTGTTCGCGCCGGGCCATTGGGTGCCGGAGCAGGTCGAGCTGGCAGGCGGCGTGTCAGCCTTCGGCGAGGCGGGGGAGCGCTCGCGCGAGTCCAGCTGGGATGCACTGGCGGCCGCCGATCCCGACGTGATCGTGCTGGGGCTGTGCGGCTTCGACCTGCCGCGGACGCTGGAGGAGTGGACGACGTTCGACGTCCCGGAGCCGCTCACCCGGACTCGGGCCTGGACTGCCGGCGAGCTGTGGGGGATCGACGGATCGGCGTATGTCTCGCGCCCCGGTCCGCGTCTGGTCGACGGTGTCGAAGTGCTGGCCTCGATCCTCGCCGGTCGACCGGACGCGCGCGCGCTGCGATTGGCGAAGAGGCCGACGTGACGCGTTCGCATCCGCATCGGGCTTCATTCGTGCTGCACAGATCTCGTGCAGTCGTGCTGCACGGTGCATGCTCGACGCGCAGGGTGGCGGCGGCCCTAGCGGCCCACTGAGCCGATCGCCTGAATGTCGCGGACGAGGTGCGGCAGCCCATCGGTGAAGGAATGCTCCGACCCATCGATCAGGCGGGTGGTCGCGTGCGGCAGGTGCTCCTGGTAGCGGCGCAGGTGCGACACCGGAATCTCGGGGTCGTCGCGACTGTGGTAGAGGAATATTGGAAGGTCCGGCAGCTGGGCGGCGAAGTCATCGGGCAGTGCGAAGCTCGGTAGATCCGAGCCCCAGAACGGGGTCGACACCAGGAACAGTGCAGCAATCGAGTCCGCGTGGTTGCCCTCCGCCAGGTACTTGAGCAGGACCGATCCGCCAAGCGAGTGGCCGACCACCAGCGCGGGTTCCTCCAGGTCGGCCAGCTGGTGCTCGATCTCGGCGCGCCAGGGCTGGTAGTGCGGGTCCTCGGGGTCAGGCATGGCGGGCGCCCGGACCTCGACCTCGGGACTCAGCTCGCGCGCCAGGTACGACGCCAGGTGGCCACTCCCTTGCGGATGCTGCGGATCTCCGGCGCCGGGCAGAAACAGGAGTCGGTGCCGGTTCACGCCTCTCCCTCCACGCGATCCAGCCAGTCCCCGATCAGGCCGCGGAACAATGCCTCCTGCTCAGCGGCGATCCCGTGGCCCGCCCGGTCGAGGACCGCCAGCGTGGCTCTGGGAAACAGCTCGAGCAGATTCACCGCATCGGTGTACCCGACCTGGGTGTCCTGACGACCGGTCAGGATCAGGCTGGGCCGTTTCATCGGTTCAGGCAGATCGGTCGGATCGAACGAGAAGGCCTCGGGTTCCTCCAGGCGCTCCAGGAACGCATGGTCGGCGCTCTGAAGGCCGGGCTTCACGGCAGCTCGAAAGGCGGCCAGGGTCGCCGGCGTCTGGACCACGGCGATCTGCAGCCACAGGGCCTCATCGGGCTGCACCGATGCAACCGCCTCGGCACTCTGCTCGAAGATGATGTGGGCGGGGAGCGCAGCCTCATCTGGCTGGAGGGTGACGGCCGGTGACCACAGGCATAGACCGTCGATCCGCGATTGGCGCTCGTGCATGACGCCAAGGGCAAGGTAGCCGCCGTACGAGCCACCGACCACCGCGAACGACTGTTCGGGGATGACGGCGTCCACGAAGTCGAGCATCACCGCCAGCACATCGTCCTGGTTGCGGATCCAGTCGGCACCCGGCGTCTCGCCCATGCCGGGCAGGTCCGGGTAGAGGCGGCGCCAGCCCTCCCGTCCGGCGAACGCGGGCTCCAGCATGTGTCGCATGAGCCGATGGTCACCAGGCCGCCCGTGGAGCATGAGGACCGGGCGGCCCGTGCCCTCGTCGAGATAGTGAACCGGAAGCCCGCGGATCTCGACCTGCATCAGGCGTGATTATCTCGCCGGGTCAGCGGATCGACGCCTGAAACAGCTCCCAGTCGCCGGGCACGCCGCGCAGGCTGACCGAGCCCATCGGCGCAAAGGCGAGGTCGGTGCCGGTGGCCAGGTCGCGGACCGTGCGCGTCACCACCACTTGGTCGGCGCCGGCATGGGACATCACCCGGGCCGCGATGTGGACGCCGATTCCGCCGTAGCCGCCCTCGCGCCGCTCGATCTCACCGGTATGGATGGCGGCCCGCATCTCGAGCCCCAGCCCATGGATGGCGTCGTGCAGGCCGAAGGCGCAGCGCAGCGCCCGGGTCGGCGTGTCGAAGGTGGCCATGATCCCGTCGCCGGTGCTCTCGACGTGCTGGCCCATCCATCGGTTCACCTCCGTCTGCGCCAGCCGCAGGTAGCGATCGATCAGCTGACGCCAGGCGCGGTCGCCCACCTCGGCGGCCTTCGCCGTCGACTCGACGATGTCGGTGAACAGGACGGTGGCCAGGATGCGGTCCGCGTTCTGGGCGGCCTGCAGGGAGCGGACCTGCTCATCGGTCCAGGTGTACTCCTCGGCGAACGGCCCGGAGGGCGCGCTGGCGTCGGGCTCGTAGACCAGCAGCACGACGCCGGAGGTGAAGACGCGCGAGCTGGCGAGACGCAGGTGATGCGTGTCGATGCGGTCGTGGAAGAGGTGCTTGCCGCTGCCCAGCACGACGGGGTAGAGCAGGAGCCGATACTCGTCGACCAGGTCGTGCTTCATGACCTCCGCCAGCAGGTCGGCGCTGCCGTAGAGGAGGAGCTCGCCGCCGGGCTGCTCCTTGAGGCGCGTGATCTCGGCCGCCACGTCGCCGCGCAGGATGGTGGTGTTGTTCCAGTCGGCGCGCTCCAGGGTGTTGGAGGCGACGTACTTGGGCATCGCGTTGATGCGCTCGGCCATCGGCGCGTCGCCGGTCTTGAGGGTCGGCCAGAACGCGGCCCAGATCTGGTAGGTGGTGCGGCCCAGCAGGATGGCATCGGCGCCGAACAGGAGCTCGACGTTGTAGCGCTCCGTGTCCTCGTCCTGGATACGGAGCGCCCAGGCGTTCTTTCCGTCGCGGTGCTCGTCGAAGCCGGGACCCTCCATGACCCCGTCGACGGTCACGAAAGAGGTGGCGATCAGCCGCATGCGCGCAGCCTAGCGCGTGGCCGGGTCAGATCTCCGTTTCGACGTCCGGGTTGTCGCGAGGCATGCGGAACGTCGTGTCGTCGGCTCCGGGGGCGCGCCAGTCGGGCTCGTTCGGCTCCGGCACTTCCGGTGGCGTGTCGGTGGGACCGCCCGGGCTGGGTGGCTCGTCCTGCGGTGCCTCCGGCGGAATCTCGGGTGGTTCCTGCGGCATGGTCATGGGTTCGGTCACCTCCTCGGGGTGGTCCTTGCAGCCGGCATGCCTGCCTCGGGTGTCACGTTGTGCGCGTGGTAATCATCGAAGGAGCGGGAGGGGGCTGAACCTGATGGACCGATGCGTCCCTATCTGCTTGCGAGTGCGCGTGATCGGTCCGGTTCGGGTTGCCTGCCTTGCAGTCGCGCTCGTCGCCTGTGGCGACGGCGTTTTCCCGTCCACGCCGTCCGCTTCCTCACCCGCGCCGGCGTCGGCGTCGGCGGCGGCGTCGGGGACCGATGCGCCCGTTGGCGGCGATGGCCCGCCGGGGTGCCTGGAGGCCCAGTTCGGCTTCGATCCAGCCTCCGAACGGCTCCTGCTGCTCAACTGCGTCGGCCAGGATGACGAGGCCAGCGTGGAGCAGGTGTGGAGCTGGGACGGCAGCGCATGGACGTTGGTGGCCGATGACGGACCGCCGGCGATGCTGGTCACCGCGGTGGCCTACGACAGCGACCGGCAGGTGATGGTCCGCTACGGCGGCCAGCCCGTGACCGGCACCGAATGCGTGCCGGAGACCTGGGAGTGGGATGGGACGGATTGGGGCGAGGTTGAAGCGTCGCCGCCTGCCGCCTGCGACCACGCGTTCATGGTCTATGACGCCGCGCGCGAGGTGAGCGTCCTGTTCGGCGGCGGAGATGCCGAGACGAACCTGATTCCCGAGACGTGGGCCTGGGATGGGCAGGCCTGGACGCAGGTTGCCGGCCCTGATGACGGGCCGTCCGGCCGCGCGCACTTCGGCTTCGTGTACGACATTGCGCACGAGCAGGCGCTCCTGTTCGGCGGCTACGACGGCGACGAGGTGTTCGGCGACTTCTGGTCGTGGGATGGATCGGCCTGGACGGAGCTGGACTTCCCGGGCCCCAGCGCGCGGTCCCACTTCTCGATGGCCGCGAGTCCGGAAGGGCTGCTGCTGTTCGGCGGCTCGACCGGTCCCTCGACGATGGACACCATCAACGACGAGACCTGGTTCCTGACTGACGGTCGCTGGTCGCAGCTGGAGATCGATGGGCCATCGGGGCGGAGCATGGCGGCGCTTGGCTACGACCTGTCGCGAGACGTGTTCGTCCTGTTCGGCGGCTTCGATGCCGAAGGCGTGCTGGCCGACACATGGGAGTTCGACGGCGAGAGCTGGAGCTGCGTGTTCGGCTGTTAGTGCCACGCGGCGGGAAAAAATGACACAAAAGGCTGTGCTGGGGCTAGGCTGGCCGCATGACTGCACGACTCGATGCCATCGGCATTGTTGTGGCCGACATGGAGCGGTCGCTGGCCTTCTACCGGCGCCTGGGCCTGGACATCTCGACGGACGCGGCCGCCGAAGACCACACCGAGGCCACGCTCCCCGGCGGCCTGCGCCTGATGTGGGACACGGAAGAGAGCATCCGCTCCTTCGACCCGAGCTGGACGGCGCCGCAGGGCAGCCCGCGCGTGGCGCTCGCCTTCGCCTGTGACAGCGCGGCGGACGTGGACCGCCTCTACGCGGAGCTCACCGAGGCGGGCTACGCCGGGCAGCGCGAGCCGTGGGATGCGTTCTGGGGTCAGCGCTACGCCACCGTCGGCGATCCCGACGGCAACGCAGTTGACCTGTTCGCCGCGCTGCCGGGCCGCGAGCCGGGTGAGGGAGGCGAGGGCGGCGAAGCCTAGTCGGGGAGCACCTCCGGCAGGCTGAACTGCGGGAACAGGACGCGCCCGAACGTCGTGATCTCGGCGATCTTCCCGTTGCGGACGCGCAGGACATCCAGCTTGAAGGCCCGGAAGGCGCTGTCGCCGGGCGCCTGCAGATAGGACGCGGCGGTCGGCATCCGGTTGGCGCTGGTGGGCACCAGCCGCCAGTCGCCGTCGCGGTTCGGACCGAAGGCGTGGGCGATGAGCGGCGCCACCGCGTCGATCCCGTCGAAGCGCAGCCCGTCGGGCGGCATGGTGACGCGGATGTCGGTGGCGGTGATGGCCAGCGCGGCGGCAGTGTCGTAACGCTGGTGCGCGTCGATGAACGCGTCGAGCAGCCCCCGCTCCTCAGACGACGGCGTCCCCGCCTGCCACTCGCCGCGGCGGGCGGGCAGGTGCGCCTGCATGGTGGCCCGCGCACGCTGCAAGGCGCTGTTGGCGGCGGCCACGCTCGTGTCCAGCATGGCGGCCGCCTCGGAGGCTGGCAGGTCGAGGACGTCGCGCAGGATCAGCGCCGCCCGCTGCCGCGGCGGCAGCACCTGCATCGCCGCCAGGAAGGCCAGCTCGATCGTCTCGCGCTCGACGGCCACCGCATCGGGCTCCTCGCCAGCCGGCGCAATCTCGTCCAGCAGGCGATCCGGATACGGCTGGAGCCAGGGCACCTCCGCGAACGAGCCGCCGGTCGGGGCGCGCCGCGATCTGACCCTGATCAGGTCCAGGCAGACGTTGGTCGCGATCCGGTAGAGCCACGCCCGCAAGAGCCGCGAGCCATCGAACGTGTCGCGGCTGCGCCACGCCCGCAGGTAGGTCTCCTGCACGGCGTCCTCCGCCTCCTCGAACGAGGCGAGCATCCGATAGCAATGGACGTGCAGCTCGCGCCGATACCGCTCCGTGAGCGAGGCGAAGGTCGTCTCGCTGGCGATGGCCACCTCAGGCCTCCGGGTCCGATCCGGGCGGGCTGGGCTTGGACCGATCGACCTCCTGGATCAGGATCGTGTTCCCATCCGGGTCGTTGACGGACAGGTAGGTGCGGTAGTTGTCGCGGTTTGGGTGCAGGCCCGGCGTCTGCCCCTCGGCCCCGAAGTGGAAGTAGTCTCCGACTTCGACGCCACGCCCCGTCAGCTCGGCCCGTGCCTGCTCGATGTCGGGCACGATGATGTGCACGCCGTGCAGGCTACCCGGCGCCATCTGCTGGTTGCTCATCAGCGTGATCGAGGCGGCCGATCCGGGCGGCGTCAGTTGCACGATGCGGAAGTCCTCGCTGGCGCTGAAGTCGACATCGACGGTGAAGCCCATCTTGTCGGCATAAAAGGCCTTGGCGCGGTCGATGTCCGACACGGGAACGACCACCAGCTCGAGCGTCCAGTCCACGGTATTGCTCCTTGGCTCCTGACCGGCAGAGTACCGATCTTCTGCCTCGTGAAACGACCGCGCTCAGGAAAACTCATCGGTCCTCGCGGAAATGCCGACAGCTCCTGTCAGGAAATCGGCGTACGCTTCCCCTGCTGCCGGGATCTCACGTTCGCCGGCGCCCGGTCGTTCCACGAACGACAGCTCACAACTCCGTTTCAGCGCAAGGCGACACCGTGGATCTCCCCCTCTCGTACCCCCTGGCCGCGGCATGACACAGCGCGGCTCAACCACTGACTGGGCGCTCTTCGTCCTGCTGGGATTTCTGTGGGGCAGCAGCTACCTGTTCATCAAGATCGGAGTCGACGCGGGCCTGACCCCGTTCACGCTGGTCGCGGTGCGGCTGCTGTTCGGCTTCGCTCTGCTGGCCGCGGTGGTCGCGATCGCCCGCGAGGCCCTGCCGCGGCGGGTCGGCACCTACGGGCATCTCTTCGTGATGGCCATCCTGAGCGTGGCGCTGCCGTTCTCGCTGATCACCTGGGCGGAGCAGAGCGTCGACTCGACGCTGGCCGCCACCTTGAACGCCAGCGTGCCGCTGTTCGTCATCCCCATCGCGGCGCTGATGCTGGTCGACGAGAAGATCACGGCCAACAAGGTGGTCGGCGTGGCCATCGGCTTCATGGGGGTCGCCATCCTGGTCGGCTTCGACGCGGGCGTGCTGGCCGGGACCGATGTGATGGCCGCCCTGGCGCTGATCGGCTCATCCATCTCCTACGCGGCCGGCGGGGTCTACGCCCGGCGCTTCGTGCATGGCCTGCGACCCATGATCCCGGCCATGGTGCAGGTCGGCTTCGCCCTGGTCATCACTGCGGTCCTGGCGCTGGTCTTCGAGAGCCCGATCACATTCCCGATGCGCTTCGACGCGATCCTGGCCGTCGTGTGGCTGGGCATGCTGGGCTCGGGGGCGGCCTACATCGTCTTCTTCCGGCTACTGGGCAACTGGGGCGCGACGCGGACGTCGCTGGTGGCGTACCTGCTGCCGGTGTACGGGATCGCGCTGGGGGCGATCGTGCTGAGCGAGCGGGTCGACACGCGGCTGGTGCTGGGGACGCTGCTGGTGATCGCCGGGATCGCGCTGGTCAACCTGCGTGGCCGATGGCTTCCTTCGTTCGGGCGCCGGTCGCCTGGGCCCGTGGAGTCGCCGCGCGGCTGACGCCCATCCGCGCGGCTGACGCCCATCCGCGCGGCGCGGCGGCGTGCCGTTCTCAGATGCGGACGTGGTTCACGCTATCCGTCCTCGCGGATGCGCTACTTCTCAGGCGTGCATGTCAGCCGCGTAAGCGGGGATATTCGGCCTGAATCGGCACGAGTCACGCTCAGGAGGCGTGCCTGAGCGCGGCAGCATCTTGCCAAGGCTGCCCTGATTCACGCCTGAGAAGTCGGGGACGTGGCGCGCCGGGACGCTAGCCCAGGATTCGGGCGTCGCGGTAGCCGGCGGCGAGCAATTCGCCGGCCTCGAAGCGGCGCGGGTGGAACTGTTCGAGGCGGGGATCAGGCTTGCCCAGCACGAGGTTCGCCACGTGGCGTCCGAGGGCCGGGGCCAGCTTGAAGCCGTGGCCGCTGGTTCCGGCGTCGACGAACACGCCGTCGGTGATCTCGCCGATGACCGGCTGCCAGTCCGGGCTGAGGTCGTAGAGGCTGGCCCAGCCGCCGCGGGGCTGCGCCTCGGACATGGCGGGGTAGCGGCGCGCGACGGCGTTGATCAGCGCCAGCTCCTCCTCGCGGTGGAGCGAGCGGTCGAAGTCGTCGGGATCGACCGGCGGCTCGGCGTGGGTCCAGCCCATCAGGTAGTGGTCCGTGCCCTCCGGCCGGCAGTAGTAGCCGGTCACCAGGTCGCCATGGCCGAACGGGATGCGATCGTCGCGCTCCAGGCGGGCGGTAGCCACCAGGTGCCGCTCGACGGTGAGCGGCAGCTCCACGCCGAGCTGCCGTGCCAGCGGCGCGGTCCACGGCCCGGCTGCGATGAGCACCCGTTCCGCTTCTAGCCGCTCGCCGTCGGCCAGCTCCAGGATGGCGCCGCCGCCCGGCCGGTCGTGGAGCGCCTCGACCGCGGTCCGGGCACGCAGGCTCGCACCGGCGGCGACGGCGCCGGCCATCATGCCGGCCGTGGTGCCGGCCGGATCGGCATAGCCGGCATCGCGCTCGAAGGCGCCGATGCCGATGCCGTCGAGCTCGAACTGCGGGAACTTGCGGCGGAGCGCGTCGGCGTCATAGACGTGGACGGCGATGCCCAGCTCATTCAGGCGCGCGGCGTTGGCGATCACCTCGTCTGCGTCCTGCGGCGGGTGTAGGAAGAGCAGCCCGGTCCGCCGGTAGCCGGAGTCGTGGCCCTGCCCGATCTCGCCGAAGTCGGCCATCATCGCGATGCTGTCGCGCGCGGCCTCGGCCAGGAACCGATTCGTGTAGTACGCGCGGCACACGCCGCTGGAAAGGCCGGTCGGCCCGCCGGCCGGGGTCAGCCGCTCGAGGACGGTGACGTGCGCCCCTGCCTGCGCCAGGTGGTAGGCGGCGCTCGCGCCGTGGATGCCGGCGCCGATGACTGCGGTCTCGAGCGTGGCGGACGCCGGGATCATCGCTCCGAAGGGTAGCCGCGGCCGTATCGGCCAACAAGGTGCGTGACCCGCATCGATGTCCGGAAC
>DATBME010000059.1:0-29715 GCA_036555005.1 Candidatus Limnocylindria bacterium | reverse complement strand
GTCCTGATCGAGACGATCCTGGCCGCCTTCGAGATGGAGGAGATCCTCTACGAGCTGCGTCAGCACGCCGCCGGACTGAACGCCGGCCGCTGGGACTACATCTTCAGCCTGATCAAGAAGCTGCGCAGCCGGCCGGACCGGATCCTGCCCGATCGCGCGCAGGTCACCATGGCCGTGCCCTTCATGCGCGCCTACCAACAGCTGCTGGTGGCGACCTGTCACCGGCGCGGGGCGCACGCCATCGGCGGCATGAGCGCCTTCATCCCGAACCGCCGCGAGCCGGAGGTCACCGAGCGCGCGCTGGCGGCCGTGCGCGAGGACAAGCGCCGCGAGGCCGGCGACGGATCGGACGGCACCTGGGTCGCGCACCCGGACCTGGTGCCGGTGGCCGGCGAGATCTTCGACGCCGCCCTGGGCGAGCGGCCGAACCAGAAGGACCGCTCCCCGCAGCTCTCCCTGACCGCCGATGACCTGCTGGACGTGCGGATCGAGGGCGGCGCCATCACCGAGGCGGGCGTTAGGACCAACGTGTCGGTGGCGCTCCAGTACCTGGCGTCCTGGCTGGCGGGCAACGGGGCAGCGGCCATCAACAACCTGATGGAGGACGCGGCCACCGCCGAGATCAGCCGCTCGCAGCTGTGGCAGTGGCGGGTGCACGGAGCGGCATTGGACGACGGCAGTCCGATGACCGCCGAGCGCTACGCGGCGATCCGCGACGACGAGCTCGGCCAGTTGCGGTCGGCCGCCCCGGACTACCGCTGGACCGATGCCTCCGCCCTGCTCGACGAGCTGGTCCTGTCCGACGAGTTCGCCGACTTCCTGACGCTGCGGGCCTATCCCCTACTCGGCTGACGCACGCGCGCCGGCCATCCTCCCGAGCACCTCGTCGATCTGGTGCCGATATCGCAGGCCCGACGAGTGGCGGCGGAGCCATTCGAGGTAGTTCGGCTCGATCCGCGCGATCTGCCGCAGGCTCATGCCGGCGTAGCGGCCGAAGTCGAGGACCGTGTTGGCCGCGTCCGACGCGCCGCGTTCAAGGTGCGCCTCCGCTGCCTGGTGTACCCGCTCGCTGAGCGTGGTGGGTGCGCTCTCGGCCGCCGGCTCCGACACCGGGATCGGGACCTGCCGGCCGTCATACGAGGCGCGCAGGTCCGGCTCGCGCAGGACCGCGTACGCCCAGTTCAGGTCGGACATGGTCTCGTCGGCCGCGGCCTCACCGTTCCGATCCGGATGGTGGAGGAGGGCCAACGCACGGTAGGCGGCCTCGATGACCTCGGGCACGGCCTTCGTGTGGACCTGGAGAATCTGGTAGGGGTCGCGCGTCTCCGGCACTACGTCCCACAGGCTAGCGGCAGTACCGGTCCCAATTGCAAGGGCCCAATGGGACCACGCGGCAGACGTCCCGCGTGGCGGGCTGCGTGGCGAGGGCCGGCTCTCTGGCTCAGGGGTCGTAGGCGTCCAGGTAGGCGACGTACAGCGGGCGGAGGTTCACGGCGGTCCTGCCGTCCAGGAAGTCCAGCAGCCCGCGCGTGGTGATCATCCGGAAGCGGTGGCTGGCGATGTAGCTGCGCAGCGCGCTGAAGAACGCCCCGGGCCCCATGCGTGCGCGTACCGCGTTCAGGAACTCGGTGGTCTTGTAGAAGACGGTGTGGAAGTAGCCGTCGCAGCTCTGCCAGTCGCCGCCGCTGGTGCGTCCGGCCGGCCAGGCGAATACCGGGCTGTCGATCTCGCGGCCGGAGCACTGGAACTCGCCCACGCCCATCAGCCAGCGCGCGGTGAAGTCTGAGAGGCCCTCGTCCAGCCACGGTTCGCGCATCTGGTCGTTGCCGAGCAGGGCGTAGAACCACTGGTGCGCCACCTCGTGGTTGACCACGTAGGAATCGGTCACCTTCGAGCGGGTGAGGTGGATCATCCGCGGGTATTCCATGCTGAAGCCGTCGTGGGCGCCGACCTCGGCCAGCACGAGGTCCGGCCACGGGTACCGGCCATACCTGTCGTTCAGGCGGGCCATGGCCGACCGCGCCTTGTTGGCGGTCACGCGGCCGTCGACCGTCTCGGTGTAGATGCGCAGCCGGATGCCGTCGACCGTGCGCGTGGTGAGTCTGAAGCGCGGGTTGACGACGAACGAGAAGTCGCGCACGCGCCCGCTGACGCAGGTCCAGTGGCGTCCGCGCACGGCGGGAGCGTGCTGCCGGCCCGGGCAGGCCACCGCGTGGCGCGGCTGCGGCCTGGTGGTCGTCAGGTTGAGCGTGATCCGCTTCGCCGTGCGCGTGACCTGCGGGTCCCCCACGCCGTAGCTGTCGTGCCGCCGCGACAGGATCGGGAACCACTCGCCAAAGGAGATGACCCCGCGGTCGCGGCTGGTGCGGGCGGTGAAGGCGCCGCCGCTGGAGCCGACGGTCAGGCGGAACGGGATGCGCATGGTCCGGCTCTGCCCCGGTCCCAGCCAGCCGCCGAGCGCCACGCGCAGGTTGGTGCGGGTCGTCCATCGGGTCCTGACCGCGTCGCCCGCCACCCTGACGCTGCCGGTCAGCGCGAAGTAGCCGAAGGCGCGAGGCAGGACCGACAGGTTGACGTGGTCGATGGGGTGCTGGGCGCGGTTGGTGAGGGTGACCCGCTCGGTGACCCGGATACGGCCCGCTGCCACGTTCAGCGATGCGGTCAGGTGGTAGGTCTGGCCCAGGAAGGTGGTGGTGGCCGGTCGCGTCGGGACGACCGCAGTCGGCGCCGCTTGGACGGAAACGGAGAGAGCAACCAGCGCGGCGAGCAGCGCGGCCATGCATCCATCCTACCGTCTTCCCCAGCCAGTCTCACGAGGGCGAAGTCTGCCGCCGGCTGACGCCGGCGTCGAGCGAGACGCTCAGCCGCTCGCGGCGAGGACCGGCGGCACGCGTTCGACGAACTGTCCCCGTCCGCGGCGTCCGACGAACAGGGCCTCGCGGATCACCGGCTCGCCGCGCAGCAGAACTGTGCGAACCGCGCCCCGCACCGGCATGCCCTCGTAGGGCGTGAAGTCGCTGGTGTGGTGCAGCTCGGCCTGGCTGATGACGCGCGAGGCGTCGGGGTCGAACAGGACGAGATCGGCGTCGCGCCCCACCTCGACCGCCCCCTTCGAGGGCATGCCGAACAGTCGCGCTGGGGTGGTGGCCAGCACGTCGACCATGCGCTCCAGCGAGATGCGCCCGGCGGCCACGCCGGTGCTGTACACCAGGCCGAGGAGCGTCTCGATCCCCGGCGCCCCGTTGCTGATCTGCGGGAACGGCGGCGCAGGCACCACCTTCTCCACGGCCAGTCGATCGGGCACATGGTCGGTCGCCACCAGGTCCAGGCCGGCGCGCGCCAAGCCCAGCCACAGCGCCTGGCGGTCGGACTCGCTGCGCAGCGGCGGCGAGATGACCGACTTGATCATCTCCGCCTCGTCGTCACCCTCGTAGGCCGCATCGGTCCGCGCCAGGTAGTGCGGGCAGGTCTCGGCGTAGACCGGCCAGCCCTGCGCCTTGGCGGCCACCACCTCGGCCAGCGCATCGGCGCAGGACAGGTGGACGACATAGACCGATGCGTCCGCGGCCCGGGCCAGCGCAATCGCCCGGTGGGTGGCCTCCGCCTCGGCGTAGGTCGGGCGGCAGGCAGCGTGGTCGCGGCACGCCACGCGCCCAGCCTCCAGCGCGCCGGAGACCAGTGCGTCGATGATGGTGGCGTTCTCGCAGTGCACCTGCAGCAGGCCGCCGTGGCGGCCCATCACCTGCAGCGCCGCGAACAGGCCCTCATCGGGCAGGCGGAAGTCGTAGACCATGAATGCCTTGGCGGTCGGCACGCCGCGAGCGATCAGCTCCGGCAGCTCGCTGATCGGGTCGGGCTGCTGGCCGGAGATGACGGAGGAGAGCCCGAAGTCCACGGCCGCCTCGCCCTGCGTTCGGGCACGGAACTCGTCGAGGCCGGCCAGCAGCGAGGCGCTCCCCCGCTCGCTGATGCCGGTGCCGGGGTTGTTGAAGGCGAGGAAGGTGGTCGTCCCGCCGAACGCGGCCGCCACGCTGTCCAGGTAGAAGCGATCCGGCTCATCGTCGACCGGCAGGCGGGTGTGGGTGTGCACGTCCACGCAGCCGGGCAGCACCAGCAGGCCTCGGGCGTCGAGCGTCTGCGCATCGGGATGCCGTCGCGCCAACCCGGGCCCAACCTCCGCGATGCGGCCCTCGCGGATCGCCACGTCGCCGTCGAATGATCGCTCGGCGGTCACCACCCTGCCCCCGGTGATCAGCAGGTCAGTCATCGATCAGGCTGGGCATCGCGATACACGCACGTCGAGTACAACGGCGCCAGAGTCCCCAGAGACCGTCAGTCGCATCGCCCGAACGCGTTGCTTTACTCCGATTAGGTGTGTCCGGGCGCGTGAGCGGCGGCTCCCGGGCATCATCGGCGCCGATGTACTCACATCAGGAGTGAGCCGAGCTCAAGAAGGCCCGGTGGGTGGCTCGCGGCGCACGCGGGTGGCCGACGGGTTCGTCGGAACCTGGTGGCGGCGCCCACGCGGCACGCGGCGTGACTTGTAGCGCGGGCGGTAGTACATGAAGTGGGTCCGGCTGTTCACCGGATCCACCGAGCTGCTCTGGTCGGGATCCACCAGCCAGGTGCTATCCATCCTGCCCGACCTCGCTGATGGTGATCGCCTGTGCCCCATTCCACAGGACGCGGCGACCAACCTCGCGCAGCCGGTCCCGCCAGCCGGCGTCGGGGACCAGCGTGGCGAAGTGGTTGCCGGCCAGGGGCCCCATCTTCGACGAGAAGCTGCAGGCCCCGTACGGGAACAGGATCTCGCACTCGCTGACTTCACCGGTGTAGATCAAGATGTCCCCCGGCGCGGGGTACGCGGTGGCGTTCTCATACCCCACGTCCGGGCGCTCATCGCCGAACGGGATCCAGGTGGACTCGCCGCTCCAGCGGCAATGGATGAGCTGTGAGTCGATCGGCAGCCAGGCGCGCAAGGCGTCGCGCGTGCGCGGGGCGTCCGCCTCCCAGCGGGCGGTAAAGTTCAGGTCGCCGACGCTGATGCGAAGGTCACCCATGCGCGGAGGATAGCAGTGGCCGGTTCACGCCCCACCATCAGCACCCACGTCCTGGACCTGGGCAGCGGCGAGCCGGCCGCCGGCGTGCCGGTGGCGCTCTTCCGGCTGGGCGATGACGGGCAGCCCATGCTGCTGTCGGAGGCCGAGACCGATGGCGACGGGCGCGTGCGCGCCCTCCTCCGCGAGGACCTGACGCAGGGCAGCTACCAGCTCGTCTTCGACGTGGCCGCCTACCTGGAGGACGACGGCGAGTTCTTCGAGAACATGGCGGTCGGGTTCCGCATCGACGACACGGAGCGCAGCTACCACGTCCCGCTGCTGCTCTCGCCGTTCGGCCTGTCCACCTACCGCGGCAGCTGAGCCGATGCGTCCCACCCAACCGATCGCTGCCGTGGTTGACGACCTGGCCTGGATGGGAGGCCGCTGGATCGGCGCGCATGAATCGGACCGGATCGAGGAGTGGTGGAGCGACCCGCACGCCGGGATGATGCTGGGCATGTTCCGCTGGCACCGCGACGGCCAGCCGCGCTTCTACGAGCTCCTGTCGATGGAGCCGGAGGATGGCCGCCTCGTCTTCCGCATCAAGCACTTCGCCCCGGGCCTGGTCGGATGGGAGGAGAAGGACGCGGCGGTGACGCTGGACCTGGTTGGGCTCGGCGATGGTGAGGCGGTCTTCCTGAAGCGCGGCGAGGAGCGCTGGATGATCTACCGGCGCCAGCCCGACGCCGATGAGCTGCTGGCGTGGTTCGAGACGCCGGCCGAGCCGTACGCGCCCGGTGACGAGTTCCGCTACGCGCGTGGCTGAGGTCACGGTCCGCGACCTGGTGCCCGCCGACCATGACTGGGCGCGGTCGCTGATCGTCGGGATGCAGGGCTCGCCGCTGGTGGCGCGGCTGGGCGAGCTGATCGACCCGCTCACCCTGGAGGGCATGGTGGCCGAGCGGGATGGCGCCCCGGTTGGCCTGGCTTCGGTGGTGGAGACACCGGCCAAGGGGCTGGAGGTCCTGCTGCTGCTCTCCGATCCGAGCGGCATCGGCGCCGGGACGGCGCTGCTGGAGACCGCGCGCCAGGTGGCGACCGCCAGCGGGCACCATCGGCTCTGGCTGGTGACTACGAACGACAATCTGCCGGCCATCCACTTCTACCTGCGGCGTGGGCTCCATGTCGCCGCGGTCCACGCCGGGGCGGTGGACGCGGACCGGGCGCTGAAGCCGGAGATCCCTGCCGTCAACGAGGTGAACGGGCTGCCGATCCGCGACCTGGTCGAGATGGAGCTGACCGGTGACCAGCTGGATCGTCCGTTGCAGACGGCCGAATTCCCGGCCGTGACCGACCTGGACCGGTTGCCGGACGCGGCCTTCGTGGGCGAGATGGAGCCACTGGTCGAGGGGGCGCCGGCCTTCCTGGAGGCGCTGGCCGAGGTGCGCCCGCTGGAGACCGACGAACGCCTGGTGGCGGTCGCCTTCGACGTCGCGCACGCCCTGCCGGAGGAGGCACGCGTGCAGCTGATCGATGCTCACCCACGGATCGGTGCGGCACCCGGCACGGTGTCCGAGCTGTCGTATCTCGAGCAGGGCTACGCGGCTCCAGCACCGGCCGCTCCGGCCCCGGCCGGCGATGGCGACGGCGCCTACGAGGATGAGACCCTGTTCAGCGACGCCGAGCTGGCGGAAGAGGCGGCGGCACAGCGCGCCGCCGACCTGCGACGGGCCGATGAGGAGCTGGCCATGCTGAACGAGCTGTACGAGCAGCGCTTCGGCTTCCGCTACGTGGTCTTCGTGGCCGGCCGTCCGCGAGACCAGATCGTGCCGCTGCTGGAGCGCGCGCTGGTCAACGACCGTGAGGTGGAGCTGCGGCGCGCCGTCGACGACGCGGTCTACATCGCCGGGGATCGGCTGCGCCGGCTGCGCGGCCTGGGCACCCAGATCTGACCCGGAGGGGCTGATGCAGTACGAGATTCACTACGGCAAGGCGGACGTCAAGGTCTACCGCACCTACGGCGCCCCGCTGGCGGGCATCTCTCCCATTCCCGAGTCGCCGTTCAGCGGCCGTGCGAACACGTTGATGGCCGCCGAGATCGAGGTCATCGTGCGCGGCGAGGCCTTCCTGGACGCCTACACCAAGGGTGACAACCGCCTGGTGGTGGCGACGGACACGATGAAGAACTTCATCCACGCGGCGTCCCGGGACTGCCCGGCGGCGACGCTCGAGGGCTGGCTGCACCACGTCGGCAGCCAGTTCCTGGCCGAGTACCCGCACATGGAGCGGCTGACCATGAGCGGTCGGGAGTTGCCCTTCCCGGGTGCGCTGGTGCCGGCCGATGACGGCGATGGCTGGACCGAGTCGGAGGTCCTCTTCGCGCGCGACCGCAACGACCGTTCCACCGCCGCGCTGGACCTGGAACGGGATGGCGGCGACGGTGTGCTGGTCACCGGCCACGCCTGCGGGCGCAGCGACCTGCAGCTCATCAAGATCACCGGCAGCGCCTTCGCCGACTTCGCTCGCGACGAGCACACCACCCTGCCCGAGCGACGCGACCGGCCGCTCTACATCTGGACCGACATCGGCTGGCGCTATGGCGATGCCTCCGACGCGCTCGGCACCGATCCGACGCGCTACGTCGACGGGCAGCAGGTCGCCGACCTGGCAGGCGCCGTCTTCCACCAGTTCGTCAGCCTCTCGATCCAGCACCTGGTGCACGAGATGGGGATGCGGATGCTCGATCGCTGGCCGCAGCTTGACGAGGTCAGCTTCGAGGCCACCAACCGGCTGTGGGATCCGGGTGCAGTGAACGAGGCGGAAGAGCGAATGCGGACGTATGCCGATCCGCGGCCGCCGTTCGGCCGCATCGGCCTCGTCATGCGCCGGTGAGCGGCGCCGGCCTCAGTCCCGACGACGAGCTGCGCTTCCGCTTCTCGTCCATCGCCCACGGCGAGATGGCGATCATGAATCCGCTGTCCGGCACCGTCCTGAACGAGGCGATCGGCGAGCTGGAGCTCGAGCCGGGCGGCCGCGTGCTGGACCTGGGCTGCGGCAAGGCCGAGGCGCTGCGTCGTATCGTGGAGCGCTACGACGTTCACGGCGTGGGCGTCGACCTGTCACCCTACGCCATCGCGTCGGCCCGGGCGGCCTCCATGGAACTGCGCAAGGGCACGCTGGAGCTGATCGAGGGCGACGCGCTGCAGTACGCCCCGCAGTCGAACTTCGACGCCGTGCTGGCGCTGGGCCCGGGCTGGGAGCACGACAGCTTCGAGACGCTCATCCGGCAGACCTACCCGCACGCCCTGCCCGGCGGCCTCCTGCTGCTGGCCGACGCCTACTGGCGCACCGATCCGACCGACGAGTACATGGCACTGCTGGGCGTGACGCGCGACGAGATGGGCAGTCATGCGGCAAACGTGCAGGTGGCCATCGGGCTCGGGCTGGTCCCGCTGTGGGCCGCGGCGGCCACGCAGCGCGACTGGGATCGGTACGAGTGGCGCTACCTGGGCAACGTGGAGCGCTGGGCCGCGGAGCACGCCGCGGACCCGCAGCGAGCGGCCTTCCTGGAACGGGCGCGCGCCGGCCGCGACCGCTACCTGGCCGGCGGCCGCGAGCAGCTGGGTTTCGGCATCTACCTGTTCCGCGTCCCGCGCTGAGCCAGCACCAGGCGCATGCGCGGCAGCAGGCGACCGGGCTCGGCGGCGGACGGAGTGCTGCCGATCTCCTCTCCGCCCATCGCCCGGTAGAAGCCGACCGCGTACGGGTCCGCATCCCATTCCAGGCGGCCTGCGCCGAGGCCTTCGGCAACGTCCGCCGCATGGTTGAACAGGGCGCGCCCCAGGCCGGTTCCGATCACCGCCGGCTCCAGCCACAGGTCCTCCAGCTCCGCCCGCTCGCCGTGGTCGGTGACCCGGTGCCAGCCGACCACGACGTCGTCAAGCTCGAGGACCCAGACCTCGTGCGCGGCCACGTCCCCAGAAGTCAGCTGCAGCATCGGCTCCACCGCCGCCAGGAACTCGCGAGAGTAGGGCCAATGGGCCTTCGACCGATGCGCCAGCGCGCGCAGCGCCGGCGCCTCCTCCCGGCGGCCGCGCCGGATGACCGGCCTCACCCCCGCAGCGCGGGCAGGTCGATGGCTGGGCAGCGATCCATGACCACCAGCAGCCCGGCCGCGTCGGCGCGCTCGGCGGCCTCCTCGTCCCACACCCCCAGCTGCAGCCAGACCGCCCTGGCGCCGATGGCGATCGCCTCGTCGACGTGCGCCCCGGCCCGGTGCGAGGCGCGGAAGATGTCGACCACCTCGATCGGGCTCTCGGGCGGGCGGGCGGCGGCTGCGGTGGCCAGGTCCGGCACGGTGGCGATGCCGTGGATCGTCGATTCCCGCGGGTAGATGGGGATCATCTCGTAGCCGTAGCCCATCAACGTGCGCGAGACGCCGTGGCTGGCGCGCATGGGGTCCGGCGAGCAGCCGACCACCGCCCACACGTGCGTCGTCTCCAGGATCTGTCGCGCGACCTCCGGGTCGCTCCAGCGGTCCATCATCGTGAGCGCGCCAGCTCCTGCAGCGCCGCCTTGATCCGCGCGTCGAGGGCCTCTTCGGTGCCGGCCACCGAGCCGGCGGCCCGCCGGGCCTCGTGATTGGTGTAGCCCAGCGACTCCAGTGCCGCCACGACATCCGAGTCGCTGGCCGCCCCCGGCCCGACCGCGATGCTGGCGGCGTGGAGCTTCTCCTTGAGCTCCAGCACGATGCGCTGGGCGGTGCGGCGCCCCACGCCGCTGACCGAGGTGAGCAGATCCAGGTCATCGGTCACGATCGCCAGCTGCAGGCGCGTGACCGGATGCGCCCCGACGATGGCCAGTGCCAGCCGCGGGCCGATCCCCGTCACGGTCATCAGCAGCTCGAAGAAGGCGAGCTCCTCCGACGACGTGAAGCCGAACAGGGCCTGCTGGTCCTCGCGCACCAGGTGATGGATGAAGAGGTGCGCCTCGCGCTCAGGTCGCAACCGCGCCAGCAGCTTGGGGGCGACCACCACCCGGTAGCCCACCCCGCCGATCTCGATCACCACGTGGTCCGGGCCGGTGTGCGTGACGGGGCCGCGGAGCGTCCCGATCATCGGGCACCAGCCAGCCGGTGCCCGGCCATGCCGGCGTAGGCGCAGCCGATCGCCACCGCCAGCGCATCGGTCGCGTCGTCGGGCACCCCGGTCAGTGACACGCCCAGCAGGCGCGCCACCATGCCGGCCACCTGCTCCTTGTCGGCGGCGCCGTTGCCGCAGACCGCCTGCTTCACCTCGTTCGGCGTCGGCTCATCGACCGCCAGGCCGGCCTGCGCCGCGGCCAGCAGGGCCACGCCGCGAGCCTGGCCGACGGCCATGGCGGTCTGCACGTTGCGCTGGAAGAAGAGGCGCTCGACGCCCACCCGGTCCGGCGCGTGCTCGGCCAGCAGCGATGCCAGGGCGGCGTGCAGCTGCCGTAGCCGGTCGCCATCGGCCTCGTCCGAGGACGTGCGGATGACGCCGGCGTCCACCAGCCGCAGGCGGCCGTCGTGCAGCGACACCACGCCGAAGCCACAGGTGGCGGTGCCCGGATCGATGCCCAGCGCGATCACGCCGCTATCGTAGCGACGGGGTCAGGCGACGGAAGCTTCCAGCGCCTCCATCAGCGCATCGGGAATGTCGAAGTTGGCGTACACGTTCTGGACGTCGTCCAGGTCCTCGAGCCGTTCGACGAACGTGAGCACGCCGCGCGCCGTCTTCTCGTCGCCGATCTCCACGCGGGTGGTGGGCTCCATCGACAGCTCGGCGGAGTCGGCGGCGTAGCCCGCGGTTGACAGAGCCGTGCGCACCGCCTCCAGCTCCGACGGGACGGTGGTGACCAGGATGGCGCCAGCCTCCGGCGAGCTGACGTCCATGGCGCCGGCGTCGATGGCGGCCAGCGTGACCTCGTCCGGATCCTGCCCGTTGAGCGGCACGCTGATGATGCCGCGCTGCTCGAACTGCCACGACACCGGCGTGAGCGAGCCGCCCGACTTGGTGAAGATCGACCGGATCTCGGCGGCGGTCCGGTTCCGGTTGTCGGTCATGGCGGCCACGATCACCGCCACGTTCGCGGGACCGAAGCCCTCGTACGTGATCTCCTCGTATTGCTCCGCATCGGCCCCGCTGCCAGTCGCCCGCTCGATGGCGCGCTTGATGTTCTCGGCCGGCATCGAGTTGGATCGGGCCTTGTCCACCGCCATCCGCAGCCGGTAGTTGCCGTCCACGTCGCCTCCACCCTGGCGGGCGGCGGTGATGATCTCGCGCGTCAGCTTGGTGAACAGCGCGCCGCGTTTGGCGTCGTTGGCGCCCTTCTGTCGCTTGATCTGCGACCACTTGCTGTGGCCAGACATCGTCTCTCCCGCCCACGTGCTGACGCGGGCTCAATCGTGCTCGTGCGAGCGCGAATTCTAGCAAACGGGACCGATGCGGCCCTCCTGACCTCAGTCGGCCGGCTTCGGCACCAGCACGGCCGGTGAGGCCTCGTCCGGGTCGGCTGCGGGAGCCGGCGGCGCCGCCGGCTCGTCGCCCAGCACCAGCACCACCGAGCGCCAGCTGGACTGGATCACGGCCAGGATCGGCACGATCAGGAACATGCCGGCGATGCCGGCCAGCGCCCCGCCGGCGGGGATGGCCAGCAGCACGACGGCCGGGTGCAGGCTGACCGTCCGGCTGTAGACCAGCGGCGTGACGATGTTGCCCTGCACCAGGTTGAAGACGATGGTGTAGACGAACATGATCACGATCTCCACCGGCGTGCCGTAGGCCACCGCGATCAGGAACGCGAGGCCGGTCGTCACGAAGCCGCCGATGTACGGGATGAAGCAGGCGATGAAGCTCAGCACCGCGATCGGGACGGCGAACGGCAGGCCCAGCAGCAGCATGATCGCCAGCTGGCTGATGGCTCCCACCGCCGAGATGGCCGCCGTGCCGAGCATGTAGCCGCCCAGGATCTCGGTCGATTCCACCCCCGCGCGCTGCAGCTCCGCGCGGCGCCACGGCGTCGCCCGGGCCGTTACGTGGGCCCACCCACGTTGGGCGTCGCGCAGCAGGTAGAACGCAAGCAGCGGTGACAGGACCAGGATCACTGCCAGCACTGAGATCGCGCCGGCGACCGTGCCGATGGCTTCTACGATCGCGCTACCGACGCTGGCGACCAGGCCGATCAGCGCTTCCAGGTCGCCGCTCGCCGTCGCGTTGGCGGCCTGCGCGCCGTCGAACGAGGCGCGCATCGCGTCGATCATGGGACCGGCCAGCTGCGCGACCGCGATCACGATGATGGCAAGGAGCAGCAGGAACGTGCCGCCGGTGACAGTCGCGGCTGCACGGCTGGTCTTCCACCCGCGGCGCTGCAGCGCCCCAGCGAGCGGCGCGATCGTGGCGGCGATGACGGCCGCCACGATAATCGGAATCACCACCAGCGGGACCTGCGCGATCAAGACGACCACGACCCCCACCACGCCGATGACCGCCAGCGAGCGCCAGCTCCACTGGGCAACGCGGTCGAGCCAGCCCGAGACCACTCGGGTGCTGTCCTCGACCGGAGGCTCCAGCAGGTGCAGCACCGTGCCGCCGATGGCCACCGCGAAGGCGATGACTGGCAGGGCGGCGAACAGGCCGATCATGCCGGCCACGTAGCCGGCGATCGGCAGCGCGGTCAGGATCACCGCCGGGTGGAGCTGGATCGAGCGGCCGTAGATGAACGGCCGCAACAGCTGGTTCTGAAGCAGGGTCGCCAGGCCCAGCAGCACGAACAGCAGGATCGTGGTCTCGATGTCTGTCGTGGCCAGCGTGGCAAGTAGCACGGCCAGCGTGGCCACCAGCGGGCCCACGTACGGAATGAACCCACCAAGGAACACGAGCACCGCCAGTGGCGCCGCGAGAGGGACGTCGAAGAGGACCAGCAGCACCAGCACGACCATGGCCCGGAAGCCTGCCAGGATGGCGGTTCCGCGCAGATATCCGCCGACCCGCTCCAGCGCTTCCCAGCCGGTCGTTTCGACCTCCGAGCGGTAGCGCTCGTCGGTGGCATCGAGGAAGCGATCCCAGAAGTTGTCGCCGTCGGCCAGGACGTAGTAGGTCAGGAAGAGCGACAGGATGCCGACGGTCACGGCGCCGGCGATCGCCCCCGCCAAGCCGGCGACGTGGCCCGCGAGCCAGCTGCGTACGGCGGTGACAGTGCTCTCGATCGCCGCCGCGACCCCTGGGTCGAGGTTTGCCTCCCGGAGGCGGACCTTGAGCTCCGCGACGCCGGTTGCGATCGCATCCACCAAGTCGGGGACATAAGGCACGAAGGCCAGGACCACCAGCGCCAGGATCACCCCTGCCACCACGACGGCCGAGAACGTCACCACAGCCGCCGCCTTGGCTCTTGACCAGCCGCGGGCTCGAAGGCTGCGGGTCACGGGTGCGAACGTCGCGGCCACGATCAACGAGATCAGGATCGAGGCCGTGACGGTGCCCAGCACGTAGGCGAGCCAGACCACGATCGCGAGCAGCCCGACCACCACCAGGATGCGCCAGGCGATGGCACCTGCCCGATGCAGGGCCAGCGGGACCATGGGTGGCGAGGGGGTCGCCTCCGGGCTGCCACCGATTCCCGTCACGCTGCCGCCTCGGCGGCGGCTCGCCGATCGAGCACGAACGCGCCGACCGCCACCAGCAGTCCCAGCACGATCAGCAGCGCGGCCAGCGGCTGGAGTGAATGCACCACCGCACGGGCCACGTCGGCCACGGCATTCTGGCCCTCGGGCGTGCGGGCGGCCTGCGCGACCGCGTCGCTAATGACGCTCACCGCGAACCAGCCGATGATCACGGCCACTGCCACCGCGCCACCGACCCGGAGCAGGCCGGTGGTCCACGACGGTGCCAGGAGGACGGCCAGCACCGCCAGCACGATGGCCACCACGATCAGCACCCAGACCAGCCGGTCGAAGGTCTGGATCAGGTTCTGGGCGTTGCGCAGCTGGTCCTCATTCATCAGCGCCACCTGCCCGAAGTCCGGCGGCAGATCCCTGCCCAGGGCCGTCGCCAGGCGGTCGATCGCCTGCTCGACATCCTCGGCCGAGTCGAACTCCGGGATCTGCCGCTCGCCGCCGATCGCGACGATGCCGGCGTTCACCACCCGGCGGATCGACTCCGCCACCAGCGGCACCAGGTTGAGCCTGACCTCGCCGCTATCGACGACGATGGAAGGCAGCTGATCGAGCTCGTCGCGCAACAGCAGCACCGTGCGCTCGTGCAGCACTGCGACCAGCTCCAGCAGCCGCCCATCTCCCTCACGGGACACCACGAACTCGGTGATCGCATCGCGGATGCGCGTCTCCAGGCCGCCGGCGATCGAGCCTGCCAGCAGCTGCAGCCCGGTGTCGAGCCGCTGCAGCCTGGCGACTTGGTCGGGCGCGAGGTCGAGGGCGTCCGCGATCGCCTCGCTGATGCGGTCGCCGGCGGCGTCCAGGGCTTCTGCGACGCGCGTGTCGAGGTCGAGCGCCTCGAGCACCTGGTCGGACACCCGATCGGCCACCACGCGCTTCACGGCGTCGCTCTGGACCGCGGGGGTGATCGCTTCCATGAAGCGGTCCGTGTTGAGCAGCGTCTCGTGCGCCCAGTAGCCGACCACCGAGGCGGCGACCGCGATCCCGGCCAGCACGGTCAGGATCCACGCACCGACGGTCCGCCAGCGGCTGGCCGGTGGCGATGGCTGTGGCTCCGGTTCGCTCCCGGCGACGGTGATGGGCGGGGCGGTCGCCGGAGGCTCGGGCGGCGTGCTGGCCGGCGGCGACGCGGCGGCCGCCGGAGTCGTCGGTGGAGGGATGGTCGCGTCGGGAGTGGCGGGCGTCTCGGCGGCGGCCTTCTCGGCGGCGGCCTTCTCCGCCGTCGCACGGCGCGGCGTGCTCCTGCGGGAGCGCGGTCGCGGAGGCTGGTCCGGGCCCTTGCCCGCGGCCGGCCCGTCGGAGGAATCGGTCACGTCGACCTCCGTACCGCTCGCTTCCATCCGTCCGCAGCTGCGTTCGGGCAGGCGACCGCGCGTGCCGTCCGCACCCTGGCAGCATCGACCTCGTGTCGGTCGGCAATTCTAGACCACGGCCGATCTTGGGCCGGCGCCGGAGCGTCCCTATAATGGCCCTCCCACAACGGCCTTTCGACCAGCCCGGGACCACTCCTGGGCCCCGTGCCCGTGCACAAGGAGCACCGATGAAGCCGACCACTCCCGACCGCATCCGCAACGTTGCGCTCGTCTCCCACGGTGGCGCCGGCAAGACGAGCCTCGCGGAAGCCATGCTCTTCGACGCCGGCGCGATCCAGCGGATGGGCAGCGTGGACGCCGGCACCGCCACGCTCGACCACGACCCCGATGAGCAGAAGCGCAAGCAGAGCATCAACCTGGCGATCGGGACGCTCGAGGCCGACGGCTCGCGGATCACGCTGGTCGACACGCCCGGCTACGCCGACTTCCAGTCGGACGTGATCGAGGCGCTGGCCGCGGTCGATGCCGTGGTGGTGGTGATCGACGCCAGCGCGGGCGTGGAGGTCGGGACCGAGGCGGTCTGGCGCCTGGCGGACGAGCGCAGGCTCCCGCGCTTCGTGTTCATCAACAAGATGGACCGCGAGAACGCCAACTTCGACGCGGTGCTCGACCAGCTGAAGGCTCGCTTCGGCCCCAAGATCGCGCCGGTCTACCTGCCGATCGGCAGCGCCGACGGGTTCAGGGGCTACGTGGACGTCATCGAGCAGCACGCCAACGTCTACGAGGGTGGCACGCCCAAGGAGGCACCCATCCCCGATGAGCTGCGCGCCGGCGAGGAGCAGCGTCGCGAGGCGCTGGTCGAAGCCGCGGCCGAGGCGTCCGATGACCTCATGAACAAGTACCTCGAGGGCGAGGAGATCAGCGACGCCGAGATCGAGGAGGCGCTCCACAAGGGCACCCGCGAGGGCAGCGTGGTGCCGGTCTTCGTGGGCAGCGCGCTGAAGAACATCGGGGTCCGCGAGCTGACCGCCATGATCGCCAGGCACGTCCCCTCCGCGGCCGAGGTGGGCGGACGGGTCACGACCGATGGCACCGAGATCGCGCCCGACCCGTCCGGCCCGTTCGTGGCCCAGGTGTTCAAGACCACCGCCGATCCGTTCGTCGGCCGCCTCACCTTCTTCCGAGTGGTATCGGGCAGCCTGAAGGCCCAGGACCACCTGTGGAACGCGACGCAGCGGGAGGAGGAGCGCATCGGCAACGTGCTGGCCCTGATGGGCAAGGACCAGTCGAACATGGCGCAGGCCGGCCCCGGCGACATCGCGGCCGTCGCCAAGCTGACGAGCACGCAGACCGGCGACACGCTCGTCACCGATCGGGCCCACGCGCTGGAGCTCGCCAAGCCGACCTTCCCGCAGCCGACGCTGCAGGTCAGCATCGAGCCGGAGTCCAAGGCGGACCTGGACAAGCTGGGCCAGGCCCTGCAGCGCATGCTCGAGGAGGAGCCAGCGATGCGCGTGCACCGCGAGGAGGGCACCGGCGAGACGATCCTGACCGCCATGGGCGATGCGCACGTCGACGTCATCGTCGAGCGGCTGAAGCGCAAGTTCGGCGCATCGGTCAAGACCGGCACCCCGAAGGTGCCGTACCGCGAGACCATCCGCAAGCCCACCCGCATCGACAACCGCTTCAAGCGGCAGACCGGCGGCCACGGACAGTTCGGCCACGTGGTGATCGAGTTCGAGCCGACGGAACCCGGCTCCGGCTTCGAGTTCGGGAACCGGATCGTCGGTGGCGTGGTGCCGAAGCAGTACATCCCGGCCGTCGAGAGGGGCCTGCGCGAGGCCATGGGCGAGGGCGTGCTGGCGGGCTATCCGGTGGTCGACATGAAGGCCACCCTGGTGGATGGCAGCTACCACACCGTCGACTCCAGCGAGATGGCCTTCAAGGTCGCGGCCTCGCAGGCGCTGAAGCGGGCCTTTCCCGAGGCCAACCCGACCCTGCTGGAGCCGATCCTGGAGGTGGAGGTGGTGGTCCCGGACGAGTACATGGGCGACGTGATGGGCCAGATCACCTCCAAGCGCGGCCACGTGCTGGGGATGGACTCCAACAACGGAAAGCAGCACCTTAAGGCGCAGGTGCCGCAGGCGGAGATGTTCCACTACGCCACCGAGCTGCGCTCCATCACCCAGGGCCGCGGCAGCTTCAGCTGGAAGCTGGACCACTACGCGGAGGTGCCCCACAACGTGGCCGAGAAGGTGATCGCCGAGCACGAGTCGAAGGTGGCGGCCGGCGACCGCCACTAGCCCGGCTGATCGAGGTGACTGGGGCGGGAGTCAGCCCCTGCGCTCGACCATCGCCACCGTGCGCTTGCCCCGCCGCAGCACCAGCCAGCGGCCGTGCAGCAGGTCGGCGGCCGCGGGCCGCTGCTCCGGGTCCCCGGCCCGCTCGTTGTTGAGGTAGGCCCCGCCCTCCGTCACCGTGCGGCGCGCATCGGATCGGCTGCTGGCCAGGCCGCTGGCCACGAGCATGTCGGTGACCGAGGGCAGCTCCCCGTCGACTTCGGTGCGTGGCACGGCCGCCGCTACCGCGGCCACGGTGGCCTCGTCCAGCGCGCGCAGGTCCCCCTGGCCGAAGATCGCCTGCGAGGCGGCCCGCACCGCGCGCGCCTGGTCCGGCCCATGCAGCATGGCGGTCAGCTCCTCGGCCAGGGCCTGCTGCGCGCGGCGCTCCTCCGGACGCTCGGCAAGCGAGCGCTCCAGATCCTCGATCTCCTCGTGCGATCGCAGGCTGAACGTGCGCAGAAGGGCGCTGGCATCGGCATCGGCCTGGTTCAGGAAGTACTGGTAGAAGGCGTACGGCGTGGTCATGGCCGGGTCCAGCCAGAGGGCCCCCACCTCGGTCTTCCCGTACTTGGTGCCATCAGTGCGCGTGATGAGCGGTGTTGCCAGGGCATGGACCGATGCGCCCTCCACCCGTCGGATGAGGTCCACGCCAGAGGTGAGATTTCCCCACTGGTCGCTGCCGCCGGTCTGCAGCACGGTGCCGTAGCGCCGGTACAGCTCCAGGTAGTCCAGGGCCTGCAGCACCTGGTAGCTGAACTCGGCGTAGCTGATCCCCTCCTCCAGGCGCGAGCTGACCACCTCGCGGGCCAGCATGCGGTTAACCGGAAAGTGCTTGCCGATGTCGCGCAGGAAGGTGAGCGCGCTCATGTCGCCCGTCCACTCCAGGTTGTTCACGATCCGGGCCGGGTTGTCGCCGTCGAAGCGGAGCAGCCCGGTGACCTGCGACGCAATGCGCTCGACCCAGGCGTCCACCACCTCGCGCTCGTTGAGCGCCCGTTCGGCGGACTTGCCGCTGGGGTCACCCACCAGACCGGTGGCCCCGCCCACCACCGCGATCGGATGGTGCCCCGCTTCCTGCAGCCGGCGCATGGTGACCAGCTGCACGAGATTGCCGAAGTGCAGGGAGGGCGCGGTGGGATCGAAGCCGCAGTAGAAGGTCAGCGGTCCCGCCGCCAGGGCGCGGTCGAGCGCCTCCTCATCGGTCGACAGGGCCAGCAGGCCGCGCCAGCGTAACTCGTCGAGGATCTCGGCCGTCATGGGTGGCTGAGTATAGGCAAGCCACACTCCGTGCTATCGTCCGCAACCGATGTCTCGCCGCCCGGCGCCGCGTGGCGCCTCCCCTCGCCCCGCCCGACCGCCTGACGCTGCCCATCGCCAGGTGCGACGGCGCGGTCCGGCGGTGCTGCCGATGGTCATCATGGCCTCCTTCGTCGCCATGGCGGCTGCGCTCTTCATCGGCCTCATGACCGTCTATGCCGGCTACACCAACGGCCTCCCAGCGGTCGAGAACCTCGAGGACTTCAACCTGGACGAGGGATCGCAGGTGGTGTCGGCTGATGGCGTGCAGCTGGCCACCTTCGCGGCCGAGCAGCGCGAGGTGGTGCCGTACGACGAGATCCCGCAGCTCCTCGTCGATGCCCAGGTTGCCGCCGAGGACGCGTCCTTCTGGGTGAACCCGTGCATCGACTTCCGGGGCATCGTGCGGGCCATCGCCCAGAACCTGGCGGCCGGCGAGCAGGTCTCCGGCGGCTCGACCATCTGCCAGCAACTGGTGCGCATCCGCCTCTTCGACGCCGACCTGATGGCCGATCCCAGTCGCCTGTACGAGCGGAAGATCAAGGAGTGGATCCTCGCCCTGCGCGTCGGCGAGCGCTACGGCGGTCGCGAGGGCAAGGAGCGCATCCTCGAGATGTACATGAACCAGGTCTACTACGGAAACCAGGCCTACGGCATCAAGGCCGCGGCGGAGGCCTACTTCGGCAAGGACATCACCTCCGACGACCCTGACGACCAGCTGACCGTCGGCGAAGCGGCGATGCTCGTCTCTCTCGTCCGCGCGCCTTCGCGCCTGGACCCGACGACCGAGGCCGTCGAGGAGACCGACGACCGCGGCCGCACGATCCTGGTCGTGCCGGCCAGCGCGGGTGCGAAGACCACCCAGTCGTTCGTGCTCGCCAACATGGTGGATGAGGGCTACATCACCGAGGCGCAGGCGGCGGAGGCCGCGGCGGAGGAGATCGTGCTCGCCCCGCAGCGCGCCGACCGGTATCGGGCCCCGCACTTCGTCTACGCCGTGCGGCGCGAGGCAGCCAGGCTGCTGGGCGACGAGAACCTGCTGGATCGCGGCGGCCTGCTGATCGACACCACCCTGCAGTACGACCGCTACCAGCGCGCGGCCGAGAAGTGGGCGCGCGTGGCCTACGACCTGGATCGGCTCAGCGACGAGCAGCTGGTGGCGCGCTACGGCGAGGAGGCACTGGGCTGGATCAAGCAGCTCCAGGGCCGCAACATCAACAACGACGCGCTGGTCACCCTGAATTATCGCAGCGGCGCGGTGATCGCCTACGTCGGATCGGCCAACTACTACGGGCGTGCCACGCCGGAGCACCAGCCGCAGTTCGACGTGGCCGGGCAGGCCTACCGCCAGTCCGGGTCCGCCTTCAAGCCGATCACCTACGCCACCGGCTTCGAGCGGGGCGACCTCACCCCGGCCAGCATGATCATGGACGTGCAGGGCCAGATCGTGGAGGGCTACACGGTCCCGAACGCCGACGGTGGGCAGCGCGGGCCGGTCCGCGTGCGCGACGCGCTGAAGTACTCATGGAACATCCCGGTCGCCAAGGCGCAGCAGATGATCGGCACCGATGAAGTGGTGGCCATGGCGGAGAACCTGGGCCTGGAGTGGGATCCGCGCCAGCGGGACGCGGTGGCCGTCCCCTCCCTGACGCTGGGCACCATCGGCGTGCACCAGATCGACCTGGCCGCCGCCTACGGGGTGCTGGCCAACGGCGGCGTCCAGGCGGAGACGTACATGATCGAGAGGATCACCGACCGCGACGGCACGGTCATCTACGACCACGCCCAGGATGCGGCCGACCCGCGGCGCGTCCTGTCCGAGCAGGCCGCCTACCTGGTCACCGACATCCTGGCCGATAACACCGACCCGGCCGAGAACTCGATCTGGGGCGCGCGCTTCCAGCTGACGACCGATGAGGGCCGCCGCCCGGCGACCCTGAAGACCGGCACCACCAACGACTTCCGCGACCTGCAGGCCTTCGGCTTCCTGGCGCCCGATCCGGATCCCGCCGTCGTCGAGGGCGCCCTGGTCACCGGCGTGTGGGTCGGCAACAGCGACTTCTCCCCCATCGCCGACGTGTTCGCCGCCGATGGCCCGACCTTCATCTGGCATGACTACATGGAGGAGGTGACGGAAGCGGCGGACCTGCCGCTGCGCGACTTCCCGCGCCCGGACGGGATCGTGGAGGCCGAGGTGGATGCCATGAGCGGCCTGCTGCCGGGCGACCTGACGCGGACGACCGTGACCGAGCTGTTCGCCACCTCCAACCAGCCACAGCAGCAGGACACGGTGCACCAGCGCTACCGCATCGAGGACGAGAGCGGCAGGATCTGGCAGGAGGGCTGCGGCGACGTCCGCGAGACCGAATTCGACGCGGGCGGGATCTACCTGGATCTGGTGGGCTGGGAGCGGGACTTCGCCACCTGGGAGCGCGCCAACCGGCGCTGGATCGAGCAGTGGCAGGGCCAGGAGGCGTCGCTCGGGCGCAGCCCGGCCCAGCGCCTGGACGCGCGCCTGGCGCCGATCGAGACCTGCACGCCGGGCGAGTTCCCGACCTCGACGCCCACGCCGTCGCCATCCCCCACGCCGAGCCCGACCCCTGAGGCCACGGTGACGCCCACGCCGGCGGCCACGCCGGAAGCGACGCCCACGCCGAGCCCGACGCCGGAGTCCTAGAGCAGCGCGACGGTCGCGCCGTCGCCGCCCTCCTCCCGGCGCCCCGGACGGGTGCTGCGCACCCGCGGATGGTCGGCCAGGTACTCGCGGATCGAGCGCCGCAGGGCGCCGGTGCCGGCGCCGTGCACGATCACGGCCTCGTCCAGCCCCGCCAGCAGGGCCTCGTCGAGGTAGCCGCTGAGCCGCTCCAGCGCCTCCTCGACTCGCTCGCCCCGCAGGTCCAGCCTGGGTGAGATGCGCTCCGCGGCACGGCGGCGGAGCCCTTCGGCCTCGGTGTCGCGCGGCGCCGGTCCGCGGATCGGCTCGTCGACGATCTCGACGTCGTCCGACGGCACCACGACCCGTGCCTCGTCCGTTTCCAGCGTCACACGGCCGGTGCGGCCGCTGATCTCGACGATCCGCCCGGTGCTGCCCAGGGTCCGGCTGCGGCCCCACAGGCCGACCCGAGGGGCGGGGGCCCCATCGTCAGCGTCGGCCTGCGGCGGTTCGGTGGCGGTGGCCGCTGCGGCGCCCCGCGTCCGCTCGAGGTCGGCCGCGAGCCGGTCCATGGCCTGCGCCGCGGCCGTCCGCTCGTCGGCGCGCCGGCCGCCGGCCATGTTCCGCTGGCGCGTCAGCTCCCGTCGCGCGTCGGCCACCTCGCGCTCGGCCCGGGCGAGCAGGTCGTCCGCCGCCCGCCGGGCATCGGCCAGGATCTGGGCCGCCTCGCGTCGCGCCCGGCCCACGCCGGTCCGGGCCAGGGCGCGTTCGGCCGTCGCCGCCTCGCGCGCGGAGCGAGCCTCTTCCAGCTCCGCCGAGCGCGCCTCCTGCGCCGCCGCCAGGGCGGCGAGCGTCTCCTCCATGGTCACGTGCTCGGCAGCCAGGCGAGAGCGGGCGTCGTCAAGGATCGGCTCCGGCAGCCCCAGCCGCTCGGCGATGGCGAAGGCCTGCGACTTGCCGGGCAGGCCGATCTCGAGCCGATAGGTGGGCTGCAGGGTGGCCACGTCGAAGGCCACCGAGGCGTTGCTGACCAGCGGATGCTCCTGGGCGAAGGTCTTCAGCTCGGCGTAGTGGGTGGTCGCCGCCAGCGTGGCGCCCTGCTGCAGCAGCCGCTCGACGACCGCCATCGCCAGGGCCGATCCCTCCGTCGGATCGGTCCCGGCTCCGATCTCGTCCAGCAGCACCAGCGTCCCCGCGCGGGCCGCCGCCACGAAGCGCACCACGTTGCGCAGGTGGCTGGAGAAGGTGGAGAGCGACTGGGCGATGCTCTGCTCGTCGCCGATGTCCGCCATCACCCGGCTGAAGACCGGCAGCCGCGCGCCGTCGGCGGCGGGCACCCGCAGGCCGGCCTGGTGCATCAGCGCCAGCAGGCCCAGCGTCTTGAGCGAGACCGTCTTGCCGCCCGTGTTCGGGCCGGTGACCACCAGCGCCCGGTAGCCGAACCGCTCACCCAGCCGCAGGTCGATCGGCACGGCGCCCGCGCCCAGCAGCGGGTGCCGGGCGCTGAGCAGCTCGGTGGCGTCGTCGGCGACCGCCGGGCGCACGGCGTCCATCTGCGCCGCCAGCCGGGCGCGGGCCAACCAAAGGTCCGCGCGGGCCAGGGCCGCCAACGAGGCGAGCAGCGACTCGGCACGCGTCTCCACCTCCCGGGATAGCTCGTCCAGGATGCGCTCCTCCTCGCGGGCCGCGTCCAGGCTGGCCTGGGTCCAGGTGTTGTTCAGCTCCACCACGCTCAGCGGCTCGACGAACAGGGTCGCGCCCGAGGCGCTCTGGTCGTGGACGATCCCCTTGACCCGGCCCTTGGCCTCGGCGCGGATGGGGATCACGTAGCGCCCGCTGCGCTGGGTGACGATCGCTTCCCCGATCACCCCGGCCAGGTCGGCCGAATGCAGCATGGCGTTGAGGCGCTCGCGCACGCGGTCCTGCGCCGTCCGCAGCCGCTTGCGAATGGCGGCCAGCTCGGACGAGGCGGAGTCCAGCACCTCACCGCTCTCGTCGACGCTGCGCTCGATGCGCTCACGCAGTCCAGGTGCCGGGTCCAGCTCGTCCCGGAGCCCGGCGAGGTGCGATCCCTTCCAGTCGGCCAGCCGCGCGGCGAACAGGCCCGCGGCGCGAGCCGTCTCGGCCACGTCCAGCAGCTCCAGCGCGGTCAGGCGGCCGCCACGCCGCGCACGACCGACCGCGCCCCGGACGTCCCGAGCGCCGCCGATGCTGGCCTGTGCCTGGTCGTCCAGCAGCTGGACCGCCTCGCCCGTCTGATCCTGGAGCAGCGACACGTGGACCGGGTCGGCGACCGGCTGGATCGCCTCGGCCAGCTCGCGCGACGGGCCGAAGGCCGTCAGCTCGGCCAGCAGGTGGACGATGGCGCCGAACTCCAGAGCCCGCAGCGTGCCCGGATCGGCGGCGGCCGCGGGCTCAGCGTCGGGAGCGGTGCGGGTCATCCGCGATCGAGAAGCGCATCGGTCGAGCCGCCCATTCGCCCGCGTAGTCCACGCCGACGCGCGGAGAGCGTTCGATCCGTGCCGGCGGGATCCCGCGGGCCAGGTGGATTGGCCCGGCCAGAAGGTCGGCGCCGTCCATTCCGCGCTCCAGCCCGAACGCCGCGCCCAGGTTGCCCGGTCCCGCCGCCAGACGATGCTCGGGCACGTCTCCGCGACGGCGTCGCGCCAGGTCGTGGCCGGTGGTGATCTCGGCCGCCCGCAGCAACACGGCCTCCGGCTTGGTGCCGGGACCGCAGACCACGTTGGCGCACAGGTGCAGCCCGTAGATCAGGTAGACGTAGAGGTGGCCCGGCGCGCCGAACATCACCGCGTTGCGCGGCGTCCGTCCCCGCGACGAGTGCGCGGCCATGTCCTCCGGGCCCTGGTAGGCCTCGACCTCCACCAGCCGGCCGGCGATGCGTCCCTGCGGCGCGTCGTGGATCAGGGTCATGCCCAGCAGGTCGGGGGCGAGCTCCAGCGCCGGGCGATCGAACCACGAGCGGTCGGTGATGAGCGCCCCGGCGACCGGCTGATCCGATCCGGCCAGGGCCCCGATCATGGGGCGACCAGCAGTTCGGCGATGTCCTCTGGGAGCAGCGGCCTGAGGATAACGGCGAAGAACGGCAGCAGCGCCGCGCGGAAGAAGTCGACCAGGACCGATTCGTTCATGGCCATGTAGAAGCTTCGGAGCACGCCGGCTTGTGCCGTCGCGGCATCCGGTGCGGTGGTGAAGAAGGCATCCAGCACGACCATCAGGAACGTGATGGTCATGGCGGCGAACAGGACGCCCAGGATGGCCCCGCCGATCTCGTCAAGCTGCTTCGGGATCGGCAGCCGGCTGCGCTGCCAGATCGACCGCACGGCGAACCAGCCGCCCACCAGCACCACGATGAACAGCACCAGGTACACGATCTCCAGGCGCAGCTCGGGTGAGAAGGCCTGCCAGAAGGTGAGCAGGTCGAAGAGCGGATCTCGCAGGATGGAGGCGACAACGAACGCGACCAGCACCACCAGGCAGTTCAGGGCGGTGCGGATGATGCCCTGCGTGAAGCCGGCGAACACGCCGGCGGCCAGGCACAGGACCACGAACAGGTCGATCGGCCTCAGTTCGGAGATGAACTCCACGGAATCCTCGTCCTCCTGCTGACATGAGGGTCCCGGCCGGGCGGACCCGACGCGGGCCGCCGAAGGGTAGCAGTCACGCTTCGCGGCGCACAAGGTCGCCACACGTGACCTTCGTTCAGCGGATCTGGGCCCCCAGGTGGTGCTGCAGCGCACCGCGCAGCTTGCTCATAGCACGCTCCACGGACTTCTCGTCGCCGGCCTTCTCGGGCTGGAAGCGCAGCGCGATCGCGTACGACACGCGACCCTCCCCGACCTGCGGTCCGCGATAGACGTCGAACGGCCGCGCCTCGACCAGCAGCGGGCCGGCGCTCATGCGCAGCACGCGCAGCAGGTCACCCAGCGGCGTGGCCTCGTCGACCGACACCGCCAGATCGCGGTCGACCGGCTGCGCCGGCGGGACGGGCTCAGCCAGCACCTCCTCCGGCACCAATGAAAGCAGGGCACCCAGGTTGACTGATGCGATCACCGGCCGCCCAGGAAGACCCCAGGCCGCGGCGATCCGCGGATGCACTTCCCCGAGGCTGCCGTAGTCGCGTCCGGTGGCGTCCAGCAGGCGGGCCGCACGACCCGGATGCAGGTGCGGATGAAGCTCCTCCGCCGTCTCGGCCTGGTAGGCCGGCGGCGGTGCTCCGAGCGCGGCATGCAGCGCCTCGATCAGCCCCTTCAGGGTGTTCACGTCGGCATCCGGCTCCGTTCGCGACGGGACCGGTGGCACCCGCGGGCCGAGCAACCCGATGGTGACGTGCCATGCCTCCCAGCGCCCGCTGCCGGCCGTCTCCGCCCAGGCCGGTCCCTTGCTCCCCCCCTGCCAGTAGGCCTTGCCCACCTCGAACAGCCACGGGTCGGTACGCCGCTGCCGGACGTTCTCAGCCAGCGCTGCCAGCATCGAGGGGTAGGTCACTGGCCGCATGATGCTGTGCTGCTCGGCGAGCGGGTTGGCCAGGCGGATGAGGTCGGGATCGTCCGCCTCGTATCCGGAACGGGCCAGGTCATCGGCGCCGATCAGGGCGTGCAGCACCACCTCATCCAGCCCCAGGCCGGCCAGGATGCGCCGGACCCGATGCCGCGGCTCGGACGGATCGGGTCTGAAGGGCGGCAGCGCAGCCTCCGGCAGGCGGCCCGGGATGCGGTCGTACCCGTGGGCGCGGGCGATCTCCTCGGCCACGTCCTCCCAGGCCACCACGTCCAGCCGGTGGTCCGGCACCGTCACGGCCATTGGCCCGGTGCCGGCGACCGCGAAGCCCAGCGGTCGCAGCAGCGCGCCCACCTGCTCGGCATCCAGCGCGATGCCCAGCAGGCGCTCGATGCGTGCCAGGTCCACCTCCACCACCCGCGGCGCGGCGGGCTCCGGATCATTGTCGACGATGCCCGACGCCACCCGGGCGCCGGTGATCTCGGCCATCAGCCGCACGGCCCGGTCCGCGGCATAGCGCGGCAGCTGGTGGCCGATCCCCTTCTCGTGACGCATGCTCGCCTCCGAGCGCAGTGCCAGGCGGCGCGCGGTGTTGCGGATGGTCGGGCCATGGAAGATGGCCGACTCCAGGATCACGCGGCGCGTGTCGGCGGTGACCTCGGTCCCGGCGCCGCCCATGATCCCGGCCAGGCCGATCGCCCGCTCGCGATCGGCGATGACCAGCATCCGCTCGTCGAGCCGGCGCTGTTCGTGGTCGATCGTCTCCAGCATCTCGCCGGCTCGTGCGCGGCGCACCACGATCCGGCCGTCGGGCACGGTGTCCGCGTCGTAGGCGTGCATCGGCTGGCCGAGCTCGTGCATGACGTAGTTGGTGACGTCCACCACCGCCGAGATGGGCCGCATGCCGGCGGCCAGCAGCCTCTGCTGCATCCACGGCGGCGAGGCGCCGTTCCGCACCTCATCCAGCCAGCGGGCGGCGAAGCGCGGACAGCCGGCCGGATCGTCGATCTCCACGCTGACGTGCTCATCGGTTCGCAGCGATGGGTCATCCTGGACCGATGCGTCCGGCAGGCGCAGCTCTCCACCCGTGATGGCCGCCACCTCGCGCGCCAGCCCGACCATCGACAGGGCGTCGCCGCGGTTCGGCTTGACGTCGACGTCCAGCACGACCTCGCCGACGATCGGTCCCAGCGGCGCGCCCAGCGGCAGGTCGTCGCCGGCGCCACCCAGCAGGTGGATCCCCTCCGCGTCGTCGCCGAGCCCCAGCTCGATCGCCGAGCAGAGCATGCCCTGCGACTCGACGCCACGGATCTTCGACCGCTCGATGCGCCGGTCGCCGGGCAGCACGGCGCCGACCATGGCGACCGGGACCAGGTCGCCGGGCGAGACGTTGTCGGCGCCGCACACGATCTGGAGCGGAGCGTCGCCGCCTGCATCCACGCTGGTCAGCCACAGCTTGTCCGCGTTCGGATGCCGCTCAACGCTGAGCAGGCGCCCGACCACCACATCGGTCCAGTCCGCGCCGGACACGGTGATGCCCTGGACCTCCATGCCGCGCAGCGTCAGCTGCTCGGCTAGGGCCTCCGGGGAGAGGCTGACGTCGACGTACTCGCGCAGCCAGGAGAGCGGAACCAGCATCGGCCTAGCGCCCGCCCGGGAACTGCTCGAGGAAGCGCAGGTCAGCGCCCATCAGCGACCGGATGTCGGCGATGCCGTGGCGGTTCATGGCCAGCCGATCGAGGCCGAATCCGACCGCGTAGCCCTGGTACTCGTCCGGTTCGTAGCCGCCGTTGCGGATGACGGCGGGATGGACCATGCCGGCGCCCAGGATCGTGACCCAGCCGCTCCGCTTGCAGGCCGGGCAGCCCACCCCGCCGCACACCTGGCAGCTGATGTCGAACGCCACGCTGGGCTCGGTGAACGGGTAGTAGCCGGGCCGGAAGCGTGTTCGCGTCCCGGGTCCGTACATGGCGTGCGCCAGCTCCTCCAGCATGCCCTTCAGGTCGGCCAGCGAGGTGTCGCGGTCGACGACCAGCGCCTCGATCTGGAAGAACTCGAAGTTGCGGTCGGCGGCCGCGTTCTCGTAGCGGAAGCAGCGACCCGGCGTGATGACCCGGATGGGAGGTTCCAGCGCCTTCATGGCGCGGATCTGGGCCGGCGAGGTGTGTGTGCGCAGGATGGTGCCGTCCTCGGCCGGGCGGGGCGGGTCGCTGCCCGGCTCGGCCACGTACATCGTGTCCCATAGGTCGCGGGCAGGGTGGTCGGGCGGGATGTTCAGCGCCTCGAAGTTCCACCAGTCAGTCTCGATCTCCGGCCCCTCGAACACCTCGAAGCCGAAGGCGTGGAAGATCTCGCGGAAGTCGCGCTCAGCGGCGTGGGTCGGGTGCAGGTGGCCGATCCGCACCGGCTCACCAGGGGCGGTCATGTCCTGCCGCTCCGCCGCCAGCTGCGCGTCCAGCGCACCGGCGCTCACCTCCCCTAGCCGGGCGCCCAGGGCGGACTCGATCTCGGCGCGCACCTCGTTGGCCAGCTGTCCCAGCGCCGGGCGCTCCTCGGCTGGAACGGTGCCCAGGGAGCGCAACAGAACCGTCAGCCTCCCGGATCGTCCCAGCAGTTCATGGCGCATCGCCTCCACGGCAGCCGGATGCGAAGCCCCGGCCAGGCGGGCAGTGGCGTCGGCGGCCAGCGCTCTCAGCTGGTCGCGGAGCTGCCGGGGGCGCTGGGTCACGGTGTTGGCGCCCCCGCGTGCAGCACAGCCGCACGGTGGCACAGGGGCACGACAGCCACCCGACATGGGCGACTGCCACCCTCGCGTGCTGTCCGCAACTCGATCACGATCACCTGCTCATCATCGGTGAAAAACGAACGACCCCGCTCCGCTTCCGGAGCAGGGCCGAGGCTGCCGACGTCGGACGACGTCGGCTACGTGGTAAACGAGGACTTGGCGGTGTCGACCATGGCGGCGAAGGCCGCCGGCTCGCGCACAGCCAGGTCGGCCAGCACCTTGCGGTCGACCTCGACGCCGGCCGCCTTCAGGCCGGCCATGAAGCGGCCGTACGGCAGCCCGTGTTGGCGCGAGGCGGCGTTGATGCGCTCGATCCACAGGCGACGCATGTCGCGCTTGCGGCTCTTGCGGTCGCGGTACGCATAGACCAGGGCGTGGAACAGCGCCTCGCGCGCCGGGCGAACCAGCTTGGAACGGGTGCCACGTCGGCCCCTGGCCTGGGCCAGCAGGCGCTTGTGGCGGCGGTGCGCGGCGACGCCGCGCTTGACTCGAGCCATCGGTTCCTACTCGTACGGCAGCAGCCGCTCGAGCTGCTTGCGGTGCGCCTTGGAGGCGATGGCCTTGCCCGCGTAGCGGCGGGTGCGGCGGCTGGACTTGATCTCCAGGTGATGGCCGCGCCACGCCTTCGGGCGGACCCACTTGCCGGAGCCCGTCTTCTTGTAGCGCTTGGCCGTTCCCTTATGGGTCTTGATCTTCGGCACTCGTTATCCCTGTTCTGCTGGCTGCTGCGTCTCGTCGGCGGCCGGCTTGGCCGCGGTCTTCTCCGCCGTCGCCGTGGGTGCTCCGCCCTTGGCGGCAACCGCGTCGCCGATCGTCTCGCCGCCGACCGGCTCGGATGCCTCCGCCGGCTCGGCCGCCTCCGTCTCGGTCGCCGTGGCGGTCGGCCGCTCCGCAGCCGCGCCATCCGTCTTCTTCTCGGGCCGCTTCTCCAGCGGCGCCATCACGATGTACATGTTCCGGCCCTCCAGGAGCGGCGGCCGCTCGACCGTGCCGTGCTCCGTCAGGAGCTCCGCCGCTCGGTCGAGCAGGTCACGCCCGAGGTTGGCGTGGCTCATCTCCCGACCACGGAACTGGACC
>DATBME010000085.1:0-9050 GCA_036555005.1 Candidatus Limnocylindria bacterium | reverse complement strand
TGGCGGCGATTGCCGCCCGAACGATCCAGTCCACGTCATCGGCCACCTGCTCCTCCGAGCTTTGCAGCACGTCGTGCCAGGTGCGCAGGGCCGACGAGTTGAGCAGCACGGCCAGCAGCCGCACCATCCGCTGGCGATCCGCTTTCACCAGCGGTGGCTCGAACGAGTCGACCAGGCGTTCGATCATGCCCAGCCGACGCGGGATGCTGAGCGCGCGGACCTCGGCCGACGCCGGGCTGGCCATGGCTGCGCGAGTGAGTTCGTCGAAGGCGTCGACCCGCGCCGCGTACGCCCGCACGTTCTCCTTCAGCTCGTCGAGCGATCTCGGAAACGGCGGCTCGCTGGCCCCGGCGCGGCTCAGGACGTACGGGTAGACCGCCGCCAGCAGGTCCTGCTTGGAGCCGAAGTGCCGGTACACGGTGGGCACTGAGACGCCCGCCTCGCGCGCCACCGCCGGGATCGAGATGGCCGTGACCCCGCGCGCCGTGACCCGAATCGTGGCTTCCAGGATCCTGGCGCGCGTCTGCTCGGCCTGCTCGGTCCGCAGCTGGCTCCGATACTCCCGCGTCTCCGTATTGGCGATACGAGTCATATTGTGAATATAGAACGCTTGTCAAGGGACATTCGGGCACTGGCGACTGGCTGGCGGGGCAGTGCGACAATGGGAGGGCAGGCTGTCAGGCCTCCGTCCCTGCTGAAGGAACGTGACCATGGACATCAACCGTGGCCTCCTGTTCTGGGGGCTCGCCCTCGTCACTGCCGGCATCGTCGCGCTGGCGTCGGCCCAGGGCTGGATCGACATCCCCGCCTGGGTCGACCTCTGGCGGTACTGGCCGGTGATCCTGATCGTGGTCGGCCTGGCGATCGTCCTGTCCCGGACCCCGTTCGCGGCGATCGGCGTCATCGTGGCCGCGCTGGTGGTGGGCTTTGCGGGTGGCGCCGTGATCGCGGCCGGCCCCGGCATCGCCACCTGCGGCACGGTCAGTGGTACGGAGGACACCGCCAGCGGCGAGTTCGGCAGCGGCACGGCCACCGTCGACCTGACGTTGAACTGTGGGGACCTGGCGCTCGGTCTGGCCGATGGATCGGCCTGGGAGGCGGTGACCATCTCCGAGGAGGACCAGGGCGTCAACCTGGAGGCCGATGCCGGCTCGCTCCAGATCCGATCGAACAGCGGCGGCTTCCCGTTCGGCAATGACCGGCAGGACTGGACCGTCACGCTGGGACGCGACGTGGCCTACGACCTCCTGCTCACCCTCAATGCCACGGACAGCCGGGCCGATCTGAGCGAAGGGCAGTTCGGCAGCATCGATGCGGACCCGAACGCGGGCTCCCTGCAGATGGACCTCAGCGCCAGCCAGGTGGAGGCGCTGGACCTGCAGGTCAACGCCGGCTCGCTCAGCGTGGTGACCGATGCGGAGACGGAGCTGGCCGGCCGGATCGGCGTGAATGCCGGCAGTATCGAGTTCTGCACCGATCCCGACGTGGGCCTCAGGATTACGGTCGACGCGAACATCACGTTCGACCACGACCTGGATGAGTCAGGGCTGCAGCAGTCCGGCGAGGGGACCTACACCTCCGCCAACTTCGAGTCCGCCGCGCAGACCATCGACCTCGAGCTCGAGGGCAACGCGGCCAGCTTCAGCCTGAACCCCGAGGAGGGCTGCGCATGAACCGGCGGCTGTACCGATCGCGCACCGATTCGGTCCTGGGCGGAGTGGCCGGCGGCGTGGCCGACTACTTCGACATGGACCCCTCGATCGTGCGCGTGGCGTGGGCCGTGCTGGCGCTCGTCACCGGCGGCATCTTCTTGGTGCTGTACATCGTGATGTGGATCGTGGTGCCAGAAGGGCCGAGCGCCGCGACCGTGGCGCGGGCGGCCGCGCACGATGCCGCTGACGCACCTGCGCCGCCGGATGACGAGTCTGGCACGCCCCCGATGGCCGATGCATCGGCTCCCCCGCCAGCGGCCAGCGACTGGTCTACCCGCGAGCAGCAGCTGCGGCGCGTAGGCTCAGGAGGTGGTGCGGTGATCTTCGGCCTGATCCTGATCGGGGCGGGAATCTGGTTCCTGATCGACCAATACGTTCCCGCCATCGACGGCGACCTGCTGTGGCCGGTAGCGCTGGTGGTCCTGGGCATCGTCCTGCTGGTCATCGCCCTGCGACGGCCGGCCTCCCAGTAGCTCGCGACCGTAGAGGGCGAAGGCCGCCGCGCTGACCGCGACCAGCACCCCCGCCAGCAGCTTCACCGAGTCGGCGGTGAGCAGCTCGCCGCGCTCCCCCTGTGGCGGGTTCGGGAACTGGAAGGCGTAGTTCCAGGGCGGGAAGGATCGGGCCATGTTGATGTACCAGTCGGGCATGGCGATGGCCGCCCCGAGCGGGAAGACCAGCACGCCCACGACGCCGGCCAGCACCAGGAACGCGATGGCGAACGGCCGGTAGCTCCACGAGCGGAGCATCTCGTCCACCACGTAGGCGACCGCCACCATGGCGAAGATGACCGCGGTCAGGTAGTGGTAGTGGAAGGTGGCGCGCTCGATCCGGGTCCAGGGGAGGAACTGGAAGGCGAAGGCCACCAGCAGCAGCACCAGCGCCAGCGAGCGCCGCTTCCAGGCCATCAGCCCGCACCACAGGAGGGCCGGCACGCCAGCCCAGAAGAGGATCGGGTTGCCCCCGTTGTAGATGACGCCGATGCGGCGTCCGTCGAAGTCGTGCCCGTAGAACCAGACCGGCTTCAGGTCCAGCGGCCAGCTCCACCACGGCGACGACGACGGGTGCCCAGCCTGCAGCCCGAAGTGGTAGCCGAACATCTGGGCGTGCAGCTCGTCGAGCGACCAGCCGTAGCCCGGACCGGCCGATGGCCCGGCGATCGGATGGCCCAGCTGCAGGTACGGCACGTAGGCCAGGAAGTAGACGAGCAGCGGGATCACCGCCACGCAGGCGCCGATCCAGGCCCACCCGAAGCCGCCCAGCTCGCCGGGCAGCTGCCAGCGCCGGTCGCTCTCCGGATCCGACAGCGAGCGGACGGCCCGGACGATCAGCAGCAGCGCCGATCCGGCGAGCAGGATCAGGGCCGGCCAGCCCACCTGGGTGGCGCGCGCCAGCACGCTGAACACGAGCTCCACCGCACTGCGCGGCTCCCGTGCGTCCGGCACCCCGTTGTACGCCAGCGTGAAGGCCAGGCCCACGCCCGCCAGGACGGCCAGGGTCGCCGACAGGCCCAGCAGGTCCCGCAGCTCCAGCTTGATGGGACGTACCCAGACCACCACCAGCGCCAGCGCCAGCGTGGCCAGCGCCACCACCAGGAACGGCCAGGGCGCGCCGAAGCCCATCACCACCGCGATGGCCGCCACCAGCGCCACCAGCAGGAAGCGCCCCAGCGACGACCTGGCGAAGATGAGGATCCAGATGCCGAGCATGGCGTAGATGCCGACCCACTTGGTGGCCGCCGCCAGCCCGATCAGCACGCCGACCAGCGGCAGCGCCCACCAGGCGCTGCGCGCCCAACGGCCCGACCAGACCTGCCAGAAGAGGAGGTAGGCGGCGGCAATGAAGACGGCGACGTAGATGTCGTTCATGCCGATGCGGCTCATCACGTAGCTCATGCCGTCGACCGCCACGAAGATGCCCGCCAGCACCGCGATCCGCCGCCGGCTGAACATGGTCGCCGCCAGCAGGTAGACCAGCGCCACCAGCACGGCGCCGAAGCCGATGCCGGCCAGCCGCCAGGCGAAGGCGTTGCTGCCCGCATCGATCTGGACCAGGCTCCCGCTGCCGTCCGCCGCGGTCACCGACACCAGCAGGCGGGCGTGGTCCTCGTCCTGGTCCTGGTCGGAGACGTCGAAGGCCATCGCCAGCGGCTGCCCATCCAGGAGCGTCGTGTCGAAGGCCGCGAAGCCGGCGCTCTGGCTGCCGCCGTTGCCGATGGGCTGCACCGTCCAGACGGCCGGTTGCTGGCTGGACGCGTCGAAGCCGGCGATGTAGATGATGTTGGCCACCGACTGCCAGCCGATCAGCGACGGCGTGCCGGGCAACGGTGCGGTGTCGATCTCGTTGACGGCATCGTCGAAGACGGTGATGCCGCCGGACACCGCCGGGTGCTCGTTGTCGGCGGGCAGCGGCCCCACCGGCACCCACACCTGCGCGTCGTTGCCGCGGCCGCGCACCTCGATCGGTCCGGCCGCCGGCGCCGGCAGCCCTTCCGCGCGCGGCTCGCCGTTGATGTCCTCGTCCGGCAGCAGGGTGGCCGCCTCCAGCACCACGAGGACGTTGCGCTGCAGGTCGGTGGCGACCACGAACGGGCCGCTGGGCGAGTCGCCGGTGGTGCCCGGCACGTAGCCCACGCCGCCGGCCACCAGCTCGCTGCGCGCCAGCTCCACGCCGGTGGCCCGTTCCGTCTCCACGATCCCGTCCGGTCCGCGGAACAGCAGCGCCGGCTGGTCGAGCGGCACGTCGATCTCGGTGACCCCGGCCAGCGCCGTCTCGATGGTGAGCCCCTCGGCCGGCGGCCCGCGCTCGCCACGCACCGACAGGAAGGCGGCCAGGTCATAGGTGCGCACCGTGCCCGAGTCGCTCAGGCCCACCAGCAGGCGCAAGTGCTGCGGGTCGTAGGCCAGGCTGGCGACCGGGTCGCCCACGTCCCACTCGGCGACCACCTCGCCGCTCAGCACGCTGCGGGCGGTGATGGCGCTGCGCTGGCTGGCCCCGAAGACGATCGAGTCCACCACCCCCTCCGACTGGCGCTGCGAGGCCACCGCCAGGGCGTGGTACGGCGCGCCGGTGTCCGTTTCGCCAACCACCCTGTTCGGGTCGGCCATCGCGATGCCGCCCGCGATCAGGTACTTGGCCAGCATCGGGTGGGTCCATTCGTAGGTGTCCCGCGTCCAGCCCTCCTGCCAGTCGGTCAGCCACTCGGTCGCCGACCGGGCGTGGTAGACCTCGTCGAAGTGCATGGATCGCGGCGTGTCCAGCCGCCACATCCGGAAGAGGAAGGCGAACAGCACCAGCCCGGCCACCACCGCCAGGTCCACCCTGTCCAGCCGGCGCCCGCGCTCGCGCAGGTACGGGTCGGCCCGATCCGGCTGCAGCCACGCCACGAACCGATCGAACGGGTTGCGGCCACCGCCAGCCGTCACTGCGGCTGCGCCGGACCCCGGTCCTGACCGCGGTGGTTCCGCGCTCGCCGCCAGGGTCGCGGCGGCGGGCCCGGCCGCTGCCCCCGCGGCAGCTCCCACTCCGGCAGCTCCGGCGGCGGCCGGCGCTGCGGCGGCCTGCGCGACAGTGCGCCGCGACGGCGCCCACGCCATGGCCGCCGCCCAGCCGGCCAGCATGACCAGCACGACGACCACCATGGCCGACAGCGTCACGATCCCCGTGTCGCTGAACAGCGTCCCCGCCAGCGCCGGGTCGCGTGGCATCGGCACGCCGCCGATGCCCGGGTTCACGGGCGGGCCATCCACGAACGACCAGTCGGCGGTGTAGACCCAGTAGACGTTGGCGAAGACCGCCAGCGACAGCAGCGCGTAGAGCGCCGCGCCGCCCCAGCGGGCCAGCACGATGGGCGCGGCCATCAGGCCGGCCAGCAGCAGGATCTGCTGGAGCGGCAGCCGGGTGTCCGGGTGCAGCAGGCCGGTGGCCGGCAGCACGTTCAGCATGAGGCCGAGCACCGCGGCGAAGCCGACCGCCGCGATCAGCCACGGCCGGCTGGTGGGCCAGCGGCGCAGGACCAGCGGCCCGGCCAGCGCCAGGGCCGGGAACATGTAGCGCTCGTGGACGCGGGTCGGCAGCGCGAAGAAGGCCACCGCCAGCAGCAGCGCACCGAACAGCAGGCCCTCCGGGTCGTCGCGACGGGCGATCTGCCAGTAGGCGATCAGCGCGGCGGCGGCGAACAGGACCACGCCGACCAGCTGCCAGCTGACCGAGGTGGAGCCGATGGTGAAGGCCACGCCGGCGCCATCGACGCAGCCCGGCGGGTTCGGCGCGTCGCAGCCCCAGGTGATGGTGTCGCCGAGCCCGCTCCAGGCGTTGCGCCACAGGTTGAAGGCGTTGATCGACAGGCCCTTGTACAGGTTGGCGGCGTCGACGAAGCGCTCGATCAGGCCGTGGGTCCGCTGCGCCGGCGAGGAGATGGCGAGGCCGAAGGGTAGGATCAGGGCCACCAGTGTGCCGAGACCGGCGGCCAGCGAGGTGAGAACCCGCAGCAGGTCGCGGCGGTCCTCCTGCTCGGGGTCGGCCGAGCGCCCGAAGAGGTGGCGCTTGAGGCCCACGATGGCGACGATCGGGATGATGAACGCGTACTGGAACTTGATCAGCAGCGCGACCACGGCTCCGATGGCCGCCAGCTCGGTCCAGCCGCGGGCCAGCCAGTAGAGCGTGACCAGCACGGCCAGGGCGCCGACCGAATCGACCTGCCCCCAGATCGCCGAGTTGAAGACGGTGCCGGGGTTGAACAGGTAGACGGCCGCGGCGATCAGGCCCAGCCGTTCGCCGTTCCAGGTCCCGAACTTGCCATCCAGGAAGCGACGTGAGTAGAGGAACAGCATGGCCGCCACACCGGCATCGGCCAGGATGCCCGGCAGCTTGACCAGCCCCGGCGTGATGTCCACGCCCAGCACCAGCGGCTGCAGCGCCAGGCCGATGGACCCCAGCAGCCACAGCACGTAGAGGTAGCCGGGCGGGTAATCGCTGAAGTAGGACGGATCGTAGAATTCGCCCGGTCCGACCTCGGCCAGCCGCTGCGCCCACGACGTGAAGTCGACGACGTCGATCCGGAAGCCGGAGAGCGGCAGTAGGACGCCCCCGACCAGGACGCGCAGGAGCATCCCGCCGATGATGATGACGATGAGGAGCGTGACTGCGTCGCGCGGCAGGGAGAAGCCGACTGGCCTCGCGCCCCGCCGCCTCACGGAGTCGCGGGTCATCGGTGCCGGCGCGTCGCTCACGGGCGCCGGCGGGTCTTCCACGCCAAGGTGGCGGTGAGTATACACGCAGGTCCGGACGCTCCCGACCGGGCCGGAGTTGCGTCCAGCCGGCCTCGTTCGGTCGTTCCGTACGCCTCACCGGAGACGGCCTGGGCGGCCGCGGCGGTGGCGCTGGTGGCCCTGGCCCTGTACCTGCGCACGATGCTGCCGGCGACCGGCTTCTGGGACACCGCCGAGGCGCAGACGGTGCCTCACACGCTGTCGATCTTCCACCCCACCGGCTTCCCGACCTACACCCTCATCGGCTGGCTGTGGAGCCAGCTGCCGCTGGGCGAGGTGGCCTGGCGCATGAACCTGCTCTCCGGCGTCTGCGTGGCGGCGGCCAGCGGCTTCGTGGTGCTCAGCGTCGAGCAGCTCACCGTGGAGCGGCATCGCTGGGCGGTGGCCGGCGCCGCCGCGGTGGCGGGGCTGGCCTTCGCGCTCGCCTCCGAGCCGTGGCGCAACGCGATCCGCGCCGACGTGCACGCCCTGCACATCCTGCTGGCCTCGTTCCTGATCTGGCTGCTGCTCGTCTGGCGCGCCGCGGAGCGCGCACGGTCCCGGCGGGCCGGCGGCTGGCTGCTGGCCGCCGCGCTGGTCTTCGGCCTGGCGATGGGCAACCACCCGCTCATCGGCCTGATGGCCTTCGGCATCGGCGCCTGGCTGCCCTTCGTCGACCGGGACCTGTGGCGACGCTGGCGGCTGGTGCTCGGCTGCATCGGGCTGATCGCGCTGGGCATGAGCGTCTACGCCTACATCCCGATCCGCGCCGTCGTCCCGCCCGAGCCGCCGCTCTTCTACGCGCGCCCCGACACCTTCGAGCGCTTCCGCTACCTGGTCCTGGCCGAGCAGTTCCACGACCTGTTCGACCCGCTCGCCGACCCGTTCGCCAACTTCGGGGCCAAATGGACCGATGCGTCCGGCGTGCTGTCCCGCCAGTTCATCGGTCCCGGCTGGCTGATGGCGGCCGTCGGCGCCTCGATCCTGGCCGCGCGCGACCTGCGCGCCTTCCTGTTCATGCTCCTGCTGGTGCTGCCCAACGTCATCTACTCGATGAACTACGTCGACGGCGACATCGCGCGCTACTACATGCTCACCGCCTTGGTCGGAGCGATCATGATCGGCGTCGCGGTCAGCGCGGTGGGCGCCTGGTCGGCTCGCGCCTTGGCCGATGCCAGCCGCCGCTGGTGCGGGTGCCTCGGACGCCGGCGGGTGGCCATCGCCGCCGGCGCGCTCGTCCTGGCCGTCGCCGCGCTGCTGCCGGCGGGTGGGCTGCTGGCCACCTACCCGCCGCGCGCCGAGCAGGGCGCCAACCGCGACGCCGACCGGTGGGTGGCATCGGTGCACGCCGCGTTGCCCGAGGACGCGGTGGTGATCAGCTGGTGGAGCTACAGCACGCCGCTCTGGTACCACCGTTGGGTGCTCGGCGAGCGCCCGGACGTGGCGATCATCGACGAGCGCACCATCCTGGACACGCCGGCCTACGGTACGATCGATCGGACCATCGAGTCGTTCCTGGGCACGCGCCCGGTGTACCTGGTGCCGCCGTTCTGGGAGCTCGACCGGCTGGTGCTGACCTGGGAGACGGAGACGATCTCGACCTACTCCGGCTACACCGACCTGCTGCGCGTCGTGGCACGGCGTTGACGGCCTCCCCGGCCGCCGAGGCGCGCCCCAGGCTCACCTTCTTCTTCCCCGCCTACAACGAGGAGGAGAACATCGAGCGCACGGTGGAGCTGGCGCTGGAGCAGGTCGCGCCACTGGTTGACGGCTCGCTGGAGGTGCTGGCCGTGGACGACGGCTCGTCCGACCGGACCCCCCGGCTGGCCGATGCGCTGGCCGCCGCCGACCCGCGCGTCCGCGTCCACCACCAGCCGAACCGCGGCTACGGGGGCGCCCTGAAATCGGGCTTCCGCGAGGCGCGAGGCGAGCTGATCAGCTTCAGCGACGGCGACCTGCAGTTCGACCTGTCGGAGCTGCAGCGCCTGCTGGACCGGCTGGCCGATGCGGCCCGCCCGGTCGACGCTGTGATCGGCTACCGCATCAAGCGCCGCGACCCGTTCCACCGCATCTTCATCGCCAAGACCTA
>DATBME010000073.1:0-8168 GCA_036555005.1 Candidatus Limnocylindria bacterium | reverse complement strand
GACCCGCGGCGACGATTGCGGGCGGCGTTGACCACGATCCGCATCAGCCAGGGACGTGGCTCGGCTCCCTTCCTGAAGCGCGACAGCGCCTGCCAGGCCCGCACGAAGCCCTCCTGGGCGGCGTCGCGCGCCTCGTCGGGGTCGCCGCACACGAAGAGGGCGGCGCGAAACGCCGGCTCCTCGTAACGGCGCACAAGCTCCTCGTAGGCGGCCACTTCTCCGGTCCTTGCCCGCTCGATGAGTTCGCTATCGGTCAGTGGACGGCCCTCCACCAGTCGCGATGCGTACACCCGTCGGCCTGCCGGGGTTCCCGCTGGGCCAGTATCGTGAACGACCGATGGCTCCCGTGACGCGCCTGATCATCGGCAGCGGCAGACTGCTCACTCCTGATCCGTACGACGGAGCGTCGCCGTGGGCGATCGCGGTCAACGACGGGCGGGTGGCGTGGATCGGCGGACTGGCCGATGCGCCCGCTGCCGACGAGGTGCTGGACGTGGGGGCTGCCCTGATCACGCCGGGACTGGTGGATGCGCATACGCACCCTGTCTTCGCCGGCGACCGCTCGGACGAGGCCGCCGCCCGCCTCGCCGGCCAGCCCTACACCGGCGGCGGCATCCTGCGCACGGTTGAGGCGACGAGCGCCGCCTCCGATACGGAGCTGGAAGCCCTGGTCGAGGCCAGGCTGGCGGCCCAGCTGCGCGCCGGAACCACCACGGTCGAGGCCAAGTCCGGTTACGGGCTCTCCGCGGCCGAGGAGCTGCGCCACCTGCGGATCATCGGCCGCGTGGCCGCGCGGGTGCCGATCCGGGTCGTCGGGACCTTCCTCGGCGCCCATGCCAAGCCGGCCGACAACCCGGCCTATGTCGACGAGGTCGTGGACGAGATGCTGCCTGCCGTCGCCGAGCAGGGGCTGGCCGAGTACTGCGACGCCTTCTGCGACGCGGGCTTCTTCTCGGTGGCGGAGGCGGAGCGCATCCTGCGCGCGGCAGCCTCGCTCGGGCTGGGGGTCCGCCTGCACGCCGACCAGCTGCAGCGGATCGGCGCCACGGCATTGGCGGTCCGGCTCGGCGCGACCAGCGCCGACCACCTCGAGCAGCTGGATGACGACGGCGTCGCGCTGCTCGCCGGCTCCCCAACCGTGGCCACGCTGCTGCCCGGTCCGGCGCTGGTCATGCGCGATCGGCTGCCGCCGGCCCGTGCGCTGCTCGACGCCGGTGCGACCGTGGCGCTCGCCTCCGACGCCAACGCCGGCACCTTCGGCGCCTGGGGTGCGATGCCGCTGGTCATCGGCCTGGGCTCGACCCTGCTGGGCATGACCGCGCTGGAGGCGCTGCGCGCCGCGACGCTCGGTGGGGCAGCCGCGCTGGGCCTGGCTGATGAGCGCGGGCACCTGGCGGTGGGTGCCGCCGCCGACCTGGTGGCATGGGAGGCCGAGCACGAGGGTGCCTTCGCGCTGCGCCTGGGCATGGTTCGGGCCGCACAGGTCGTGGTGGCAGGGGGGCCGTTGCCCGCGACCGCCTGACGGGCACGCCGGATGCAGGCGTCGCCGTACATGGCGCGTGCTGACTCGCCAACCTCGGTGCACCGGCATGTCGCGATCGTGGTCGACGACGACTCGAACGTGCGGCATCTGTACCACGATGCGCTGGACGAGGCCGGCATCGGCGTTCACGTCAGCGCCACCGGACACGAGGCGGTGCGGCTGGCGCAGGCTCACCCCGACGCGTGCGTCGTGCTGGCCGACGTGCGGATGCCCTTCATGGACGGCTGGGACCTGGCGCGCGAGCTGCGACGGGCGGCGCCTGGGCTGCCGGTGGTGCTGGTGACCGCCGATCGGCTGCTCAGCATCCGGGGCACCGTGCGCGACAAGCCGGTCTCACCCGACGAGATCGAGGCGCTGGTGCGGACCAGCTGCGTCCGCGCGGGCGATGACGCTAGGGCTGGTGCGGAGGCAGATCCAGGATGATCAGCGACTCCCGCCGCACCCCGCGACCGACGAGTCGCGCGAAGAGGTCCGGCACGTACCAGCGCAGGAAGAAGAGCCGGCAGCCCAGGCAGAAGCCACTGGCGGCCAGCACGGTCTGAAGGGCGACCACGGCCGCCACCGGCAGCCAGCCCCACGGCGTCAGGCCCAGCGCCAGCAGGACGCTGCCGATCGCCAGGAAGGTTGCACCCATGGCCTGGGCGAAGCGCGGCGGCAGCTCGTGCTCCAGCTCGGAGGTGCCGAGCTGCAGCCAGCGGCGGAGCACCGGCCACGGCCGGCTGAAGACGAACCATCGCGTTCCGAAGAAGGCAGAGATCGCCAGGGCCAGGCCGACCGCCGCGACCACCGGCCACGAGCCAAGCGGGTAGGCGACGACCAGTGTGATCGCGGAGAGGGCGGCGCCCAGCCGCTGGGCACGCGGGTCGATCCAGCGACCGGGTGCCGGGCGAGCGGCGGGCGCCAGGGTCGCTGCGATGGTCAGGGGACGAGAGAAGAAGGACATCTGGAAGCTCCTCGAGGGCAGGCATGCCACGAACGGGCGGTTGCGAGGAGCCGGGTGCGCGATTCGTCCTGGTGGGTGGTGCCGCAGGGGCGGCACCAGGCGCAGTTACGCGGCGGCTCCCCGCCGCGTACAAATGCAAGGCTCACCCTCGAGCCGGCGGAGCAGGTCGGTGGCGCACACCATCAGGCGGCGAAGTGTACGCGCCGCGCTCCGGTGGCGCCACTCCTTCCCTATGCTTCCGGCCCATGGACCGATACGACCTGGTCATCATCGGCGCCGGCGCCGCCGGCGAGTCGGCGGCCTACGAGGGCTGCGAGCGTGGCGCCTCGGTGGCGATCATCGAGCGCGACCTGTTCGGCGGCGGCTGCCCGTTCTGGCAGTGCATGCCGTCGAAGGCACTGCTGCACGCCGCGGCGATCCATCACGGTGGCGGCGACTACGGGTGGTCGAAGGCATCGGCCTTTCGCGACTACATGATCAACCGCGTGGATCGGGAGTACCCGGACGACACCAGCCACTTCCGGGCGCTGCGCAAGGCCGGGGCCACGCCGATTCGCGGCGAGGCGCGCTTCACCGGGACGGATCCGCTGACGATCGAGGTGCGCGAGCCCTCGGGCGAGACGCGCGCAATGGAGGCCGGCACCGTGGTGCTGGCCGTCGGCTCGCACTCCCGCATCCCGTCGCTGCCCGGGCTGGACGCGGCCGGGCACTGGACCAACCGCGAGGGGACCTCGCTGCGCGAGCTGCCCGATGGGGTAGTGGTGCTGGGGGGTGGCCCGAGCGGGATGGAGCTCGGCCAGGTCTACGCCCGCTATGGCGTGCCGGTCACGATCGTCCACCCGCGGGATCGCATCCACGACCGCGAGCACCCGCGCAGCTCGCACTTCCTGGCCGAAGGGCTTCGGCGCGACGGGGTCGACATTCGCCTGAACGCCAGGGCGGAGGCCATTCGCGCCGGCGCGGGCGAGCGCGGCCGCCACGTCGTGGAGCTGTCGGACGGCACCACCGCCGAGGGCGCTGCGCTGCTGATGACGGTCGGCCGTGACATCCCGCTCGATCGGCTCAACCTGGGTGCCATTGGCATCGAGGCGGAGAACGGGCGTGTCGAGGTCGACGACCGGCTGCGGATCGCGCCCAACGTCTACGTTGCCGGCGACGTGGCGGGTCCCGAGCTGCATACCCACACGGCCCATTACCAGGGCGAGCTGGCCGTCCGCATTGCCCTTGGCGACGACGTCAAGCCGGATCATTCGGCGATCCCGCGCGCCACCTACACCGATCCGGAGACCTCATCCACCGGGCTGATGGTCGAGCAGGCGCAGGAGAAGGGCATCGACGCGCAGGAGTTCAGCCAGGACCTGGCGAAGGCGGCCCGCGGCCAGGTGAGCGAGGCGGCGGGGCACGTGACGATCGTGGTGGACCGCCACCGGCGGACCCTGGTCGGCGTTTTCATGGCCGGGCCGGGCGTGAGCGAGACGATCCACGAGGCGGTGCTGGCGGTGAAGCTGCAGACGCCGCTGTCGGTGCTGGCCGACACCATCCACGCCTTCCCCACCGTGGCGCGGGTGATGGGCTCGCTCTTCATCCAGGCCCACAAAGAGCTCGGCTGACACGTCCCGCGCCCGCCGCCTGGCGGCTCAGCGGGCTATCCGGCAATCGGATCTACTCCGGAAACTCCTCCGGATGGAAGGCGTAGGCCCACATCGACTGCGGCTGGACCCGGAAGAAGACGATCCCGTCGCCCCAGCTGTACGGATCCGACCCGTAGGTCTCGCTCCAGGTGCGGTGGATCTCGTCGTGGTCGGAGTGGTCGCGGCCGATCCATTCCACCGTGCCGTTGACCGCCACCGCGATGCGGTCACCGTCGACGTGCACCGCCGAGCATGCCGGGTTGCGGCGCAGGTGCTTCAGCTTGGTGGCCGCCCCGCCGGTGCTCAGCGTGAAGCGGCCGTGGATGAAGAGGCTGTCGAGGGGCGAGACGCGCGGCTCTCCCTTCGCGTTGACCGTGGCGAAGGCCACGTGCCTGGTGCCCACCAGGTACTTCGTAACCTGCCGGGCGTTCACCCGGCGCTCCGGCGTGACGATCCCCAGCATGTGGGGATTGGCCTTGGCCAGGTGCGCCTTGAACATGGCATCCAGCTCGGCGAGCTCCGCAACGGTCTCGAACATCGGCCCCTAGGCTAGCGCACGATTCGCGCCGATATCCCGTGTCTAGACATGAATGAGGAATCCCATGAGAATCTCTAGTTATGAAGATGCTGCGTATTGGCGAGGCGGCCGAACTGCTGGGGGTGGGCGTGGAAACGGTTCGGCGCTGGGGCGATGAAGGCAAGATCGCGCTGACACGGACACCATCGGGCCAGCGACAGGTGCCGCTGGCGGAGCTGCGACGGCTGCTGGATGCGCGCAGGGCTGCGCGGGCGGATCGGCCCATCAAGGCGCAGTCGGCGCGCAACCAGTTTCCCGGCACCGTGACCCGCGTCGATCGTGATGGGGTTGCCGCCGTCGTCGAAGTGGCGGCCGGGCCGCATCGGCTGGTGAGCCTGATGACCCGGGAGGCCGCCGACGAGCTCGACCTGCGCCAGGGGACGGAGGTCCTCTGCGTGGTGAAGGCCACCAACGTGATCGTCGAGATCCCCTCATGAGTCTCCGCCTCCTCGTCCTCAGCCTCGCGCTGCTTCTCGCGATGGCGGCCTGCACCGCAGCACCGGCCGAGCCAACCGAGCTGAACGTGTACGCCGCCGCTTCCCTGCAGGACGTGCTGGACGAGCTGATCAGCGTGTATGAGGAGGATCACCCCGAGGTGCAGCTTGTGCCGGCCTATGACGCCACCAGCACGCTGCGAACGCAGATCGAGGAGGGTGCACCGGCCGACATCTTCCTGGCCGCCGACACCACCAATCCCCAGGAGCTCCGCGACGCCGGGCTGGCCGGCACTCCCCTGGTCTACACCGCCAACCTGGTCACTCTGATCGTGCCGAGGAACAACCCGGCGGGCGTTGGCGGCTGGACCGACCTGGCCAGTGGTGATGTCACGATCATCGCGGCCGGCGAGGACGTGCCGATCACCACCTACGCGGAGGAGACCATCGGCAACCTGGCTGCCTTGCCCGACGCGCCGCCAGACTATGCGGCTGCCGTGGAGGCCGCCATCGCCAGCCGCGAGGACAACGTCCGCGCCGTCCTGACCAAGATCGAGCTGGGCGAGGGTGACGCCGCGTTCGTCTATGAGACGGATGCGGCCTCGTCCGACGACGTTGCCGAAGTAGCCCTTCCGGGGGAGGCTGCCGCCGAGGCGACCTATGCCGGCGCCGTGGTGGGCGATGACCCGCCAGTGGCGGCGCAGGATTTCCTGGACTGGCTGGTGGACGATCAGGCGCAGGCGATCTTCGACTCGTTCGGCTTCATCCCGCCGCCGGCGACGTAGCGATGCCGGGCTCCGATCGTATTGCCACTTCGGTGGCGGTGGTGCTTGCGGTTCTGCTGCTGCTCCTGCTCGGCCTTCCGGTGCTGGCCCTTCTGCTGCGTGGGATCGGCAGCTTCGAGGCCGGCAGCTGGCAGGGCCCGGTGCTCGACGCGCTGGTGCTGAGCCTCATCACCACCGCGATCTCGCTCTCGCTGTCGGTCATCATGGGCACGCCGCTGGCCTGGCTGCTGGCACACGGCCGGCTGCCGGCCCCTCGTTGGCTGGAGGCGATCATCGACCTCCCGATCGTGCTGCCGCCGGCGGTCGCGGGACTCGCGCTGCTGCTGCTGCTCGGCCGCAACGGGCCGATCGGCGCCTGGCTGTCGGACGCCGGCCTGCAGCTGCCCTTCACGACCCTGGCCGTGATCCTGGCCCAGACCTTTGTCTCGGCACCGTTCTACGTTCGCGCCACACGCACGGGCTTCGCGTCGGTCCCCGCGGAGAGCGAGGACGCGGCGCGGGTCGACGGCGCGAGCGAGCTGGCCGTGGTCCGGCATGTGTCCGTACCCCTCGCGGTCGGGGCCATCTCGGCCGGAGCCATCACGGCCTGGGCGCGGGCACTGGGCGAATTCGGGGCGACCATCATGTTCGCCGGGAACGTGCTGGGCCGCACCCAGACGCTGCCGCTGCTCGTCTACGCGGAGTTCCAGGCCGGGCTAGAGGCGGCGCTGCCCGCCGCCGTGATCCTGGTCGTCACCGCCATCGTGGTGTTGGTGGGGGTGCGGTTGATCGCGGCCCGGCCCATCGGCGAGCTGAGGTCACTCGGCTAGCCCTCGCGCGGGAGGAGGACCCCCGGGTTCAGCATCCAGCCGGGGTCCAGCGCCCGCTTGATGGCGCGCATGGCGGCCACGTCGGCTGCCCCCCGGTCGCGCTCCAGCCACCCGACCTTCGCCACCCCGATCCCGTGCTCGGCGCTGATGGTGCCGCCCATCGCGATCGCCAGCTCCAGGATGCGGTCGTCCACCGTCTCGTCCTCGGGCGCTGGGCCGAGTACGTTCACATGCAGGTTTCCGTCGAGGAGATGGCCGTACAGGTAGACCGATGCGTCCGGCGCCGCAGCCAGGATCGCCTCGCGCACTTGGTCGGCGTAGGCCGCCAGGCGGGAGACAGGGACCGCGACGTCCAGCTTGTGTGGCACGCCCCGGGCGTTCACCGCCTCGGTATGCCGCTCCCGCAGGCGCCACAGCCGCTCGCGCCCGGCGGGGTCGCCGGCGACCACCACATCCCGGACCGTGTCGCGCAGATCGGCTATGGCCTCGACCACAGCGTCCGACGGATCGGCGGCGCCATCGGCCTCCGTCAGGACGTACGCCGGGTGACGTTCGCGGAACGGCCGCTCGGCACCGGCATGCTCCAGCACCAGCGTCAGGCCGTCATCGAAGATCAGCTCGGCGGCCAGCAGGTCGGGCAGTGCCCGGCGCAGCGCCCCGGCCACTTCGACCGCCGCGTTCGCGTCATCGACGGCCACGAGCGCCGCGGTCCGGCGCTGGCGCAGGGGCAGCAGCCGCAGCCTGGCGCGCGTGACGATCGCCAGCGTCCCCTCGCTGCCGGCCAGCAGCGACGGCAGGTGGTAGCCGGTGTTGTCCTTCACCAGGCCCGGCAGCCGCCGCAGGATCGAGCCGTCGGCGGTCACCGCCTCGATCCCGATCAGCTGCGACCGCATCGGTCCATGCCGGAAGACCTGCATCCCGCCGGCGTTGGTGGCGATCATGCCGCCGATGGTCGCGCTGTCGCGCGCCCCAAGGTCGACGCCGAACCGGAGGCCCGCCTGCCGCGCATGCTCCTGCAGGGCGCCGAGCGTGGCGCCGGCCTGAACCGTCACCTCGCTGGCCGCCACCTCCACCGGCTCGAGCTCGCGCATGCGCGCGAGCGACAGCACCACCTGCTCGCGATCGCCAGCGGGCCGCGGCACGGAACCCCCGACCAGCCCGGTGTTGCCACCCTGCGGGATGACGGCGGCGCCTGCCTCGCCGCAGGCGGCAAGCACGGCAGCCACAGTCTCGGTCGAATCGGGGCGGACCACAGCCGCGGCGGGTCCCGACCAGCGGCCCGTCCAGTCGCGCTCGTAGCCGGCCCGCAGGTCCGCATCGGTCAGGATGTGGGCGTCACCCACCGCATCGCGAAGTGCCGAGATGAGCGAGGGCGGGGCCACGGCGCAATCCTGCCCCATTTGGCAGACGCCGAGCGGACTATCACGATCCGCGACCGATGCTACC
>DATBME010000009.1:0-6758 GCA_036555005.1 Candidatus Limnocylindria bacterium | reverse complement strand
CAACGCGGCCCGCCCTCGCCCGCGACTGAAGTTCGCGGCCAACCTGCCGGTCGGCCTCGAGCTGCGGGGCGAGGTGCTGGAGGTCTACTTCGACGAGCTGGTGACCATCGGCCGCATCCAGACCGCCGCCGAGCTGCTGCCCGAGGGCGTGGAGATCGTGGACGCGCGCGAGGTGTGGCACGGCTTCCCATCAGCCGCGTCGCAGCTGCGTGGGGCCGAGTACGAGATCGAGGTCCGGCCACGCGGTGGGGAGCCGCTCACCAGCGACGAGCTGCGCGGCGCCGTGGTCCGGCTGCTGGCCGCGGAGGAGCTGCCCGGCCGGCGGAAGCGCGGCGAGAGCGAGCGGCGCGCCGACAGCGGCCCGCGTGACCTGCGACCGTTCATCGAGGACGTCGAGGTCCTGGAGGTCGACGACGACGGGAAGCGCGCGCGACTGCGCATGGTGCTGCGGCTCGACCCCAGCGGCGCCGGGCGGCCGGAGGACGTGGTGGGAGCGCTCGACCTCGCGGTGGAGCCCGGTCCGGCGGTCCGGAGCCGCCTCCTCTTCGTTGACACTCCCCCCATCGCCCGGTAGACTCGCAGCCCCGCGGGACTACCATGGCCTGCGTCGCCGTGCGCCGTGAATGGCGCCCGAACCGATTGAATTTCGCCCCCCTTGGAGAACGCCATGTACGCCGTCGTGAGCAGCGGCGGGAAGCAGTACCGGGTCGAGCCCGGCAGCACGGTCCTCATGGAGCGTCTGCCGTCGGAGCCCGGTGCCGCGATCCTGTTCGATCGCGTCCTGCTCATCGGCGATGGCGATGACGTGACGGTTGGCACCCCGGTCGTGTCCGGCGCAACCGTGAGCGGCACGGTCCTGGGCGAGGAGCTCGGGCCCAAGCTCGTCATCTTCAAGTTCAAGCAGAAGGTCAAATACCGCCGCCGGACCGGTCATCGCCAGCACCTGCTGCGCGTCCGCATCGACGAGATCAGCGCGGGTCGCAGCAAGGGCCGGGCGAAGGCCAAGGCCGAGCCCGCCGCCCCGGCCGAGGAGGTGGCGGAGGCGCCGGCAGTTGCCAAGCCGCGCGCGAGCCGAGCGCGGAGCGCCAAGCCGAAGCCCGAGGCATCGACCACCACGTCAGCGAAGAAGGCACAGGAGACGCCCGCGGACGCCGATCCGGCAGCCGACGAGGCGAAGGAGTAACCAGGCGATGGCACATAAGAAGGCCGGCAGCAGCAGCAAGAACGGGCGCGACAGCGCCGGTCAGCGGCTCGGCGTGAAGCGCGGCGACGGACAGGAGATCAACGCCGGCACGATCATCGTGCGGCAGCGCGGATCGACCTTCCATCCCGGCGCCAACGTTGGCATGGGCCGCGACTACACGCTGTTCGCCACTGCCGATGGCAAGGTCAAGTTCAGTCACGAGACGCGCTCCAAGAAGCGCGTGAGCGTCGTCACCGCCGACGCGTAGGAGCCACCGACCCATGAAGGCCGAGATTCATCCCAAGTACTATCAGGCGGAGGTGCACTGCGTCGGCTGCGGCACCACCTTCACGGTCGGCTCCACCGCGGAGTCGATCCGGGTCGAGGTCTGCGCGAATTGCCATCCGTTCTATACCGGGACCCAGAACATCGTCGACACCGCCGGCCAGGTCGAGCGGTTCCAGCGACGCATGGAGCGCGCCAAGCGCTGATTGGGCGCGCCGCCAACGCATGCGCCGCAACGTGACCCGCTGGCCGGCACGGCTGGCGCCCCACCTGGTCTTCCTCATCCCCGAGCTGCTGATGGCGGCGGGGCCGTTCGTGGTGCAGACCGTGGCGCGTGCCGGCCGCACCGGCTTCAAGATGCCCGACTTCTTCTACGGCGGCCAAGCGCTGATCGAGGGCGTCATGATGCGCGGCCGCACGACGGTCGCCATGAGCGTGCGTCCGCCGTCCGGCGAAGTGGTGACGCTGTCCGAACCACTCCCCTCGGCGCTGCAGCGCGGCCGCTGGCTGAAGGTGCCCTTCGTGCGCGGCCTGTTCGTCCTGTACGAGACGCTGGTGCTCGGCACGCGCATGCTCATGCGCTCCGCGGCGCTGGCGGCGGAGGGCGAGGACATCCAGATCGGCCGCGGAATGATGATCGGCACCATGATCTTCTCGCTCGGCTTCGCCGTGGCGATCTTCTTCCTGCTGCCGCTCTTCCTCTCGACCTTCGCCGACGACGCCACCGACTCCGACCTGATAGCGAACATCATCGAGGGCCTGATCCGGCTGGTGGTGTTCGTGGCCTACATCGGGCTGATCGGGATGATGGGCGAGATCCGGCGCGTCTTCGCCTACCACGGCGCGGAGCACAAGGCGATCAGCGCCCACGAGGCCGATGCGCCCCTCACCCCGGCCGAGGTCGATCGGTTCTCGACCGCCCACACGCGCTGCGGCACGACCTTCCTGCTGATCGTGGTGGTGATCAGCATCTTCTTCTTCAGCTTCATCCCGCGCGCGGGCGTGCCGCTGCCGCTGCTCTTCCTGTCGCGGATCGCGCTGGTGCCGTTCATCGCGGCGGTCTCCTACGAGCTCGTCCGCTTCGGCGCCAGCCACTACGGCAACCGGCTGGTCCGCGCCATCTACCGGCCCGGCCTGTGGCTCCAGTCGCTGACCACCCGCCCGCCGGACCACGGCATGCTGGAGGTCAGCATCGCCTCGCTCGAGTCGTGCCTGGCATCGGATCGGGCGGCGGGCACGCCCGCGGTGGAGCCGACCGCCGATGTGGTGGATCCGACGGCCGGTGTCCTGCCCTAGCTGTCACCGCTTGCGCGAGAGGACCGGGAGCCACTCCAGCCGTTGTCGGTTCTCGCTGTCGGTTCTCCTGTGCTGCAGAACCCGGCCCCGAGGGCGAAGGCACGGGCCTTATCCCGCCCGCGCCGATTCCACTGGGGTAATCAGATCTCGCATCTGCTGGCCGCCCTGCTCGCTCTGATTCCACTGGGTGCATCAGCCGCAGCGGGAAGGCTGCGGTTCGCTCGATCTGAGCCACCCAGTTGAATCGCGGGCGCACCCGCCGCTCCGTTCTGTGCATCTATCGGCCTGACTTCGGCATGCTGCTGCGGGGATCGCACTCTCGTGCACCGGGATGCCCGACATATCGGCGAATGGTGCGTGGCGCCGCACGGCAGGTGACACCGGATAATGGGAGCGTGGACGACCGCCTGCGCGAGATCGAGGAGCGCTACGAGGCGCTGACCGGCGAGATGAGCTCGCCGGGGCTGGAAGTTGCCCGCATGACAGAGGTGGGCAGAGAGCTGGCGCGGTTGGAGCCCCTGGTCAGCGTCATCCGCCAGTGGCGCCAGACCCGGGAAAGCCTGCAGGCCACCGCCGAGGTGGCGCGCGATCCGGACGAAGAGGTGCGCGCCATGGCCCGCGAGGAGCTGGCCACGCTGGAGGCCCGGGCGGCGGAGCTGGAGGCGGAGCTGCGGGTGCTGCTGGTGCCGCGGGACCCGAACGACGAGCGGAACGTGATCCTGGAGGTCCGGGCCGGCACCGGCGGCGACGAGGCCGCCCTGTTCGCGGCCGACCTGTATCGGATGTACGCCCGCTACGCCGATGGACGGCGCTGGCGCCTTGAGCTGCTGTCGGCCTCGGAGAGCGCGGGTGGCGGCTTCAAGGAGGCGATCGCCGAGATCACCGGCTCGGGCGCCTTCTCGCGTCTGAAGTACGAGAGCGGCGTGCACCGGGTGCAGCGCGTGCCGGTGACCGAGGCCCAGGGCCGAATCCACACCTCGACCGCCACCGTCAGCGTGCTGCCCGAGGCGGACGAGGTGGAGGTCGACATCCCGGAGAAGGACCTGCGGATCGACGTCTATCGGTCCAGTGGGCCAGGCGGGCAGAGCGTCAACACCACCGACAGCGCCGTGCGCATCACCCACCTGCCGACCGGCCTGGTGGTCGCCATCCAGGACGAGAAGAGCCAGCACAAGAACAAGGCCAAGGCCATGGCCGTGCTGCGCGCGCGCCTGCTGGAGATGGAGCAGCAGCGCCAGGCGGAAGAGCGGGGCGAGCAACGCCGCTCGCAGGTGGGCACCGGCGAGCGCTCGGAGAAGATCCGGACCTACAACTTCCCCGATGACCGGGTCACCGACCACCGCATCGGGCTGACCGTCCACAACCTGCCCGGCTTGCTGCAGGGCGACTTGGACCGGCTGGTCGACCCCCTGGCCGAGGCCGATCACGCCGCTCGCCTGGCGGCGGTCGGCGCCGCCGAGGCGGAGTGACCGGATGACCCGACCAGTCGGCGCGGCGCCGGCGGCCTGCGCGGCTCGCGATGGGGCATTCCTGCTGGGCGCGGCGACCGACGCCCTGCGCCTGGCGGGCTCACCCTCCCCGCGCCTCGACGCCGAGCTGCTCGTCAGCCATGCCTTTGGCCGCGACCGCGCATGGTTGCACGCCCACCCCGAGGCACGCCTGGAGGCGACCGACGTGGCGCGCCTGGACGCCTGGGTGGAGCGGAGGGCCGCCGGCGAGCCGATCGCCTACATCCGCGGCTTCAAGGAGTGGCTCTCGCTGCGGATCGCGACCGACCGGCGCGCGCTGATTCCGCGACCGGAGACGGAGCTGCTGGCCGAGGTTGTGATCGAGGAGATTGCCGCGCGGCTGGTCCGTGACGAGGCGCAGATCGCGGCATGGGAGGTCGGGACGGGGAGTGGAGCGGTGGCGGTGGCCCTGGCGCTCCGATTCCGCACGGCGTTGGCGCTGGGACGGCTGCGGCTGGGCGCAACGGATGTCGCGCCGGAGGCACTGGAGCTGGCCGCCGAGAATTTGGCCGCGCACCGCGTCGTCGGCCTGGTCAGCCTGGGTCTTGGCGACTTGCTGGACGTGCCGGTGCTGCCCGCCCCGCAGCAGCCCGACGTGCTGGTCGCCAACCTCCCGTACGTGACCAGTGCCGAGGTGGCGGCGGGGGCCGGCAGCCTGGGCTTCGAGCCGCGACTGGCCCTGGATGGCGGGGCAGACGGCCTGGACGTGGTGCGGCGGCTGCTGGCGGCGCTGCCTTTCGGGCTGGCGCCGGGCGGGGTGGCGCTGCTCGAGATCGGGCAGGAGCAGGTTGGCGCCGTGCGGGAGGCTGCCGAGGCGCTGCCGGTCCCGGTCCGGGTCAGCACCCTTCCCGACCTGGCGGGCATCCAGCGCGTGATCAGGATCGAACGCGCATGACCGATCGGCTGGCGGCGACCGGGGACGGGCTGGCGGCAGCCGCTGCGATCCTGGTCGAGGGCGGGCTGGTGGCCTTTCCGACCGACACCGTCTACGGGGTCGGCTGCGCGACGTCACGCCCCGAGGCGATCGGGGCGATCTTCGCCCTGAAGCGACGGCCGCCCGAGAAGCAGGTGGCGATCCTGTTCCGCGGCCTCGACGGCGTGCACCCCGATGCCTGGCTGATCGACGACCGGGCGCGGCTGCTGGCCGCTCGCTTCTGGCCGGGAGCGCTGAGCCTGGTGCTGCCGTCGACGGCCGGCGGCGGGACCCAGTCGTTCCGGGTGCCCGACCACCCGGTCGCGCAGGCCCTGATCGAGGCCGCTGGACCGATGTACGTCACCAGCGCCAACGTGAGCGACGAGCCCGACACGCTTGACGCCGATGACGTGCTGATCGCGTTCGCCACCCAGCCGGACGAGCTGGCCGCGGTCGTCGACGGCGGCCGCGTACCCGGCGGCACGCCCTCCACCGTGCTCGACCTGAGCGCGACGCCGGCCCGCATCGTGCGCCCCGGACCGATCACCCGCGAGATGCTGGCCGAGGTCGTGGAGCTGGCTCCGGCACCGATAGACTGACGCGGATGCGCGTCGCCATCGGCTCCGACCACGCCGGATTTGCGCTCAAGGGGGAGCTGTGCAGCCTGCTCGACGAGATGCGCGTCGAGTACCGCGACTTCGGCAGCTTCAGCGACGAGCCGGTCGACTATCCCGACTTCATCGCGCCCGCGGCCCGCGCCGTGGCCCGCGGCGAGTTCGACTTCGGCATCGTGCTCGGCGGCAGCGGCACCGGCGAGGCGATCGTGGCCAACAAGATCCGCGGCGTCCGCTGCGTGCAGGCCACCAACCCGGTGGTGGCGCGCCTGGCACGCGAGCACAACGACGCCAACGTGATCGCCTTCGGGGCGCGGATCGTGGGAACGGAGGTGGCGCGCGCCTGCGTGCGCGAGTTCCTGTCCTCGCGGTTCCAGGGCGGACGGCACGTGCCGCGGGTGGAGAAGATCGCCCGCATCGAGGCCGAGGAGGCGGGTCGCTAGGCCCATGGCCCTGGCGCTCGACGCTCGCGAGCGTGCGATGCTGGCCGGCGAGCAGGGCACGGGCGCCGCGCTGGCGGCGCGGCTGGTCGTGCGGGCCGCGGAGGTGCTCGGTGCTGAGCGCCTGATCCCCATCACCCGCGCCCACGTCGACTCGTGCCTGTACCACGGCCAGGCGACAATCGACTTCGTGCAGCGCCTGGTCGACGGCCAGGCCCAGGTGTCGGTGCCCACCAGCCTGAACGTCGGCACGCTGGATCTGCTGCACCCAGAGCTGTGGCGCGGCTCGGCGGAGGTGGCGGAGCGTGGGCGCCATCTCATGGAGGCCTATCGGTCCTTGGGCTGCCGGCCGACGTTCACCTGCGCCCCGTACCAGCTGGCCGACGCGCGCCCCGCCTTCGGCGAGCAGGTCGCCTGGGCCGAGTCGAATGCGATCGCCTTCTGCAACGCGATCATCGGCGCACGCACCGAGCGCTACGGCGACTTCACCGATATCGCCTGCGCCGTCATGGGGCGCGT
>DATBME010000079.1:0-1592 GCA_036555005.1 Candidatus Limnocylindria bacterium | reverse complement strand
GTCCTGCTGGAGGCCGTGGCGCCGTCGCAGCTGGAGCGCCTCGCCTCGCCGGACCCGCGGTCGTGGCGCCACCCGTTCCATCTCTACCTGCACCACGCGGACCTGTCGGCGGATGCCGCCGCCGCCGCGGGCTGCTCCCCGCGGTCGGTGGCCTTCATCCGGGGCGCGGCGAGCGAGGCGGACGCGTCGCTGGCGGCCGCCTTCAGCACCGCCGACGAGGCATCCTGAGCGCGATGCCACTCGAGCCGATCCCGATCGAGGTCGAGCCGCAGCCGTTCGAGCTGCAGCTGGAGGTCTTCTCCGGGCCGCTGGACCTGCTGCTGCAGCTGATCGAGTCGCGGCAGCTGGACGTGCTGACCGTGCCGCTGGCCGAGATGGCCGATGCCTACGTGGAGCACCTCGCCAACCACCCGGTCCCGGCCGACGAGCTGGCCGATTTCGTGGCGATCGCATCGCAGCTGATCCTGCTCAAGTCGCGTCGCCTGCTCCCCGGCGAGACGCTGCCGGCCGGCCTGGTGGCGCAGGAGGAGCCGGATGAAGACGAGCTGCGACGACGCCTGGTCGAGTACCGCGCGCTGCGCGACGCGGCGCGCATCCTGGGCGAGTGGGACATGGCGCGCCCGGCCTACCGTCGCGAGCCGCGCGAGGCAGACCTGCCGGAGGCCCCGGTCGAGCCGATGCCCCCCATCCTGTTGTCGGAGGCCCTCGAGCGCCTGGCGGCCATCCCCGAGCCCGCGCCGCCACCACCGGAGGTCGTGAAGCGCGAGGTGACCATCGCCATGCAGATCGCCACCCTGCGCGGCGCCATGGGCCGCGCGGGACAGGTCGTGCTGCAGCGCGTGCTGGCCACGTGCCAGAGTCGAACCGAGGTGGCGGTCACGGTCCTGGCGCTGCTCGAGCTGGTGCGCCGGCGGCAGGCCACCGTGCAGCAGGACGAGCTGTTCGGGCCGATCCTGGTGCGGCCGGCGGGCAGCGGAGGCGGCTGATGAGCGATCCGCACGACCTGGCCGCCTATTTCGAGGCCTTGCTCTTCATCGCCGAGCGGCCGCTGTCCAGCGCCGAGCTGGCCGAGCTGGCGGAGGTGCCACGCCCGCAGGTCGAGGCCTCGCTGGGCGAGCTGGGACGGCGTCTGGCGGAAGATGGCCGAGGGCTGCGGCTGCAGGGCATAAACGGGGCGTGGCAGCTGGTCACCGCACCCGAGCTCGGCAGCCGGCTGGCGGCCTACGCCGCCCGCCAGGAGACCCGCCTGAGCGCCGCCGCGCTGGAGGCGCTGGCCGTCGTCGCCTACCGCCAGCCGTGCACGCGGACCGATATCGACAGGGTGCGGGGCGTGGATTCCGACTACGTGGTGCGCTCGCTGCTGCATCGGCGCCTGATCGTGGAGGTCGGGCGGCGCGACACGCCGGGACGCCCGATCCTGCTGGGCACCACCTTCACCTTCCTGGAGCGCTTCGGGCTGACCTCGCTGGACGACCTGCCGCCGCTCACCAGCGAGGCGGCCGCGCTGTCGGCGCTGACCGCGCTCGAGGACGGCGCCGCCGAGGCGGTGCCGGGCGAGCCGGCGGATGCCGGCTGAGCGACTGCAGAAGGCG
>DATBME010000062.1:0-5184 GCA_036555005.1 Candidatus Limnocylindria bacterium | reverse complement strand
GGGCCGGGTGGAGCTGGACGATGATCGCGAGCGCGCCCTGGACGACATCAAGCGCCTGGCGGTCCGCTATGGCGACGACCCGGCGGCCTTCGATGGCCAGGCGCGGGTGACGATCCGGATGCGGGTCGAGAAGGTGATCCGACATGACTGAGCCTGCCGGTGGCCCGGTGAAGTTCGGGCTGCTGGCCTGGAACCAGTACACCGAGTGGCCCGCGCTGCGTGCCACCGCCATCCGGGCCGACGAGCTCGGCTACGACGACATCTGGACCTGGGACCACCTGTACCCGATCGTCGGCTCCTGGGAAGGACCGATGCTGGAGCCGTACATGGTGCTCGGCGGCTGGGCGGAGGTCACGTCGCGCGCCCGGCTCGGCCTGATGGTGGGCGCCAACACGTTCCGCAACCCGGCCCTGGTGGCGAAGATGATCACCACCCTTGACCACCTCAGTGGCGGCCGTGCGATGCTGGGCATCGGCGGCGCCTGGTTCGAGCGGGAGCACGCGGCCTTCGGCTTCGAGTTCGGCGGCTCTCCCGGCGAGCGGCTGCGATGGCTGGAGGAGGCGGTGCGGATCATGCGCGGCATGCTGCACGGCGAGCAGCCGTCCGGCGACCGCCACTACACCACGAAGGAGGTGCGCAACGAGCCGCCGCCCATTCAGCCGCACGTGCCGTTGCTGGTCGGCGGCGGGGGACTGCGGAAGACCCTGCGGATCGTGGCGCGCTACGCCGATGCCTGCAACGTGGGCGGCGGCTTCGAGAGCGTGAAGCACAAGGACGAGGTGCTGCGGCGCCACTGCGCGGAGGTCGGGCGCGACGAGTCCGAGATCGAGCGCACCGTCGGCGTGGGGGTCTGCATCATCCGCGACGACCCGGCCGAGGCGCAGCGCGTCCTGGAGGAAACGTTCCGGCATAACGGCGACGCGGAGCCGTGGCAGGACCAGCTGGTCGGGACGCCGGTGCAGGTGGCCGACAAGCTGCGGCCGTACCTGGGGATCGGCTTCCGGCACTTCAGCGTCGGCTGCCCTCCGCCCTTCGACGCCGAGTCGATCGAGCGCCTGGTGGGCGAGGTGAAGCCCATGCTGGACGGGGAGTAGCGGCCGGGTCGACGGCCGGTGCCAGCCCGCCTCGCTGCTGTCGGGCGCCTGCCGTGCTGCACGGCTGCACAGTTGCACGACTGCACGACAGACCTCCGATGAGGGGACACGGCAGCTGTCGGGCCTTCGTTGTAGCTGCACGTGTGCACAGTTGCACGACTGCACGAGAGACCTCCGACACTGCGCTCCGGCCCCAGGATGGCCGTCTACGGCCACCTATCGGTAAGGTTCGCCGATGAAGACCGTGCTCCTGGCCGGCGGAACCGGCGGAGCCAAGCTGGCCCACGGGCTGCAGCAGGTGCTGCCGCCTGGCGATCTGGCGGTCATCGTCAATGTGGCCGACGACCTGGAGTGGCAGGGCCTGCCGGTCAGCCCCGACCTGGACACCATCCTGTACACCCTCGCCGGCCTGGCCGATCCGGTCCAGGGCTGGGGCGTGGCGGGCGACACCCAGACCGCCATGGGGATGCTCGAGCGGTACAACGCCGAGACCTGGTTCCGGGTCGGCGACGCCGACCTGGCCACGCACCTGCATCGGGCCGCGCTCATGCGCGAGGGCGCCAGCCTGACCGATGCCACCGCCGCGCTGGCCGCAGCCCTGGGCGTGCCCAGCCGGCTGCTGCCGGCCACCGACGACCGGGTGCGCACCGTGGTCGAGACTTCGGCCGGGGACATGGCCTTCCAGGACTACTTCGTGCGGCGCAGGCAGCAGGACGAGGTGACCGGGCTGCGCTTCGAGGGCGCCGAGCAGGCGCGACCCAGCGCCGCCGGCGTGGCCGCCATCGCGGAGGCGGAGCTGGTGGTGATCGGGCCGTCCAACCCGCTGGTCAGCATCGGCCCCATCCTGGCGATGCCGGCGATGCGCCAGGCGGTCGAGAGCGCGCCCGGCCGCCGGCTCGGCGTCAGCGGGATCGTGGCGGGCAAGGCGATCCGCGGGCCGGCCGACCGGATGCTGGCCTCGCTGGGCCACGAGGCCACTGCTCGGGGAGTGGCGGAGCTGTACCGCGGCCTGCTAGACCGCTTCGTCATCGACGAGGCCGACGCGGAGCTGGCCCCTGCCATCGGGGAGCTGGGCATGGAGGTCAGCGTCCTGCCGACCGTGATGCGCTCCGACGAGGACCGAGCCCAGCTCGCCCGATCGCTGGTCGCGCTGGCCTAGCGCTATCCTCAGGCGGTGAGCCTGACCCGCATCATCGTGCCGCATCGCGGCCTGGCCGCCGCCAAGACCCGCCTCGCCCCGGTCCTTGACCACGACGAGCGCATGGCGCTGGCCAGGACGCTGCTGGTGCGCGTGCTGGGCGTGGCACGCCAGGCCGTGGACGACGTGGTCGTGATCAGCCCGGCGGCGGAGCTGGAGCCGATCGTGGCCGCGGCCGGCGCCCGGCTGGCCGTGCAGCGCGGGATGGGCCTGAACGCCGGACTGGACCAGGCCCGCGAAGCGGCCGCGGCCGACGGCGTGCAGCGGCTGGTCGTGCTGCACGGCGACCTGCCCAACCTGGCGGCCGACGACGTGCTGGCCCTCATGGACGCTGCCGCCCAGCCGGCCGCGGTGGGGGTCGCCCCGGATCGGCTGGGGACCGGCACCAACGGGCTGGCGCTGAGCCCACCCGGCGTCATCGGCTTCCGGTTCGGGGCCGGTTCATTCGCCGCCCACCGCGCCGAGGCAGCGGCCGCGGGCCTGGAGGCCGTCATCGTCACGCGCCCGGGACTCGCCTTCGACCTGGACACGCCTGAGGACCTGGCGCGCTGGCTGGAGCTCGGCGACGCGGCATGATCTCGCTGGTCCCGCTGGAGGGGATCCCCGAGATCCGGCCCGGTGACGACCTGGCAGAGACGATTGCGGCGGCCCTGGCCGCCGCCGGCATCGGCCTGACCGATGACGACGTCCTGGTGGTGACCCAGAAGGTCGTATCCAAGGCGGAGGGGCGCGTGGTTGACCTGCGGACCATCGAGCCGAGCGACGAGGCGCGAGAGTGGGCCGAGCGCTGGGGCAAGGATGCCCGGCAGGTCGAGCTGGTGCTGCGCGAGAGTGCGGAGGTGGTGCGCAAGGCCGAGGGCGGGTTGATCATCAGCCGCACCCGCCATGGGTTCGTGTGCGCCAACGCGGGCGTCGACCTGTCGAACACCGGCGGCGATGAGCTGGCCACCCTGCTGCCGGTCGATCCGGATGCGTCGGCTCAGCGCCTGCGTGACCGGCTGGGCGAGCTGACCGGCGCGCGCCCGGCGATCGTCATCTCCGACTCGTTCGGCCGGCCGTGGCGCAGCGGGATCGTCAACGTGGCAATCGGGACGGCGGGGATCGCTGCGCTGGAGGATCTGCGGGGCACGCCCGACACCGACGGCCGCGAGATGCGCTCCACCATCATCGCCGTGGCCGACGAGCTCGCCTCGGCGGCCGACCTGGCCGGCGGCAAGGTGGCGCAGCGTCCCGTCGTGCTGATCCGCGGCGCGGCCTACACGCGACCCGCCGAGCCCGACCCGGGTGCGACGGCGCTGGTCATGCCACGGGGGCAGGACCTCTTCCCGTAGGCGCTCGGCAGCCGCCGTCAGCCGGCGATTGGCTGCAGGAAGAGGCTGACGATCTCGCCGCCCTCGACCCGGAAGTTGGCCTCCACGTGCATGCTCGGCACGCCGGGCCGCATGACGGTCACGTCGGCGATGTAGCTGCTGCCCATGTTGCGGCTGTCGTTGGTGTACATCCGGAACCCGTCGCCGGCCCGCACGAACCAGCCGCCCACCCGGTCGCGCCCGCGCAGGTTGGTGCGCTCGTCGGAGCCTGGCACGGAGATGCCCATCACCGCGTTCTCGGCGAAGAGCCCGATCGCCTTCTCGCGCTCGTCGTCGTTGATCAGCTCGAAGAAGAGATCGACGGTTTCGGTGGCGCCCATGCCGGCAGTCTACCGGCCCGGTGCCGGGCATACTCTGGGCGTGCCCCTCAGGATCGGTCTCATCGGCTGGGGAACCATGGGCAGCGCGCTGGGCGCGCTGGTCGCGAACGGCCCGCTGCCGGTTGAGCTGGCGCGGATCGGCCTGCGCGATCCTGCTCGGGCCCCGACGCGGGGGCCCCTCCCGTTGGGCGCCGCCCCAGGGTCGGTGGCGGACCTCCTGGCCGATGACGGCCTGGACGCCGTGGTCGAGCTGACCGGCGGCATCGAGAAGCCGTTGGGCTGGGCGCGGAGCGCGCTCGCTGCGGGGCGCGCGTACGTCACCGGCAACAAGGCCCTGCTGGCCACCCACGGCGGCGAGCTCGCCGACCTGGCGCAGCGGAGCGGAGCGGCCCTGCTCGGCTCGGCCAGCGTGGGCGGCGGCACGCCCATGATCGAGACCGTCCAGCACCTGGCCGCGGCCGGCGGCATCGGCCGGGTTCGCGGGCTGCTGAACGCGACGACCACCTTCATCCTGGCCGCCATGGGCGACGGCCGCAGCTACGACGACGCCCTGGCGGAGGCGCAGCGGGCCGGCTATGCCGAGCCGGATCCCACCTTCGACGTCACGGGGCGCGACGCGGCCCAGAAGATCGCCATCCTGGCGTCGATGGCCTGGGGCCGCTGGCTGCCGGAGCAGGATGTCGTCACGCGCGGTATCGTCGGCATCCGCGTCGAGCCCGGTGAGACCCAGCGCCTGGTCGCCGAGGCGGATGAGCGAGGCGTGAGGGTGGGACCCATGGCACTCGACGCGGATGACCCGATGGCCGGCGTATCCGGCATCGAATGCCTGCTGGAGGTGCAGCTGCGTGACGGAGCCGTCTTCCGCCTGTCCGGTCCCGGGGCCGGCGGTCCGGTGAGCGTGCGCGCCACCTACGCGGACCTCGGTCGCCTGCTGGCCGGCGAGCGGCCGGTCCTGTTCGCGCCATCGGTGCCCGGATGAGCGACTGGCCAATCGTCGGGGTGGCCGGCGCCCGTGGCGTGGTCGGCGGCGCCTTCCTCTCCATCCTGGCCGATGCCGGCCTGCCCGCCGGGTCGCTGCGCGCCTTCGGATCGGAGGACGGGACGGTTGCCTACGGCGACGGATCGGTGCCCGCCCGTCCGCTCGACCAGGACGCCGCCGCCGAGCTGGATGTCCTGTTCCTCGCCACCGATGGCGCCACCTC
>DATBME010000047.1:0-2330 GCA_036555005.1 Candidatus Limnocylindria bacterium | reverse complement strand
TCGGCTGGTACCTGCCGCTCATCTTCTCCGGCAGCCTGATCGTCGCGACCGTGCTCAACCTGCCGACGATCGGCCCCTTGTTGCTGCGCTCCCTGATCAGCCAGGACATGTTCCTCGCCGGGACCATCGTGCTGATCTACTTCGGGATCGCCGTGCTCGGCACGCTCCTGTCCGACATCCTGCTCGCCTGGCTCGATCCGCGCATCCGGATGGAGTCCTGAGCCATGGCGCGCGCCGAAGCCGACCCGACGCCGCCGGCGCTGCGCGATCTCGCGGAGGACGCGCAGGCCGTCCTGGTCGCGCCGAACTGGAAGCTGGTCTGGTGGCGCTTCCGCAAGCACCGCCTGGCCGTGGTCAGCGGCGTGGTCGTCATGGTGATCGCCGTGATCGCGCTGCTTCCCGGCTTTTTCAGCACCCAGCCTCCCGGGCAGAGCGACCCCACGGGCTCGTTCATCCCGATCCAGCGCGTGCACTTGTGGGACGACGGGCCGGCCCTGTTCGCCTATGGCGTGACCGGCGCCCGCAACCCCCGGACCCTGCGCATGGAGTGGCAGATCGACGCCGGCCAAAAGATCCCGCTGCGCCTGCTCGCGACCGGCTACGAATGGCAGGCGCTCGGGCTGTTCCCCACCACGTTGCACCTGATCGGCCCGGCCAACCCGGACGCTCGCGCCACGGTCCATCTCCTGGGCACCGACCGGCTCGGCCGCGATCAGTGGTCCCGGTTGATGTACGGCACCCAGGTCTCCCTCTCGATCGGCCTGGTGGCGGTCGCCATCAGCACGGTCCTGGGCATCGTGCTGGGCGCGATCTCGGGCTATTTCGGCGGCCTCGCCGACATGGGCATCCAGCGCCTGATCGAGCTGCTGCAGTCGATCCCGGCGATCCCGATCTGGCTGGCGCTGACCGCCGCCCTGCCGCGGCACTGGTCGGTCGAGCAGATCTACGTGGCGATCACCATCATCCTGGCGCTGATCGGCTGGACCAACCTCGGCCGCGAGGTGCGCGGCCGCTTCCTGTCGCTGCGCGAGGAGGACTTCGTCGTCGCGGCCAAGCTGTCCGGCAGCAGCCAGCGGCGGATCGTCTTTCGCCACATGCTGCCGTCGATGAGCAGCCACATCATCGCCGCCATGACGCTCGCCATCCCGGTGATGATCATCAACGAGACCTTCTTGAGCTTCCTCGGGCTCGGCCTGCGCCCGCCCGCGATCAGCTGGGGCGTGCTTTTGCAGGAGGCGCAGAACCTGCAGTCGATCGCGCTGGCGCCATGGTTGCTGCTGCCAGGTCTCGCGGTGGTCATCACCGTGCTGGCGCTGAACATCCTGGGCGACGGGCTGCGCGACGCCGCGGACCCCTACAACTGAGCGCGCCCGTGATGGACCAGCCCCTGCTCTCGGTGCGCAACCTCAGGACCTTCTTCATGACGGACGAGGGCACGGCGAGGGCGGTCGACGGCGTCAGCTTCGACGTGCAGCCGGGGCAGATCGTCGGCATCGTCGGCGAGAGCGGCTGCGGCAAGAGCGTCACGATCAAGTCGATCCTGCGGATCGTCCAGAAGCCGGGTCGGATCGTCGGCGGCGAGATCCTGTTCCGCCGCCGCGGGGATGACGGCGCGAGGGCGCCGACCGAGGCCGTCGATCTGGCGGCGCTCGATGCCCATGGGGCCACGATGCGGGCGATCCGCGGCAGCGAGATCGCACTGATCCCGCAGGAGCCGATGGCAGCGCTGAGCCCGGTCCACACGGTCGGCAACCAGCTGGTCGAGGCGGTGCGGCTGCACCAGGACGTCGGCCGGCGCGCGGCCGAGGAGATCGTCGTCCAGCGCATGCGCGAGGTCGGCGTGCCGAGCCCGCAGGAGCGCATGACCATGTATCCCTGGGAGCTCAGCGGCGGCCTGCGCCAGCGGGTGATGATCGCAATGGCGCTGGCCTGCGATCCCCGGCTGCTGATCGCCGACGAGCCGACCACGGCGATCGACGTGACCACCCAGGCCCAGGTCCTGAGCCTGCTGCGCGGGCTGCAGCAGCGCCACGGCATGGCGATGATCTTCATCACCCACGACCTGGGCGTGATCGCGCAGATCGCCGACTACGTGATCGTCATGTATCTGGGCCGGATCATGGAGACCGGCCCGGTCGACGACATCTTTCACCGCCCCCGCCACCCCTATACCAGGGCGCTCCTGGAATCGATTCCGACGGTCCATGCCACGGCCAAGGAGACGCTGCCGACCATCGTCGGCTCGATTCCCCATCCGTTCAACCGCCCGCCCGGCTGCCCGTTCCACCCGCGCTGCGGCGCCTATATGCCGGGCAAGTGCGAGCGCGGCC
>DATBME010000068.1:0-17194 GCA_036555005.1 Candidatus Limnocylindria bacterium | reverse complement strand
CTATCTCCACAGCGACGACTCGTTCGAGTACCGGACCAGCACACGGCTGCCCACCGATTCGGCACAGGACCTGGTCGACTACTTCCTGTTCGATCCCGAGAACGGCCGCATCGGATTCTGCGAGCAGTACGCATCCGCCATGGTGGTGATGGCGCGCACCCTGGGGATCCCGGCCCGCATGGCCATCGGCTTCGCGCCCGGCGAGCGGATCCAGGCGCCGGACGCGCCGCCGGACGCGCCGACCTCACAGCTGTGGCAGGTCCGGCAGAAGAACGCCCACGCCTGGGCCGAGCTCTACTTCCCCGGTTATGGCTGGCAGGCCTTCGAGGCCACCAAGTCGATCCGCGCCATCAACCGCGTCACCGGCACGGCGCAACAGCCTGCTGGCTCCGGCGGTCCGCTGCCCAGCGGACCGCCACGCCTGGATCCGGGTGACGGCGACGTCAGCACCCTGCCGTCATCGCAGCCGATTCCCGGCGCCATCGGCCCCGGCGGCGAGGCGCCACGCGACGGCCAGCAGGGCGCCAACATCCTGGTCATCTCGGGCCTGATCATCCTGGTGCTGGGTATCGCCGCCTGGCGCTGGCGCCGCTCCCGCCTGGCCCTGCGCTTCCTGGCGCCTGGCGATCGGCAATGGCGCCGGCTGGCCCTCGCCGCGGACCGGGCCGGCGTGGCGCAACGGCCATCCGAGACGATCTACGAGTACGCCGGCTGGCTGGAGGAGCAGATCCCCAAGCAGCGCCCCGAGATCCGGACCATCGCCGACGGCAAGGTCTGGCAGAGCTACTCCGGCAAGGGCGTCACGACCGACGTGATCGCGCGCATGGAGCATGCCTGGAAGCGCCTGCAGTGGCCGCTGGTCTGGCTGGCGGTCCGGCGCCGGCTGCGCGGAGTGCTGCCCAGCCGCTGACCATCGGCTGAGTCACAGTGCCAGCGGCGCACCGTCTGCCTGGTCGCCCTGCACCGGCGCGCGGCCCGCCAGGTGGCCGGTGTCATTCCAGCTCTCGATCCGCCAGGGTTCGCCCGCGTCCGAGCGCGCAAGCCGTGACAGGGATGCGTTGTCCACCTCGAGGACCCAGGCCTCGCGGACCGCCAGGCCGAGCAGGTGACCGGCGGCCAGCCGCAGGATCCCGCCGTGCGACACCAGGCAGAGCGTTGCCCCGTTGCCCTCGACCAGGTCATCCAGGGCGTCGATGATGCGATCCCTGGCCGCCTCCAGTGTCTCGCCGGCCGGCGGTGTGACTTCGCCGCCCCCGGCGCGCCAGGCGGCGTAGCGCTCGGCGTCGTCGCGGGCGATCTCCACGTGCGTCCGGCCCGACCACTCGCCCTGGCCGATCTCCATCAAGCCATCGTGCAAGGCCAGTTCGACCGGCCGTCCGGCGTGGCGCAGGGCGTCCGCCAGCAGCTGGGCGGTGGCGGAGGCCCGGACCAGCGGCGAGGTGACGATCCGCATCGGTCCCGCCTCCTCGGCCATCAGGCGGACCGCCAGCAGCCGGGACTGCGCGACGCCGATCGGATCGAGTGGCGGATCGAGGTGGCCCTGGAAGCGGCCCTCGCGATTCCAGGTGGTGACGCCGTGCCGCACCAGCAGCAGGCGGCGCGTCACCGTGCGGCGGCGGAGCGCGATGCCTCGTAGGCGTCCTGTGTGGCCTGGCAGGCGGCGGCGACATCGGTCCCGAAGCCGTGGTCGCGCATGGTCTCGCCCATGACGCGCACCGCCTCGACCATCTCGTCGATCTCGACCATGCCCATGTGCCCGAAGCGCATGATCCTGCCGGCCCATTTGCCCTGGCCGCCGGCCACCACCAGCCCGCGGCCGCGCATGTCCGCGTTGAAGGGCCCCCACTCCAGGCCCTCCGGCAGCCAGGCGGCGGTGACGGTGGCGGACCGATCCTGCGGCGCGGCCACCAGGCGCAGCCCAAGGCCCTCCAGGCCGGCCTGCGAGCCGGCGGCGATCGCCTGGTGGCGGGCCCAGGTGCGCTCGCGGCCCTCCTCCAGCAGTCGGCGCACCCCGATGCGCAGCCCGTAGAGGACGGCGACGGCCGGGGTCCAGGGCGTCTGCCCCTTCTCCGCCCACTTACGGGCCTCGGCGAAGCTCCAGTACACGCGCGGCATGCGCGCCGATGCCTCGGCCTCACGGGCGCGCTGCCCGATGGCGGCGATGGCGATCCCCGGCGAGGCCATCCACGCCTTCTGGCTGGCGCTGACCACCAGGTCCACGCCCCACTCGTCCATCTCGAAGGGCATCGCGCCCAGCCCGCTGATGCCGTCCACGATGACCAGCGGGTCGCCCGGCCCGGCATGCGCCTCGGCGACCAGGTCGCGCAGCGGGTTGGCCACGCCGGTCGAGGTCTCGTTGTGCGTCAGCAGCACCGCGCGATATGGGGGCGCGCCGGCCAGGCGCCCGGCCAGCGCCGATGGGTCGGCGGCCTCGCCCCACTCGACCTCGTAGCGATCGACCTGGGCGCCGAAGGCCTGCGCGATGTCGGCGAAGCGATCGCCGAAGCCGCCGATGATCACCGCCAGCACCCGGTCGCCAGGCGAGAGGGTATTGACGATGGCCGCCTCCATCGCCCCGGAGCCGGAGCCGGTCAGCAACACCACGTCGCCCGAGGTGCCGATCAGCGTGGCGAGGCCGCCGGTGATCTCCGCCTGCATCTCGGCGAACTCGGCGCCGCGGTGGTCGATCATGGGTGCGGCCTGGGCCTCGCGCACCTCCATGGGGATCGGCGTTGGCCCGGGGATGCGCAGGTTCTGTTCCATGCGCCGCATCATAATCGGGCCCGTGAAGGGGCATCGATGCCGCGCAAGACGCCCGAGCTGAGCGCGCCGCTCTTCGACGCCGAGCCCCCGGCCGATGCGCCGCTGGCGGCCCGCATGCGGCCGCGCGACCTGGACGAGTTCGTCGGCCAGGTGGCGCTGGTGGGAGAGGATGGCGCGCTGTCGCGGGTGGTGAAGCCCGGGTACCTGCCCTCGATGGTGCTCTGGGGGCCGCCCGGCTCCGGCAAGACGACGCTGGCCCGGCTGCTGGCCGAGCGCTCGGAGGGCACCTGGCGGCAGCTGTCGGCGGTGACCAGCGGCGTCGCCGACGTGCGGTCGCTGGTGGCCGATGCCAAGGCGCTGCGCCAGCAGGGCGGCCGGACCGTTGCCTTCATCGACGAGCTCCATCGGTTCAACAAGGCCCAGCAGGACGCGCTGCTGCCGCACGTCGAGGACGGGACCATCACCCTGATCGGAGCCACCACCGAGAACCCGTACTACGAGCTCAACTCGCCGCTCCTGTCGCGGCTGCGGGTGTATCGCCTGGAGCCATTGTCCGAAGAGGAGCTGCGGGTCATCGTGGAGCGAGCGCTGACCGAGGCGCATGGCCTGGGCGGCCGGGTTCGCCTGACCGATGAGGGCCTGACCTCGCTGCTCGACCTGTCGGGCGGAGACGCCCGCCAGGCGCTGAACATCCTGGAGGCCGCGGCCTCGGTGGCGCTCGACGGCGCGGAGATCGGCGCTGAGGCGGTGGCGGAGGCGGCTCAGCAGCGGCTGCTGGCCTACGACCGGGTGGGGGACCAGCACTACGAGGCGGCCTCGGCCTTCATCAAGAGCATGCGGGGCAACGACCCGGACGCCGCCCTGTACTGGTGCGCCAGCATGGTCGCGGCGGGCGAGGACCCGACCTTCATCGCGCGCCGCATCGTGATCGCGGCCAGCGAGGACGTCGGCAACGCAGATCCGCGAGCCCTGCAGGTGGCGGTCTCTGCCATGCAGGCGGTCGAGATGATCGGGCTGCCGGAGGCGCAGTACGCGCTGGCGCAGGCCGCCGCCTACGTGGCCTCGGCGCCCAAGTCGAACCGGGCCGGCGCCGCCTACTTCAGCGCGCTCGCCGACGTCGAGGAGAAGGGGCGGCTGCCGGTTCCCCTCCACCTCCGACCGTCGGCCCACCGGCGCCTCGCCCGCGAGCATGGCTATGGCAAGGGCTACCTCTACCCTCACGACTTCGAGGACGCCGACGTCGAGCAGCAGTACCTGCCCGATGCCCTGGCCGGCACGGTGTACTACGAGCCGTCGGACCAGGGTCTCGAGCAGCAGATCGGCGACCGGTTGACCCGCCTGCGACGTCAGCGGCGCGAGCGGAAGGAGCGCTGAGCGGGTGCGCGCGATCGTGTTCCTGTGGGCGAGCTTCATCGGCTCGCTGGCCGCCGTCGTGCGCGACGTGCACACGCGCGCCATCGGCCTGGCGCTGATCGGGCTGCTGGCGACCGGGACCGTCTTCTACACCATCGTCGAGGGCTGGGATCCGCTCGACTCGCTCTACTTCTCGGTCATCTCGCTGGCGACCGTCGGGTACGGCGACTTCACGCCGACCACCGACATCGGCAAGATCTTCACCATCTTCTTCGTCCTGGCCGGCGTCGGCGTGCTGGTGGTCTTCGTCTCAGAGGTGGCTCGCCAGACCATCAGCCGCACCGACAGGGTGGTCGAGGAGCGAGTCGCCCGCCGCCGTGAGAAGGAGATCGCCGCCGAAGAGGCGGCCGACGGCGACACGGGCAGGCAGCCGCCGGACTGACGAGGGGCGACGTCTCGCGGTCAGATGAGGCCGGTGACGTTGACCAGGATGGTGGCCGCCGCGAGCAACGCCGCCAGGATGATGGCCAGCACCCCGATGTTGCGCAGGTCGCGCTGGACATAGTGGTACTCGGCCACGGCCCGCTCGCCCAGGCGCGAGGAGCCGACCGTGATCCGCGGGTCCGTGGCGCGTGGCTTGGCGCGTGCCACTCCGGCCGCGCTGGCCAGCGGCGGCTGGGCGGCGGCCCGGACCTCGGCGTCCGCGATCTCGAAGGCGTCGGGCATGGCGCCGGTGGCGGGGGCCGCGTCGACCGCCGGCGCAGGCGCGTCCGATCCGGCCGCCGGTTGACGCTGCGCGGCGTTGCGCTGCGCCCGGCGTCGGGCATTGCGGTTGGCGGTCTTGCCTCGTCGAGCCATGGTTCCTCGGGGCCGATGGTGCCGGTGCCGCGGCCGCTCCGCGGGCACGTCCCGACGCAGGGTTGGGCCCTGCAGGGCCGGTATGATACCAGCCACCTCAGCCTCGGAGCGCCCACCGATGGACGAGCTGAACCGCGTCCTGGCCGACAACCTGACCGCCGTCCTGGTGGTGATGGCGGTCGCCATGGTGGCGCTCCTGGTCCTGGTGATCGTGCAGTCGATCCGCGTCGGCCGTGCGGTTGATGGCTACCGGCAGCTGGTGCGCGATGGTGCCGGCGGGTCGCTGGACGAGGTGCTGCAGGCGCACGTCACACGCGTCGAGGAGGTTCGTGGGCGGCAGGCGGAGATCGACGCTGCGCAGGCGGATCTGCAGCATCAGACCCAGACCAGCATCCAGCACATCGGCCTCGTCAGATTCAACCCCTTCGAGGACACCGGCTCCGACCAGAGCTTCGCGCTGGCGCTGCTCGACGACCGGCGCGACGGGGTGGTGATCTCCAGCCTGCACGGCCGCACCAACACCAGGCTGTTCGCCAAGCCGGTCGAGGGTGGCTCCTCCAGCCACACCCTGTCGGACGAGGAGGCGCAGGCGATCCGAGTCGCCCTGGACGGGACCGGTACCGATCGGGCCTGACATGCCTGGCACTCCGGCTGGGGCGGATCCGGAGCCGGATCCAGAGCCGATCGACCCGCGTCAGCGGCGGATCGCCGAGCGCCGCGTGACGCATGCGCTGCAGCGCCTCCACCGACGGGAGCCGATGGCCACCGACGTGCGGGTCGACGTCGTGGTGGCGGCCGTGCGGGCGACGCCCCAGGCCAGCGCCGGGCATCGCGGATCGACGCCGCTGACCCTGGACGATGCGGCCGTGCGCCGGGTGATCGACGGCATGGTGGCAGGCGGCGCCCTGATCCGTCGTGGGCACCGCCTCCGGCTGCCGGACCACCGGCCGCGCCTGGACCCGGTCATGCGCGAGCGGGCGGACCGGTTACTCGACGGCCTGCGCGAGGCGGGCGCGGCGCCGCCGCGAGTGGACGGCCCGGCCGCGCGACTGGGAATCACGCCGGCGGCGCTCGACCAGTTGCGGCGCAGCGGGGAGCTGGTCGCAGTCGGCTCCGGGATTGACTATCCGGCTGACGTCTGGGCGTCCATCGCGGCGCGGGTCGACCGGCTGACGCAGCGCGGACCGCTGACGGTGGCCCGTCTGCGCGACGAGCTGCGGACGTCGCGCCGCCACGCCGAGGCGATCCTGGTTTTCCGCCGCGCCCAGCGACGTCGTCACAGGCCGAGGCGCCGAGCCGGCTGAGGCGTGCCGCACTGCGACAAACGAGCTGTCCGGTAAGCAGCCGATAAGGGTTCGGTGATTACCTCCTCGGCTACCATCGACGAAATGCCAGCGGTCGTGCCGTCACCCGACCAGCTCCCGATCTTCGAGGAGCTGGCCGCTCCACCGGCGCGCCGCCCCCGCCCGCATCTCCGCATCCAGCCGCCCCTGCTGGCCGACCTGACGCCGCGGCAGCGCAAGGCGGTCACCCACGGCAAGGGCCCGCTGCTGATCGTGGCCGGGGCGGGGACCGGCAAGACCACCGTCATCACCCGGCGCATCGCCTGGCTGATCGCCGAGAAGCGGGCCAAGCCGTCGGAGATCCTGGCCCTGACCTTCACGGACCGAGCCGCCCTGGAGATGACGGAGCGCGTCGATCGGCTGGTGCCCTACGGCTACACGGACACGGTGATCAGCACCTTCCACGCCTTCGGCGACCGTCTGCTGCGGGACCACGCCCTGGAGGCCGGGCTGTCGGACCGCTCGACCGTGATGTCGCGCGCCGAGCAGATCATCTTCCTGCGCGAGCACCTGTTCGAGCTTCCCCTGGACCGATACCGCCCGCTGGGCGACCCAACCCGCTTCCTCCACGCCCTGGTGACCCTGATCAGCCGCGCCCGGGACGAGGATGTCCAGCCGGCCGAGTACCTGGTTGCCGCGGAGCAGCTGGCAGGGCGTGCCGGGGCGGCGCCCGACGATGCGGCGCTGGCCGAGGAGGCGGCCCAGCAGGCGGAGCTGGCGGCGCTGTACGCCGCCTATGAGCGGCTGATGCGGGCCAACGATCGACTCGACTTCGGCGACCAGGTGAGCCTGGCCCTGCGGCTGCTGCGCCAGCACCCGGCGGTGCTGGCCGAGGAGCGGCAGCGGTATCGCTACATCCTGGTCGACGAGTTCCAGGACACCAACCACGCCCAGTTCGAGCTGGTCAAGCTGCTGGCCGGCTCGCCGACCGCCAACGTCACCGTCGTCGGCGACGACGACCAGAGCATCTACCGCTTCCGGGGCGCGGCCCTGTCCAACATCCTGGGCTTCCGTGCCGCCTTCCCGCGGGCCGGCAGCGTGGTCCTGAACGACAACTTCCGAAGCCGCCAGCCCATCCTGGACGCCGCGTATCGGCTCATCCAGCACAACGACCCCGAGCGGCTGGAAGCCAGGGAGGGCCTGGACAAGCGGCTGGTGGCCCGGACCCGCTTCGACCAGCCGCCACCGGACGCCGGACCCATCGAGCTGCTGGCCTTCGACACCGGCTCCGATGAGGCCGATGCCCTGGCCCAGCGCATCGGCGAGTCCGTGCGCGGCGGCCGCAGTCCCGGCGACCACGCCATCCTGGTGCGCACCAACCGCGACGCGGATCCCATCCTGCGGGCGCTGAACGTGGCCCGCGTGCCATGGCGCTTCAGCGGCACGGCGGGGCTCTACCACCAGCCCGAGGTCCGTCTGCTGGTGAGCTTTCTGCGCGCCGTCAACGACCCGGAGGACTCGGTCAGCTGCTATGACCTGGCCACCTCGGAGATCTTCGGCCTGGATCCGCGGGCGGTCACGGTGGCGCTCAACGCCGCCAGCCGCCGCCGCACCCCGCTGGAGCAGGCGCTGCGCCTGGCCGGCGACGGCGAGCCGGTGCGCTTCGGGCGACGCGCCGGCGAGGTCATCCAGCGCCTGCTGGCCAGCCTCGACCAGCACCGCGGGCTGAGCACGGAGCGCAATGCCGGCGAGCTGCTCTACCACTTCGTGACCAGCAGCGGCTGGCTCGGACGCCTGGCGCGCGAGGCGCGTGAGGGTGGCGAGGAGCGCCTGGCCAACGTGGCGCGCTTCTTCGAGATCGTGCGCCGCCAGGCCGGCCTGCTGCGTGACGATCGGCTGCCGTTCCTGGTCGCGCAGCTGGACACCCTGATCGAGGCCGGGGACGATCCCTCGACCGCGGACGTCGACGTCGACCACGGCGAGGCGGTCCATGTCCTGACCTATCACAAGGCGAAGGGCCTGGAGTTCCCGATCGTCCACATGGTCGGCCTGGTCGACGACCGCTTCCCGACCCGCTCGCGCGGCGACCTGCTGCCGCTGCCCGCCGGCCTGGTGCGCGAGCCGATGCCGGAGGGTGACCACCACCTGGCCGAGGAGCGGCGCCTGTTCTACGTGGGCATGACCCGCGCGCGCGAGGCGCTCCACCTCAGCTGGGCGCGCGACTACGGCACCCGCACCGCACGCCGGCCGAGCCCGTACCTGCTGGAGGCGCTCGACCTGCCGCCGGCCACGCCGGTGGAGCTGCTGCGGCCGAGCGTTGTCGAACGCCTGGCCCGCCACCAGCGCGCGCCGGCCCCGGCGCCGGGCGCCAGGCCGATGGGGCTGGGCGACCGCCAGCTGCGCCTCAGCTACGGGCAGATCAGCGACTACCTGGACTGCCCGGCGCGCTATCGCTACGCGCACGTCATCCGGCTGCCGACGCCCGCCTCGCATCAGATGGCGTACGGCCGTGCCCTGCACGCCGCGGTGCAGGCCTATCACCGGCGCCAGCTGGCGGGCCTGGCCACCACCCGGGAGGAGCTGCACGCCGAGCTGGACGCGGCCTGGGAGTCGGTGGGCTTCCTGACGCGCCAGCACGAGGAAGCGCGCCGTGCCGCCGCGCGAGAGGCGCTGGACCGCTTCTGGCACGAGCAGCAGGCCGATCCGGCCCACCCGGTGGCGGTCGAGGAGGAGTTCTCGGTGGTGATGGGCCGCGACCGGGTGCGCGGTCGCTACGACCGCGTGGACGTCGACGCCGACGGACGGGTGGTGATCACCGACTACAAGTCGGCCGACGTCCGCGATCCGGCGACCGCGGCCCGCCGCTCCCGCGACTCCCTTCAGCTCTCGCTGTACGCCCTGGCCTACGAGTCGCAGCACGGTCGGCTGCCGGACGATCTGGCGCTGCACTTCCTGGACTCCGGGCTGGTCGGTCGCAGCGCGCCGACGCCCAGGCGTCTCGAGAAGGCCGCCGGCCAGGTGGCCGCGGTGAGCGATGGGATCCGGGCCGGCGACTTCGGCGCCAACCCGTCGCCCATGCGCTGCGGCTTCTGCCCGTTCCGCGACATCTGCCCCGAAGCCGCCCGATGATTCGGCCGGCCAGGCGCGCCGTCCGTCGGTGAGCCGCCGCACCAGGCTGGCTGTCGCCGCCCTGGCGCTGTCGGCCATCCTGGTGGTCGGCCTCCTCGTCGCGTTTGCCAGCCTGGCCTGTCCCAGCGACGCGCCGGAGCAACCGTGTCCGGGGGCCGTCACCAACCGCATCGTGGTGATCGGCCTGGCGGCGCTGGCGGTGGGCCTGCTGGTGGTGCCGTTCGCGCTGCTCTCCGAGTTCGTGATCCGGGGCCGGATCCTGTACCGCGGGGCCTGGGGGCGGGCCATCCGCCGCGGCCTTCTGGCCGGCGCCTCGGTGGCGCTCCTGGGCGGCCTGCGGATCGGCGGCGCGCTGACCGTGCCGGTGGCGATCTTCGTGGTCCTGCTGGCGGGGGCCATCGAATGGCTGGCGATCCGCCGCTTCGACGCCCCGTGAGCGGCGACATCTTCGCCGGCCAGCCGACCGACGCCGACCGGCTGGCCGAGCTGTATGACCTGGAGCACGACGAGGTGGTCGAGGACCTCGTCTTCTACCGCGAGCAGACCCGCCGCAGCGGCCCGGCGGTGCTGGACCTGGGCTGCGGCTCGGGACGGCTGCTGCGCAGCTTTGCGGCGGGCAAGGGACGGCGCATCGTCGGTATCGATGCCTCGGCCGCCCTGCTCAGGCGGGCGCAGGCGCGCGTGGCGCAGGAGCCGCTCCTGGCCGCCGCCCTGGCGCAGGGTCGCCTGCACCTGGTCGAGGGTGACGTCCGCCGCCTGGGCCAGCTGTCGCTGGGCGGCATCCTGGGAGCGGCTGGGGCCAACCTGGTGGTGGGCGCCGGCATCGTGCCGCACCTGGACGGTCCAGAGGACGCGCTGCGCATGCTGAATGGCGTCGCGCGGCTGTTGGCTCCCGGCGGCCGGCTGATCCTCGACGACCTGGGACCGGCCCTGCTGCCGGACCGGGACCTGCCGCTGTCGGTCGACTGGCGGCGCACCCTGAACGGCCAGGAGGTGGTCCGACGCAGCCAGCTCATGCGTCGCGACGCTCCGGAGGGCCTGCGGGTGGCCTTCTCGACGATCGTCGACCTAGGACGACCCGATGGTACGATATCGCGGTTTCCGGCCAGCTATCGGCTCTGGTATCCATCGGATGACGCGCTCGTCGCCCTCGTCCGGGAGGCCGGAATGGCGGTCGAGTTTGCGTATGGCTCGCACGACCTGGACCCGCCAAACGCGGCCAGTGAGCGTCGAATCCTGGTGGTCCGGCGCGCCGGTGAGTGATGAGGGGGCATCGGCCTGGCGGCCGCGGTAAAGGCAGGTAGAGGTCAATTTGGCAGCAGAACAGATCCGGCTCCTGGTGATCGAGGACGTCCCGCAGGTGGCGGCGCACATGCGCCAGCTGCTGCAGGCGCAGTCCCAGATCAAGATGCTCGACGTGGTGACAGCCGGGGAGCGGGCGGTCGCGGCCGTCAGCGAGTTCAAGCCGGACGTGGTGATCATCGACGCCCTGCTGCAGGGGCGCGTCTCCGGCAGCGACGTGGCCCTCGGCGTCCGCCAGGCGGAGCCGCAGGTCGGGGTGGTGATGCTGACCGTGCCCCAGAACCCGGTGAGCCAGAGCGCCGACCGCGGGGTCGACAGCGTCCTGAAGATGCCCTTCTCCGGCTTCGACCTGACGACCATCGTCCGCAAGACCTACGAGCTGCGCTCGGCCCAGGCAACCCGGGAAGGCAACATGATGATCTCGCTCTTCTCACCGAAGGGCGGAGTCGGGCGCACCACCATCGCCTACAACCTGGCGGTGGCGCTTGGCGCGGATCATCGCGTCTGCCTGGTGGACGGCTCGCTGCAGTTCAGCGACCTGCGCGGCCTCCTGCGCGTCCCGGCCACCGCGCCCTCCATCGTGAACCTGCCGACCGATCGCATCCGCGAAACGGACGTCACCGACGTGGCCTGGAAGGACCCGTCGGGGATCGACATCCTGCTGGCGCCGCCGCGTGTCGAGATGGCCGAGATGGTCACCGTCCGCGACATCGAGAAGTCGCTGAGCATCCTGCGCCAGCTGTACCAGTTCGTGGTGATCGACACCCGCGCCGGCCTGGGCGACGACGTCCTCGTCTTCCTGGATGCATCCGACCTGATCCTGCAGGTGCTCACCTACGACTCGATGGCGATCCGCAACCTGGCCATGGCCGGTGAGGCGTTCGATGCCATCGGCTACCCGCCGACGAAGCTCGCGACCGTCCTGAACCGGTCCGACTCGACCGGCGGCATCAGCAAGACCGATGTCGAGACCGCCCTGGGCAAGACCATCGACTTCGAGGTCGTGTCCGATGGACGCCTGGTGGTGGCGGCCAACAACGAGGGCGTGCCGTTCGTGTCGGGCAGCCCCGAGGCGCCCATCTCGCAGGGCATCCGGCTGATCGCCGCCTCGCTCGGCTCGCACCTCCGCGAGCGCGCCCCGGTTCTCGCATCCCGCTGACGCACACGGTGACCCGCTCCACCGATTCCCGGCCCATCGGGGTCTTCGACTCCGGCGTGGGCGGCCTGACGGTCCTCTCCGAGATCCGACGCCGGCTGCCGGCGGAGTCGACCGTCTACCTGGGCGACAACGAGCGCACGCCCTACGGGCCCCGCCCGGCCGACGAGGTTCGCCGATTCACGCTCGAGTGCGTCGCGTGGCTCCTGGGCCAGGACATCAAGGCGCTGGTGCTGGCCTGCAATACCGCCACCTCGCGCGCGTTGTCCGACGTCCGCGATGCGTCGCCGGTGCCGGTCCTGGGCGTCGTGCGACCTGGCGCGGTGACCGCGGCGGCCGCCACGCGGTCCGGCCACGTTGGCGTGATCGCCACCGTTGGCACGGTGCAGTCCGGGGCCTATCCCGCCGCGATCAACGAGGCGGATCGGCGGCTGGCGGTGCGGCAGCAGGCCTGCCCGGACCTGGTGCCGCTGGTGGAGGCCGGGCTGCTGGAGGGCCCCCGGACGGCAGCCGCCGTGGATGGCTACCTGGACCAGCTGCTGGCGGCCGACGCCGAGATCGACACCCTGCTGCTGGGCTGCACGCACTACCCCCTGCTTCGTCCGCTGATCGAGAGCCGTGCCGGCCCCGAGGTGGCGGTGGTCGACTCGGCCTTCACCACCGCCCTGGCCACCGAGGACCTGCTGGACGCGCTGGGTGCCCGCGCCCCTGCCGATACGCGGGGTGATGGCGCCGTCGAGCATCGCATCGCCACCACCGGCGACGTGGCCGCCTTCCGCACCGTCGCGGAGCGCGTCTTTGGGGAGCGGCTGCCCGAGGTGGAGGCGGCCGCCGTAGGACCGCACTAGACTCAGGCCGATGACACGCAATGCCGGCCGGCTGGGCCTCGGAATCGTGGTCGGCGGGCTGCTCGCCATGGGGGCCACCGTCGCGCAGCGCGAGCTCATGCGCCGCGCCGGCACGCGGCTGATCGACTGGGAGACCGTGCGCGCCCTGGCGCGCCGCCGGCTTGGGGCCGATGGAGCGCCGCTGCGCGCCGACGTTCGCGAATCGTCGGAGGCCTTCTATCGCGAGGCGCTGCACCGGATCGAGCCAGTGGTGGCGGAGGAGATCGGCGCCGAGCTGCCTCGCGCGATCGAGACGCCGGCCGTCATCGATCGGCGCGAGTGGATCGACCTGAACCTGGTCACCTTCGAGCGTCTCTTCGACCGGATCGAGGGGATCATGGCGGCCAGCGCGGGCGCCGACACTCCGGGACGGGCGCTGGCTCGCATCGTCAACCGCTCGATGGGCAACCAGCAGCTCGGCTTCCTGATGGCCTTCCTGGCGCGCAAGGTGCTGGGCCAGTACGACATCAGCCTGCTGGCGGCCACCCCAACCGCCCGCGGTCGCCTGCACTTCGTGGAGCCGAACATCCGGGCCACCGCGGCCAACATGCGGCTGCCGCTGGACGAGTTCCGGATCTTCATCGCCCTGCACGAGGCGACGCACGCCTTCGAGTTCGAGGCCTACCCATGGTTGCGGGCGCACTTCGCCGGACTGGTGGCCGAGTCGATCGACCGCCTGGCCGCCGACTCCGGCAGCCTGGGTGCCCGGCTGCGCAGCGCGCTGGCCAACCGCGAGGGCGGGCATTGGCTGGAGCGGCTGATGACCCCGGCCCAGCTGGAGACCTTCCAGCGCACCCAGGCGCTGATGTCGCTGCTGGAGGGGTACTCGAATCACGTCATGAATGCCGCCGGCGAGCGGCTGCTGCCCGGCTTCACCCAGATCCACGACCGCTTCGAGCGCCGCAACGCGAGTCGCGGGCCGCTGGAGCGCGCCATCCTGCGCCTCACCGGCCTCGACCTCAAGATGGAGCAGTACCAGGCCGGCGAGCGCTTCGTGGACACCGTCATCGCCTCCCGCGACCGGGCCTTCATGAACCGCGTCTGGCAGGGTCCCGAGGCGCTGCCCACCCTGGACGAGATCCGCGCGCCGGCACGCTGGATCGCGCGCATGGACGGCGCCACGGCCGGGGAGGCGCACTGAGCACCGAGCCGCTGGTCGTCCTGGCCACGCCGATCTTCGGGGCTCCGCTGGCGACCGAGCACGTCGCCCAGATCGAGGCGGTGCCCGGCGTGAAGGTGGTCGCCATCTCGCGCGAGGGCATGGTCCATGACGACGCCGAGTCGACGCTGGGCGCAGCCCGCGTGCTCCTGCGCGGCGGGGTGCCGGCCTCAGTTCTCGACCACGTGATCGGACGCGCGCCCAGGGTGGAGTGGATCCATTCCTTCTCGGCCGGCATCGACCGCGTCGCCACGCCGGCCGTGCGTGCGCGTGGGCTGACCGTGACCAATGCGCGCGGCGTGTTCAGCCGCCCCATCGCCGAGTACGTGGTGATGATGTGCCTGGCCATCGCCCGCCACCTGCCGCAGCTGCTGGAGCTGCAGCGCGAGCGCACCTGGCAGCCCCTGCGCGGCCGCGAGCTGGGTGGGCTGACGGTGGGGATCATCGGCTACGGCAGCATCGGCTCCGAGATCGCCCGGCTGCTGGAGCCGTTCGGCACCCGCATCCTGGCCACCCGCCGCCACCTGGATCGCGGCGCCCCCGAGCCGAACGTCACGCTCTTCGGCTTCGACCAGCTCGACGAGGTGCTCGGCGCCAGCGACTTCGTGGTGGTGGCAGCGCCGCTGACCGACGAGACGGCCGGCATGATCGGCGCCGACCAGCTGCGGGCCATGCGGGAGAGCGCCTGGCTGATCAACATCGCCCGCGGCCGGCTGATCGACGAGCTGGCGCTGCGCCGGGCGCTCGAGGCGAGCTGGATCGGCGGCGCCGTGCTGGACGTCTTCACCGACGAGCCGCTGCCGCCCGACTCACCGCTGTACGACACGCCGCACCTGCTGCTGACGCCGCACACCAGCTGGTCCAGCGACCAGGTGGTGGAGCGCTCCGTCCGCCTCTTCGTCGAGAACCTGCGCCGCTTCGCCGACGGGCAGCCGCTCGAGAACGTGGTGGACCTGGAAGCCGGGTACTAGCCGGTGCAGGTCACCCTCGTCGGCCTGCCGGGGTCGGGGAAGAGCACCGTCTTCAACGCGCTGACCGGCGGGCACGCAGAGACCGGCGGCTACTCGGGCGGCCGGGCGGCGCCCAACATCGGCGTCGTCAAGGTTCCCGATGAGCGCCTGGACCGGCTGTCGGAGCTGTTCAAGCCCAGGAAGACAGTCCCGGCCGATGTCACCTACGTCGACGTCGCCATTGCGGCTGGCGCCGCGCGCGAGGGCACCATCCAGGCCGATGTGCTGGCCCAGATCCGCAACGCCGATGCCCTGCTGCACGTGGCCCGGGCCTTCGAGGGCGGCAGCGCCGAGCGTCCCGCCGACCCGTGGCGCGACGTCGACGAGCTGGAGCTGGAGTTCACGGTGGCCGACCTGACCGTCGTGGAGAAGCGGCTGGAGAAGCTGCGCACCTCCGGCCGCCACGGCTCGGCCGCCGAGCGCGAGCAGAACGCGCTCGAGGAGGCTCTGCTCGAGCGCCTGCTGCCGCACCTGTCCGACGGGAAGCCGCTGCGCTCGTTCGGGCTGGACGCGGACGAGGAGCGCCGGCTGCGGGGCTTCCGCTTCCTGACCCAGAAGCCGCTGCTGGTGGTGCTGAACATCGACGAGGCGCAGCTGGGTGAGGCGTCCCGGCTCGAGGAGGAGGGCCGGGCGCGGCTGACACAGCCCATGACGGATGTTGCCGCCCTGGCCGGCAAGATCGAGGCTGAGATCGCCCAGCTGCCCGCGGAGGACGCGGCGCTCTTCATGGACGATCTCGGCATCGCCGAGGCGTCGCGGGGTCGCGTCATCCGCCTGACCTACGCGCTGCTGGGCCTGTTCAGCTTCTTCACGGCTGGCGAGGACGAGTGCCGCGCCTGGACCCTGTCACGCGGCGACACGGCCGTCGACGCGGCGGCGGCCATTCACACCGACCTGGCGCGCGGCTTCATCCGCGCGGAGGTGGTCACGTACGACGACCTGATGGCGGCCGGCAGCATGGCCGAGGCGCGCAAGCGCGGCGTGCTGCGCTCCGAGGGAAAGGCGTACGAGGTCAGGGACGGCGACGTCCTCGAAGTGCTGTTCAACGTCTCGCGCTGACCGCAGCGCGCTGCCCCAGCCGGTTCAGGACGAGCGGTCGAGCTCCACGATCAGGCTGCGGAAGTCGTCGGACTGGTCGACCAGGTACGTGTCCTCCGCCTCCGCGCCGACGCTCATCGAGGCGGTCAGCTTCTCGTCGCCGATATAGGTGAAGCCGTAGCTCCGCTCCAGCTCGCGGGCGATTGCCTCGACCAGCGTGTCCTCCTCGAAGGTGTCGACCACCGCGGCTCGTGCCCGCTCGACCAGCGCGGCAAAATCATCCGGCGTGTGCTCCTGCTCGCTGACCAGCAGCGCATCGGTCAGCAGGTCGGTGGCACCCTCGTGCAGCTCGTAGAAGAAGAGGCGGGTCATGCGCCGATGATAGACCGATGACCTCCGGATCGCCGTCGCGCCGCCTGGATCTGCTGGTGATGGGCGGCCTCACGGTCGACCGCTTCACCGATGGCTCGGCGGCGCCGGGCGGCGCCGTCCTGCACATCGCACGCGCCCTGGCGACGCACGGCGTGATCATCGGGATCGTGACCACTGCTGGCCCCGAGCCCGAGGCGCAGGCCGGCCTGGCAGAGCTGCGCCGGCTCGCCGCCGCGGTGGATGCCACCAGCAGCGAAGCCAGCATCACCTTCGGTCACACGGAGACGAAGGCCGGCCGCGAGTTGGTCCTGGAGCGGCGCGGCGGAACGCTGCCGGTGCCGGCGGATGCCGGCGGCGCGCGCGCCATCCTGTTCGCGCCCGTCTCCGTCGAGATCCCGGTCGAAGCCCTGGCGGCACGACGCGGCGCGGTCGGCGGCGCGGTGCTGCAGGGCTGGGTCCGCAGCACCGACGAGGGCATGCCCGTCGCCCCGCGATCGATCACGGCCATCGGTGCCGAGATGGCGGCTGCCCTGGGCGCCATGGACCTGGTCATCGGCAGCAGCGAGGACCTTCGCGCCGACGGCGCAGATGCCCTGGCCCAGCTTGCGGCGGTGCGCACGGCGTTGGGCGATCGGCCGGCGCTGGTGGTCACCGATGGCGCCCGCGGTCCGTGGCTCGACGATGGCTCGGGCCCGCGACATCTCCCCATGGCGCGGCAGGTCGACGGTGTGTCGACCATCGGGGCCGGCGACATGTTCGCCGCCATCATGCTGCTCGCGTTGGCCGGGTCGGGTGGCGCGGATCCGGAAGCGGCGGCCGCCCTCGCCATGGAGCGGGTCACGGAGGTGCTGCTGGGCCGCCGCAGCGCCTAGCCAGGCTCGGTC
>DATBME010000029.1:0-3838 GCA_036555005.1 Candidatus Limnocylindria bacterium | reverse complement strand
ACCCAGGCGCCGGCCGACCTGCACGGCTACCCGGCCGCCCTGGATGCGGTGCTGGACGGGATGGCCCGGACGGCGGCGGGCGATGAGATCGGCGACCTGGCCTTCGTGTCCGCGCGCTGGTTGCCGCCCCCCGACGAGGGGCGCTACTGGCTCGCCTACCGGACCGGCGGCGAGGAGGGCGCCCCCGGGCTCGACCTGCTGCTCGACGCCGCCACCGGCCAGATCATCGAGCGGCGCGAGGTCTAGCGCAGCTCCAGCCGGACCTCGGTCGCCTCACCGTCGCGGATCCGCCAGGCCCGCAGCGCCGCTTCCGGCGAAGCATCGGCATCGGCCAGGCTGGCCAGCAGGTAGACCGCGTCGGGATACATCGCCGCTCGCTTGTCTGTGGGTGACGGGACGGCCGGCGTGTGGGTATGGCTGTGGAAGATGCCCACCAGGTCCTCGCCCGCATCGTCGATGGCGAAGGTGATGCGCACCAGGTCCTCGGGGTGGACGTTGTAGCGCAGCGGCGAGGCCTCGACGTTGCGCGCGGGGTGGAAGGTCGTCACCAGGCCGTCGGCCGCCGAGCCGGAGAGCAGCCCGCAGGCCTCGTTCGGCAGCTCGGCCCGGGCATGCGCCAGCACCATCTCGGCGATGCTGCGTGGCAGGGCCAGGCCGCGATCCGCGTCGCTCACCACAGGAGCGACGCGTCCAGCTCCTGGTCGAGCTCGTCCAGGTCGCGCGACCAGAGGCCGGCGGAGAGGTACTTCCAGCCCCCGTCGGCCAGCAGCATCACGATGCATCCCGAGCCCATCTCCTCCGCCACCCGCAGGGCGACGTGCAGCACGGCGCCCGAGGACAGCCCGGCGAAGATGCCCTCCTCCCGCATCAGGCGGCGGACCCCGATCAGCGCGTCGCGGTTGCTGACCAGCCGGCGGTCGTCCAGGACCGATGCGTCCAGCACCGGCGGCACGAAGCCCTCCTCCAGCGAGCGAAGCCCCTGCACCAGCTCCCCGGGGAGCGGCTCGGCGGCGATGACACGCGCCTGCGGCCGCGCCCGCCGCAGGAAGCGCCCCACGCCGGTCAGCGTGCCGCCGGTGCCCAAGCCGGCCACGAAGGCGTCGATCTCCGGCACCTCGGCCAGGATCTCCGGTCCGGTGCCCTGCTCGTGCGCGCTGGGATTGGCCTCGTTGCCGTACTGGTACGGCATGTAGAGCTCCGGATCGGCCGCCGCCAGCTCCTGCGCCACCCGGATCGCCCCGTTGCTGCCCTCCGCCCCGGGCGAGTACACGATCTCGGCCCCGTACAGCTGCAGCAACTGCGTACGTTCGGGGGTGGTGTTGTCCGGCATGACGATGCGCACCGGGTGCCCCAGCCGCCCGCCCAGCATGGCCAGGCTGATGCCGGTGTTGCCGCTGGACGGCTCCAGGATGGTCTGGCCGGGGCGCAACGCCCCGGTGGCCAGCGCATCGTCGAGCATCGCGCGGGCGATCCGGTCCTTGAGCGAGCCGGTCGGGTTGGCCGCCTCCAGCTTGGCCCACAGCTCGATCCGTGGCGACGGCGCCATGCGCCGCAGCTGCACCGTCGGCGTATGCCCGATCGACGCCGCCAGGTCCGCGTGGCTTCCCGCGCTGGATGGCGGCGGGGCCGGGATCATCGGTCCCGCGTCACCCGCCGGCCATGGCCGGCAGCAGGATGACCGTGTCGTTCGGCCCGACCGCGGTCTCGAGGCCCTGCTGGTAGCGCACGTCGCGATCGTTGACGTACACGTTCACGAACGGCGACAGCCTGCCGTCCTGAGTGACGCGGGCGCCCAGCGACGGGTAGGTGGCGAACAGATGCTCCAGCAGCTCGGAGACGTTGGCCCCGGTCGCCTGCACCGCGCGCTGGCCGCCGACCTCCTCGCGCAGCACCGGCGGGATCCGCACACTGGTCATGCCGGCACCTCCTGGCGCGCCTTGGCCGGGGTCGGCTCCGCCAGCCACGGCGACCCCTCGCCGCAGGCCGGGCAGGCCGGATCGCGCCAGATGCGGACCTCGTTGAACTCGGTGGTCATGGCGTCGAACATGAGCAGCCGGCCGGCCAGCGTCTCGCCCACGCCCAGCAGCAGCTTGAAGACCTCGTTGGCCTGCAGCATGCCGGCGATGCCCGGCAGCACGCCCAGCACGCCGGCCACGGCGCAGGCCGGCGCCAGCTCCTCCGGCGGCTGCACCGGGTACATGCATCGGTAGCACGGCCCGGCGAACGGCACGAAGGTGGTGACCTGTCCGTCCCAGCGGTAGATCGAGCCGTGGACCACGGGCTTGCGCAGCTTGACGGCCGCGTCGTTGAGCACGTACCGCGTGTCGAAGTTGTCGGTGCCGTCCACCACCACGTCGTAGCCGGCGATCAGCCGCTCCACGTTGTCGGCCGACAGCCGCTCGCGGTGCTCGATCACCCGCGTCTCGGGGTTCAGCGCCTCCAGCGTGGTCCGCGCCGACGCCGTCTTGAGCTGGCCGATGCGATCCACGGTGTGGACCACCTGCCGCTGCAGGTTGGACTCGTCGACCAGGTCGTCGTCGACCAGGCCGATGGTGCCGATTCCCGACGCCGCCAGGTAGAGCGCCACCGGCGAGCCGAGGCCGCCGGCCCCGATCAGCAGCACCTTCGCGTCGAGCAGCCTGCGCTGGCCGCGGGCGCCGATTTCCGGGATCAGCGTCTGGCGGCTGTAGCGACGCTGCTGCGCCGGCGAGAGCAGCGACGTCGGCGCCTCCCAGGCCCCGCCGGCGGCACGCCAGTCGCCCAGGCTGTCGATCATGTTGACGACGTCGCCGTAGCCCAGGCCCGCCAGGTGGGCCGCAGCACGCATGGAGCGGGCGCCGACGGCGCAGTGCAGCAGCAGCCGCTCCTGCGTGTCGGGCAGCAGCGCGGGGGCGCGGGCCAGCAGGTCGGCCAGCGGCAGCAGCGTGGCACCGGGGATGTGGCCCTGGTCCCACTCGACCTGCTCGCGCACGTCGATCACGCGGTAGCCGTCGTCGGCCAGCCGCACCGCCTCGGCGGCGCGGACCTGGCGTGGCTGGTTCACTGCAGGCAGGCCGTGGCGCGGCCGGCGAATGAGCGACTCATACCGCCGCCTCCGCCTCCTCGGGCCAGGCAATCTCCTCGCCGCGCACCGCGCCCTGCAGCACCTTGTAGGAGAGCAGCGCGCACTTGAGGCGGGCCGGGCCGATCGGCACGCCCAGCTCCTCGAGCACGTGCTTGGGATCGATGGCGCTCACCTGGTCCAGGGTCTGGCCGCGCAGCTGATCGGTCAGGATCGAGGCCGACGCCTGGCTGATGGCGCAGCCGCGGCCGTCGAAGGCAACATCGGCGATGGCGTTCTTCGCGTCGTCCAGCCGCAGCGTCATGCTCATCTCGTCGCCACAGGTCGGATTCGAGTCGGCGAAGTGCAGGTCATGCGGATCCAGCACCCCCTTGTTGTGGGGGTTGCGGTAGTGCTCCAGGATGAAGTCGCGGTACAGGTTGTCCATGGCGTCAGCCCGCGAAGACGTGCTGGGTGGCGCGCACCGCGTCGGCCAGGGCCTGGACGTCATCGAGGTCGTTGTAGACGTAGAAGCTGGCGCGCGTCGTGGCCGGGATGTCGTAGCGCAGCATCACCGGCTGCGCGCAGTGGTGGCCGGCCCGCACCGCCACACCCTCGTGGTCGAAGATGGTGGCGACATCGTGCGGATGCACGTCGTCCAGCACGAAGCTGATCACGCCGGCATGGATCTCCGGATCGTCCGGACCCAGCCGCCGCACGCCCGGAATCTCGCCCAGGGCCTGCCAGGCCGCGGTGAACAGGTAACGCTCGTGCTCGCGGACGTTGTCCATGCCCAGC
>DATBME010000113.1:0-5760 GCA_036555005.1 Candidatus Limnocylindria bacterium | reverse complement strand
CCCGCAGCGTGCCCGCGGGCACCGACGTGGTGAAGTTCGGCGAGCAGGGCGACGAGTTCTATTTGATCGCCAAGGGTCAGGTGGAAGTGCTCTCGGGCGAGGGCAAGAAGCTGGTGCAGCTGGGCGACGGCGACCACTTCGGTGAGATTGCGCTGCTGCGCAACGTGCCGCGCACCGCGACCGTGCAGGCCATCGAGGCGACCCAGCTCATCTCGCTCGATCGAACCACCTTCCTGGAGGCGGTGACCGGCCAGCCGGCCAGCGTCCAGGCGGCCGAAGCCACGGTGGCGCGCCACCTGGGCGGCACGCCACCCGAAGCGGCACCCGCCGAGGATGCGGTCGATGCGCGCGCGTGACCTGGGCATCGTCATCGGGCAGCTGCCGACCGGCCGCCTGAATGCCATCACCGACGTGGCCGGCGTGCGCGTCGGCCACCGCACCCTGATCCGCCGCGACGCGGTGCGAACGGGGGTGACGGTGATCCTGCCGCACGAGGGCGATCCGGTCAGCGAGCCCGTGTTCGCCGGCTGCCACACGCTGAACGGCTATGGCGAGATGACCGGGCTGGAGTGGGTGCGCGAGTCCGGCCTGCTCACCGCCCCGATCGCGCTCACCAACACGAACTCGGTCGGTGTCGTCCGTGACGCGCTGGTGCAGGTGAGCGTGCAGCGGCAGGCCGACGGCCAGCGCGGCGGGCCGACGTGGTTGCCGGTCGTGGCCGAGACGTGGGATGGCTACCTGAACGATATCGACGGCCAGCATGTCACCGCCGACGACCTGGTTGCCGCCCTTGATGCCGCCGAGAATGGGCCGGTTGCCGAGGGCAACGTGGGCGGCGGAACCGGCATCAAGGCCTTCGGATTCAAGGCCGGCATCGGGACCGCCTCACGCATGATCGATGCGGGGGATCGCGGCTATACCGTCGGGGTGCTGGTGCAGGCCAACTTCGGCCGTCGTCCCCGACTGACGATCGATGGGGTGCCGGTCGGGCGCGAGATCCCGCTGACCGAGATCGCCGGGCCGGATCCGGCCGCGGAGGGCGGCTCGGTGGTCGTGATCCTGGCTACCGACGCGCCGTTGCTGCCGGACCAGTGCCGCCGCCTCGCGCAGCGCGCCGCGCTCGGGATCGCGCGGATGGGCGGTGCTGGCGAGAACGACAGCGGCGACTTCTTCCTCGCCTTTGCCACCGGCAATCGTGGGTTGGCGGGCGAGGAGCAGACGGAACCGGTGATCCAGGCAATCAGGATGCTGAACAGCGAGCACATTGACCCGTTCTTCTGGGCGGCTGTCGACGCGACCGAGGAGGCGGTCATCAACGCGCTGGTGGCCGCCGAGACCATGACCGGCAATGGCGTCACCTTCCACGCCCTGCCGGCCGATCGGCTGCTGGAGGTGATGGCCCGATACGGGCGCGGGCACGGCGCCTGAAGACCGCCGGCTACAGCCCCATCGCCCGCCGGATCGAGCCCAGGTCGGCGCCGACCGGCTGCAGGCTGCCCTCTTCCTGCGCGACGGCGTCCGGGTCCTTCATTCCGTGGCCGGTGAGGATGCAGACCACGCCCTCGGAGGCATGGATGCGCCCCTCGGAGGTGAGGCGGGCGACGCCGGCCACGCCGGCTGCCGAGGCGGGCTCGCAGAAGATGCCCTCCAGCTCCACGATCCGCCGCTGCATGCCCAGGATCTCCTCGTCGCTGACCGCCTCGATCGCGCCACCGGATTCGTCGCGCGCCGCCTCGGCCCCCTGCCACGAAGCCGGATTGCCGATGCGGATGGCAGTGGCCACCGTTTCGGGCTGCTCGACGGGCGCGCCGTGCACGATCGGCGCCGCGCCCGCGGCCTGGAAGCCCAGCATTCGGGGCCGGCGGCCGGACGGCGTGATGCCCGCCTCGGCATAGCGGCGGAAGCCGGCCCAGGCGGCCGTGATGTTGCCCGCGTTGCCGACCGGCAGCGCCACCGCGTCGGGCGACTCGCCCAGCGCGTCGACGATCTCGAAGGCGATCGTCTGCTGGCCGGCGATGCGATCGGGGTTGATGGAGTTCACCACCGCCGCGGCGCCTTCCTCGCCGAGCCGGCGGACCGCCGCCAGCGCCGCGTCGAAGTTGCCGTCGACCGTGACCAGGCGCGCACCGGCGACCACGGCCTGGGCCAGCTTGCCGCGCGCGACCTTGCCGGCCGGCAGCACCACGTGGCAGGGCAGGCCGGCGGCCGCCGCATAGGCCGCGGCCGAGGCGCTGGTGTTGCCGGTGGAGGCGCAGACGACCGCCGCCGCCCCGCCCTCGAGCGCACGGTTGACGGCCAGCACCATGCCGCGGTCCTTGAACGAGCCGGTCGGGTTGGTGCCCTCGAACTTCAGGAAGAGACGCTCCAGCCCCAGCTCGTCGCCCAGCCGGCGCGCGTGCAGCAGCGGCGTGTCCCCCTCGCCCAGGCTGATCGGGAACCGCTCGTCATCGCTCTGGGCCAATAGCGGGCGGTAGCGCTCCAGCAGCTCCGGCGACGACATCGGCTAGGACGACATCGGGTTAGCTGGTCAGTGCCTCGTTGACGATGCGGGCCTGCTCGACGGCATGGGCCGCCGGATAGCCCTCCGCCGGGCGTGAGCGCTCCGGGCGGCTGATGTCGCCCAGCGGGATGCGGAAGGGCACCAGGTGCCGGATCTTGGGCAGCACGAACTTGCGAGCTCCCATGTTCCGTGGCTCTTCCTGCACCCAGGCCACGCGCTCGACGCCGGGGTATCGGGCCAGCACGCGCTCCAGGTCCTCGGTGGGGAAGGGATACAGGCGCTCGGCGCGCACGATCGCAAGCTCCGGGTGCGCGGCGCGCTCCTCGGATCCGACCAGGTCGTAGTAGACCTTGCCGCTGCAGATGATCACCCGACGGATCTCGGGCGCCATCTCGTCGGCCACCGACGGGTCGTCCAGGACCGATGCGAACCCGCCGGCCGTCAGCTCCGCCAGCCGCGACGTGGCCTCCGCCAGCCGCAGCAGCGACTTGGGCGTCATCACCACCAGCGGCCGCAGGTCGGCGTGGCGCGCCTGGCGGCGGAGCAGGTGGAAGTACTGGGCCGGCGTGGTGGGGTAGACGACCCGGATGTTGCCCTCGGCGCCGAGCGCCAGGAAGCGCTCCAGGCGCGCGGACGAGTGCTCCGGGCCGGATCCTTCGTACCCGTGCGGCAGCAGCAGGGTCAGGCGCGAGGTCTGCCGCCACTTGGCGAGCCCGGCGATGATGAACTGGTCGATGATGATCTCGGCCCCGTTCACGAAGTCGCCGTACTGCGCCTCCCACAGGTCAAGCGCCTCCGGCGAGGCGACCGCATAGCCGTACTCGAAGCCGACCGTGGCGTACTCGCTCAGCGGGCTGTTGTGCAGCTCGAAGGCGGCATGCGCGCCCTCCAGGTGCTGGATCGGGGTGTACGGCTCGCCGGTCCGGGCGTCCCACAGCGTCTGGTGGCGCTGGCTGAAGGTGCCGCGCACCGTGTCCTGGCCGGTGAGTCGGATCGGCACCCCTTCGACCAGCAGCGAGGCGAAGGCGAGTGCCTCGGCATGGGCCCACTCCAGCCGCCCCTCGTCGTCGTTCAGCGCGGATCGTCGCTTGGCCAGCTGCTTGGCCAGCTTGCCATTGATCTGGAAGGTGGCCGGCCAGCGGTAGAGCTGCTCGTTCAGGCGGCGCAGGGTGGCGGCGTCGACCGCCGTCTCCGGCTCCCCGGGATCCTCGGCCTCCAGTGACTCGGCCCCGCGGTCGAGCTGCGGCTCGGCGTGCTGCTTGCGCACGACCGCCTGGCGCTCGGCCAGGTCGCGGGACATGACGGTGACGCCCGCCTCCGCCTTCTTCGGCCCGACGGCGCCCTCCTTGACCAGGCGCCTGGCGTACAGCTCGCGCACCGACGGATGCTCCTCGATGGCCTGGTACATGACCGGCTGCGTGTAGGCCGGGTCGTCGGCCTCGTTGTGCCCGTAGCGCCGGTAGCCGACGAGGTCGATCACGACGTCGGCATGGAAGCGCTGGCGGTACATCATCGCCAGCCGGGCGGCGGCCAGGGTGGCCTCCGGGTCGTCGGCGTTGACGTGGATGATCGGCACGTCGAAGCCCTTGGCCAGGTCGCTGGAGTAGGTGGTCGAGCGTCCGTCGCCGGGGTCGGTGGTGAAGCCGACCTGGTTGTTGGCGATGATGTGCACCGTGCCGCCGGTGGTGTAGCCGGGCAGGCGGGCCATGTTGAAGGTCTCGGCCACCACGCCCTGGGCCGCGAAGGCGGCGTCTCCGTGGATCAGGATCGGCAGCGTGCTGTCGGGGTCGACCTCGACCACCGGCCGACGGCGGTCGCTCTGCCGCGCCCGGGCGCGGCCCTCGACCACCGGGTTGACCGCCTCCAGGTGGCTCGGGTTGGGCGCCAGCGTGACGTGCACGTCGCGGCCCGACTGCGTCCGGAACACGCCCGCCGCGCCGAGGTGGTACTTCACGTCGTCCCGCCCGCCCTTGGTGGCGCCGCGGCCACCCCCGCGTCCGGCCTCGAACTCGGCCAGGATCGCCTCGTAGGTGACGCCCACGATGTGGGCCAGCACGTTCAGCCGGCCGCGGTGCGCCATGCCGATCACCGCCTCGCGCGCGCCGGCCGCCGCCGCATCGTTCAGCACCTGGTCCAGCGCCGGCACCATGACGTCCAGGCCCTCGATGCTGAACCGCTTCTGGCCCAGGTAGGCGCGATGCAGGAACCGCTCGAGCCCCTCCACGGCGGTCAGGCGCGCGAGCAGCGCACGACGCTCCTCCACGCTCAGCGGCCGCCAGTGCTCGCCCGACTCGATGACGCGCCGCAGCCAGACCCGTTCCTCGTGGCTGGCCAGGTGCTCGACCTCGTAAGCAATGGTGCCGCAGTAGGTCTCCTGCAGCTCGGGCAGCGCCTCGGCCAGGGTCTCGCCGGGGACGTCGACGCGCAGCAGCGAGGCCGGGATGCGCGCCATCGCGTCGGGCGTGAGCCCCAGCGGATCCGGATCCAGCGCCGGGTCGCCGGGTGGCGGGCGGCCGAGCGGATCCAGTGTGGCTGCCAGGTGGCCGAAGGACCGATACGCCCGCACCAGCGCCACCCCGGCGGCGACGGCCTTCAGATCGTTGGCGGTCGTCCCGGTCAGCGCCGACGGTACGGCCTCCAGTGACGGCGCCGTCGCGGGGTCGGCGCCGAGCGCCGTGAAGGCCGCGCCGTAGAAGTCGTCGGCGCCGGCCAGCAGCGCATCGACCCGACGCAGGAAGCTGCCCGACTCCGCGCCCTGGATGATGCGGTGGTCGTAGGTCGAGGAGATGGTCATCACCCGGCCGGCCCCCGTGTCGCGGATCGCGCCGGTGGCCACGATGGTGCCCTGGTTCGGCAGCAGCCGCGGCACGGAGGCGGTGGTGCCAAGGGTGCCGGGGTTGGTGAGGGTGATGGTGGCGCCTGCCATGTCATCGGGCATGAGACGGTTGGCTCGGGCGCGTTCGACCAGCTCCTCGTAGCGGGCGTGGAAGCTCGCGAAGTCCATGGCCTCCGCGCCCTTGATGACCGGCACCACCAGGAAGCGGCCGCCGTCGGGCCGTTCGACGTCCACCGCCAGGCCCAGGTTGACGCTTCCCGGATTGACGCGGTAGGCCGTGCCGTCGCGCTCAAGGAAGTAGTGGGTCATGGCCGGCGCCTCGCGGGCGGCACGGACGAGCGCCCAACCGATGAGATGGGTGAAGCTGACCTTGCCCGGGGCGATCTGCGCGTTCAGCGCAGCGCGCATGGCTGCCAGGGTGGTG
>DATBME010000074.1:0-4862 GCA_036555005.1 Candidatus Limnocylindria bacterium | reverse complement strand
GATCTCCGTGTCGTGTTCCGCTGGGACGGGGATGAAGCCTTCCTCGTCAATATCGGCTCACACCACGAGGTGTACTGAACCACGCCGGCATGACTGACCGCCACGGTCTCGCGTCGCTTCGAACCCATGATCGAACTGCTCGCTACGCTCGAACCACCCGACCCCGAACCGCCGGCACCGGGGAGGACCGTACACATCCTGTTCGTGGGCGTCGGCTTTACCACCGTCGCATACGCCTCGTACGGCGACTTCCGACGTGACGGCGGTGAACCATTCGCCTCGATCGCCGACGTTGGCGGTCCGATGAAGATGGTGCGTGCTCTCGAACAGGAACCCGATCAAGGGTAGGATGCCGGGAACGTGACCGATACTACCCAGCTTGACCTGCTGATCCTCAACGAGTTGGCGCCCGAGGCCGAACGGCTGCTGGCGCGTCACCTCGAGGTCGCCCAGGAGTGGTTCCCGCACGAGTACATCCCCTACCGGCTGGGACGCGACTTCGACCGCGAACCGTGGACCCCCGACCAGCCGCGCCTCACCGGCGTCGCGCAGACCGCCTTCGAGGTCAACCTGCTCACCGAGGACAACCTGCCCAGCTACCACCGCCTCATCCACCGCGAGTTCGGCAAGGGTGATGGCGCGTGGATGGCCTGGGTGGGCCGATGGACCGCGGAGGAGGGGCGCCATGCCATCGTGCTGCGCGACTACCTGACCGTCACGCGCAACATCGACCCGATTGCCCTCGAGCGCGGCCGGATGGCGACCACGCAGCTGGGCTTCGACCACGATGGCCCCGGCGTGCTGCACGGCTTCGCCTACGTCGCCTTCCAGGAGCTGGCCACTCGGATCAGCCATCGCAACACCGGTCGCTATTCGGACGACCCGGTGGCGGACAAGATCATGATCCGGATCGCCACCGACGAGAACCTGCACATGGTCTTCTACCGCGACATCGTGGCGGCGGCCATCGTCGTGCGCCCATCGGAGACGGTGTGCGCCATCGTGGACGAGGTGCTGGGCTTCCAGATGCCGGGCATCGGCATCCCCGGCTTCCGCCGCAAGGCCGCCCAGATGGCCAAGGCCGGCATCTACGACATCCGCGCCCATCGGGATGAGGTGCTGATGCCCCTGCTCACCTACTGGAAGGTGTTCGAGCTGACCGGCCTGGACCCTGCCGCCGAGGACGCGCGTCGCAAGCTGGCCGAGCACCTCGACGCCCTGGATCGTTCCGCCAGGCGGGCGGCCGAACGCCGCGATGAGGAGCGGGTCGCCGCCGGGGTCTAGCCGCCAGCGCTCAGTGGCCGTCTCCGCCGGCGACCAGGGCCGGGCCTGAGGCCGGCATCGGCTTGCGGCAGGTCACGATCTCCAGCGTCATCCGCGTCCCGCCGTGGATGTGGTGGCAGAGCGTCAGGTACGTCTGGAAGCGACGGAAGGTCTCGCGCCCGACCAGTTCCTCCAATCGGGCCCGGCTGCCCTTGATGTTCGCGATCCAGCTGTCGATCGTCTTCTGGTATTCCAGTAGCGGCATCTGGCGCACGGACTCGACGTCGAAATCGGCCTCGTTGGCCAGCGTCAGCTCTTCGGCCAGCGTCCGGTAGTTGCCGGTCGAGCCGAAGATCTCGTTGATGAACGACATGGCCCGCGTCATGTCGCTGTGGCGGGCATTGACCAGGTGGAGCTCCTTGTTCACCATCCGGCCGCCCGGGCGCAGCATTCCGTACACCTTCTTGAAGAAGTCGCCCAGGTCGAAGAAGTGGACGATCACCTCATCGGTGTAGATGACGTCGAATGGCTCGTCGTCGACGTAGTCCTTCCAGTGGCTCTCGACGATCGTGACATCGGCGCCGTGCCTGGCGATCCGCTCCTCGGCCGCGGCCTTCTGCAGGGATGACAACGTCAATCCCACCCCGCGCACGCCGTACTTGGTGCTCAGGTACACGAGCGGGCCGCCCCAGCCGCAACCCACGTCCATGATCCGCATGCCTTCGCGCAGCTGCATCGCATCGGCGAGCAGGTCCAGCTTCCGCTCCTGGCTCTCGGTCTGGCTCGACGAGCCGGTCCACAGGTTGGCGGAGTACACGTTCCACTCGCCGCCGGTGAGCGTGTAGAAGAACTCGACCGGCTGCTCGTAGTGGGTATTGGTGCGCTGCCGATCCTCTTCCACCGTGAGCGGCTGGTAGAGCTGCTCCTCCTCCTTGAAGACCCGCTTCGTCTTCCCCGCCTCAGCCTTTGCCATGCGTCTCCTTCTGCGCGGCGCGGAGCGCGGCGCGCGCCTCCTTCGCCAGCGTCGCCAGACCCGCGGCCTTGTACCGGTCGGCGGCCTGCTGCAGGTGCTCCACCGCGCCGGACCAGTCGTCGCGGTCGCGCAGGAGATCCGCCCAGGCCCGATGCGTGTGGGCGACCTCCAGGGCACAGGCACCCAGCTCGAACAGCTCCAGCGCACGAGCGATGTGCGCGTCCGACTCCGCGTGGTCAGGCTTGTCGAGCCGCACCAGCGCCTCGGCCCAGGTCCGCTGCGCCAATCCCTCACCGAAGATCCCGCCGATCGCCTGCGCCTTCTCGATCGCCGCCTGCGCGCGGGTGATCGCCTCCTCCGGCCGCCCGGCGTTGAGCGCCATGCCGGCGCTGGCGGCGGCGATCCAGTCGGCCGCGACCAGCCGCCCGCCGATCTTCTCGGCCTCGGCGTAGGCCTCGACCAGGCGCTGTTCGGCCTCGTCGTGCTGTCCGAGCAGGCTGAGCGCCCAGGCCTCGAACCCCTGACCGATCGAGATCATGAGCGAGTTCCCCGCCCGGCGACCTGCTTCGCTCGCCTCGCGCGCGTGGTCACGGAACGCCTCTTCGTCCCGGGTCAGGAACGCGTGGAACGCCATGACGATCAGGCAGGAGGCGATGGCCGTCGGGTTGTTCGTCTTCTGCACGCGGGCCAGGGTGTCGGCGATGATGGGCAGGCCCTCGGCGGGATTGCCGGTGGCGCTGGTCGCGACTCCGAGGTACGACTTCGACGACGCCCAATCCAGCCACTCGTCGGCCCGCTCGAGCGGCCCCACCGCCCGCGCCAGCAGCGGAATGGCCTGGGCGAAGTGGCCCTGCACCACCAGGGCCCGGCCCATGACCGCCAGCGGGATGGCCAGCAGCTCCTCGTCGCCCAGCTCCTGACCCACGCCAAGGACCTGCTGGAAGTAGCCGATCGCCTCGCGCGGCTGGCCATGCAGGTAGTGGATGCGGCCCATCCAGTAGTGGATGCGGGCGAGGCGCACGCGATCCACGCCCTCGCCCCGGTCGGGATCCGGCAGCGCGTTGGCCAGGTTCTCCGCCTCGACCAGCTTGGCGAGGTTGCGCTCGGGGTCCTCCGAGCCCCACGAGACGACCATCTGGTGCAGCGTCACGTCCACGATCTGTCGCCGCGTGTCATCGTCCGGCGGCAGCGAGTGGAGCGCCTGCAGGGCATTCGCGTAGTGGGCGGTCGCCTCCGGGTAGGCGTGGAGCCGGGCGGCCGCGGCCCCGGCGTCGCGGTAGTAGGCGGCGGCCTTGCCCCACACCTCGCCCCGCAGGAAGTGGCCACCCAGGATCGCCTGGAACTCGCCGACGCGATCGGCCACCAGCTCCTCCAGCGCCGCTCCCACGCGGGCGTGCAGGTTGCGACGCTGCGGCGCCGACAGACTGGCGTAGGCGACCTCCTGGGTCAGCGCGTGCTTGAAGATGTACTCGAGGTCCGGGTCGCGCCGCAGCTCGCGGATCAGCTCCTCGCGCTGGAGCTGCCCGAGGTCAGTCTCCAGGCTGATGGCCCCATCGGCGACCTTGACCAGGACGCGCTGCTGGAAGATGCGCCCGATCACGGCCGCCTGCTGCGCGATGCGGCGCGTGTGCGCGGCCAGCCGATCGAGGCGCGCCATCAGCACGCCCTGCAGCGTGTCCGGCACGCTCAGACGCGAGATCTTCGAGGTGGCGACCCACGCTCCGTCGTCCGAGCGTTCCAGGCCGCCGAGCTCGATCAGCGAGCGGATGACCTCTTCCACGAAGAAGGGATTGCCCTCCGCCTTGCCCACGATCAGCTCATGGACGGTGTCGGGCAGCGTGTCCGAACCGGACAGCAGCTCGTCCACCAGCGTCACCGTCGACGAGCGAGCGAGGGGCGTCAGCTCGATCTCGGTGAGCCGCTCCGCATACTGCTCAGGCGCCAGCTCCCGCAGCTGGCTCTCGCCCTCGCCGCGGCGGAATACGCCGACGATGGCCAGCGGCATGTTCCTGGTCAGCGGCAGCAGATGCCTGATCAGCTCAATCGAGCTGTCATCGGCCCAGTGGAGGTCCTCGAGCACCAGCACCGTCGGACGCTGTTGCGCCAGCCGCCGGAGCAGCTCCCCCACCAGCGCGAACAGGCGTGCCTTGATCTCCTGCGAGGAGAGCGTGGCCAGGTGCTTCTCTTCATCGGGCTCCGGGTTCATGCCCAGCATGCTGCTGACCAGTGCCTGCGCCTCCAGCCCGCCGGGCAGGATCCGGTCCATGGCCTGGTGCAGGCGCGCATGGGCCCGCGCCTCCGAGTCATCGTCGGTGATGCCGGAGTAGCGCCGGCTCAGGTCCGCGAACGGGCTGTAGGGCACGGCCGATGCGCCGGCGTAGGACCGGCCCTCAAGCCAGCGGACCTCCCGGCCCAGGCTCGCGTGCCACTCGGTCATCAGCCGCGACTTGCCGATGCCGGCCTCGCCGATGATGACCACGACCTGGCCGTTGCCGGACGTCAGCGCATCGGTCGCCTGGCGAAGCTTCGCCAACTCGGCCTTGCGACCGACCATCGGTGCGCTGAGCCCCTGGATACCCCGCGCCGAGCCCGGGAAGAGCTTGGCCCGGCGCAGCTCGTAGACGTT
>DATBME010000035.1:0-5195 GCA_036555005.1 Candidatus Limnocylindria bacterium | reverse complement strand
GCGGAGTCGGCCACGCGCTCGGGGCCGGTCAGTCCATCGGGACCTGGCGCACGATGCTCGGACCGACCCGTTCCAGGATCTCGTCCAGGCTGTGGCCGGTGATGGTCAGCCCATGATTCTTGAGGCCGATCACGGCGCGCGACGGGTCCGGCGCCCGACGGACCAGCTCGGCCACCTCGAGCGCCAGCTCTTCGGTGCCGCAGGGATAGACGACCTCGGTGGACAACGCCCCGGGCATCCAGCCGTGGACGTGCAGGATGCCGCCGACCTCCGGATGCTCGCGGTAAATGGTCAGGTGCTCGATGGCGTCGACCGAGACGCGGCGCGGCCGCACGTGGGGCGGCACGCTCAGTCGCACCACGCCGGTCGCCGGGTCGTAGCCGGTGACCAGCAGGATCTCGGTGCCGACCTCGCGCAGCCTGCTCTTGTCCACGCCGCTGGCGCTCATCCAGAAGCGATCACCGTCGTGCCGCGCGCTGGCGTTGCCGTACGACAGGCCGCCGATCCCGAACAGTCGCTTCACGTGGCGCAGCTCGTCCGCCGAGAGCAGCGCGTCGATCGGCCACGGCGCCGGCAGCAGGTCCAGCTCGCCCATCCTCAGACCGGCGCGGTTGATCGACTCGGTGTGCTCGTCGCCGTTCCACAGCTCCTGCGGCAGGTCTGGCACGAAGCTGTTCTCGATCACCAGCCGCGATTCGGCCAGCGGGATCAGGCGCTCGACCACAGCGTCGAAGAAGGCGCTGTCGTCCGAGTCGTGCTCGAAGCGGTGGAAGCCCTGCTCCATGGTGATGAAGTGCGCATCAGTCCCGTCTCGATCGCGCACCATGGGGATGAACACGTTCGATAGCGAGCGCACCAGCAGCGAGTAGCCGGCCTGCAGCATGTCGTTCGGCCGCGGCGTGAGCTCGGCCAGGCCGACCACGAAGATGTCCTTGGAGCGGCGGCGGAAGCTGGTCGGGTCGTCCGCGCTGACCGCATTCAGGATGACGCGCACCTCCGGGTCCAGGTGCATGGCATCGCGACCATCCGGCCGATGGACCGGATAGCCGCGCTCCTCCAGCCGCTGCGTCACGCCATCCAGGAACCAGCCAACCAGGCCGTTCCGGGCGTCGCCGGCGACCGCCACCGCCGACGGACCTCCGCGCACCGGTCGGCCGGCGATGGTCAGAGGCGCGCCGTGATGGTGGGCCAGCTCCTCGGCGGCGCCGGTCATGCGGGCGTCTCGCCCGACTCGGTCGTGTCCTCCGGCGTGCCACCCGGTTCGACGATCAGCTCCAACCCGTCCACTCCGACGACTCGTACTGCGCTGCCCGGTGCAATTTCCGGTCCGGCGCTGCGCGCCGACCACGCCTCGCCCCCGGCATACGCGATGCCGCGCGGTGCGATCAGGGTCTGCGCCACGCCTCCGGCGCCCACCAGGCCCATCACCGGACGAGCCATCACCGGCCGTTTCCGCATGGCCATCAGCGCCCGCACGATGCCATACACGTAGGCCAGCGAGAGCGCCACCACCAGGGCCAGCAGCCACGGGCTGATCGAGACGTTGATGGCGTCCTCCTGCGGGTTGACGCCGGTCCACAGCGCGAACGCGCCCAGCACGATAGCGACCACGCCGCCGATCGTGAGCAGGCCGAAGGAGGTGACGTGCAGCTCGAGGATGAAGAGGCCGATGCCGACCAGGATCAGCAGCAGGCCGCCCACGTTCAGCGGCAGGCTGTTGGAGCCGATGAAGGCCAGCACCAGCGCGATGACGCCCACCGGCCCCGAGAAGAAGTTCGGGTGGAACAGCTCGCTGACGATGCCGTAGAAGCCGATGGTGAACAGGATGAAGGCGATGTTCGGGTCGGAGAGCAGGTGCAGGAACGACTGGCCCAGGCTCATGGAGACGTCCTGGATCGGCAGGCCGGAGAGCGTCGGCAGCGGCGCGCCCTCGAACTCGTAGGGCTGGCCGTCCCCGCGCTCGCCCGTGTCGACCTGGGCGAACAGGTCCTCGACGTCGGTCGCCACCAGGTCGACGACCGGCGGGTCCATGGCCACGGCCTCCGCCGCCGACACGCTGGCGGCGTCGCGCACCGCCGCCTCGGCCCACTCGGTGTTCCGGTTGTGGGCGGCAGCGAGGTCCTTGATCTTGGCCGCGTTCGAGTTGTTGATCTTGTCGGCCAGCGTGTCGGGCAGCTCCGCGCCGCCGCTGCCGACCACGGAGGCGGCGCCGATGGTGGTGGACGGCGCCATGGCCGCCACGTCGCCGGCCAGGGTGATGAAGGTGGCGGCGCTCCCGGCCTGGGCGCCTTCCGGCGTGACGTAGGTGATGACCGGCACCTCGCTGCCCAGGATCGCCTTGATGATGCGGTCCATGCTGGTCAGCTCGCCGCCCGGCGAGTCGATCTCGATCAATGCGGCTGCCGCGTCGCCCTCCGCGGCGGTGGCGATTCCCTGCTCGATGTAGGCGGCGTTGACCTGGTCGATCACTCCCTGCAGCTCGAGGCGCACGACGTGGTCGTCCGCCGCGAACGCGGGCCCGACCAGCGAGAGCGTGCCCAAGAGCAGGGCAGCGAGCGTGAGCGCCCGCCGCAACCGAACCATCCAGCGAGTATACGCATCAGCCCGCCGCGCTCCCGCTGGCGAGCCCGAGCAGTTCGCCCGCCACGAGCTGCGACCAGGTTTCCAGCCGGTCCCACGCCGCCGATACTTCGCTGGCATCGGCCATGCGTCCGCTGAGCTTGTCGGTCTCGCGGACCTGCACTCGGCGGCCAGCCGCGTCGACCTGGAAGACGACGCCCAGGTGGACCGATCCCACCGGGTTGCTGTCGTCGTTCAGGAGTCCCAGCAGGCGGAACTGCGGCTCCCAGTCCGCCTCCAGCTCCTCGGCCCACTCGCGGCGCAGGCCCCCCTGCAGCGGGTCCTCGCCGCCGTCGACCGGGTTCAGGTGCCCGCCGACGCCGATGCTGGCCTTGCGGTGCAGGCGCGGGTCGCCACCGGCGCTGGTGCGCTCCATCAGGAAGGTCAGCTCACCGTCGCGCACCAGCACGTACGGGATCAGCTGCTTCCACGCGGGCGACTCCTCGGCCAGTGGGCGGTCCAGATAGCGCCCGTGCTCGCCGACAGCTCGCCGCAGGTCGGCCAGGTCGGCGTCGCCGGCAGCGCGCAGGCCGGTGAACTCGCAGCCGCCAGGCACCGCCTCGCGCGGCAGTACCAGGACCCGTTCCGTCATGGGCCCAGTATCCATGCCGCCCGGTGACCGATGTCACCGGATTGACAGCGCCCAGACAGGTCGGCTGCAAGGTCGAAGCGGTAGCGTGCGGTGGACATCGGTGGGCTGCAGGGAGGTGCCTGACCTGCCCCAAGCCCCATTCAGCTCCCCACCGTCGAGCCAAACGGGATAGCGCCCCGGGACGTTAGTCATGGGTATCCGTGACGCGACATGGGACGGTCCCATCGGGTGACCGATGGAATCCAGGGAGCCGGGATGAGGGCGACGATCGGCACGTTCAGGCGCACGCTCCGCGGTCAGGCCCTGGTCGAGACCGCATTGATGCTGCCGATCATCCTGATCCTCCTGCTCGGCGCGATCGATTTCGGGCGGCTCTTCTTCAGCTGGGTGACGCTGCACCAAGCGGCCCGCATCGCCGCCAACCACGCGTCGATCGACACCACGACCATCTCAGCCGACATCCCCGATCTGATCCAGCGCGAAGCAGACGGAATGAACTGCACGCTCGGCACGCCGCTGCTCCAGTACACGTCGGCCGGCGTCGTCATCACCAGCCCGCAGCTGAGCGACTACGCGCACGTCACCCTGACCTGCGACTTCTCCCTGCTCACCCCGCTGGCCGGCCTGTTCTTCGGCGACCCGATCGCCATGACGGCGGTGTCCAGCTTCCCGGTGCGCACCGGCGTCCTGGCCGGCCCGGGCGGAGGTGGGCCGCCGCCACCACCGCCACCGGAACAGTGCAGGACCATCCCCGATTTCGAAGGGATGTCCATCGGCGGCGCGCGGCTCGCCTGGACGTCGGCTGGTTTCGTCGGCACGTTCACGACGAGTGCTGATGACACGGAGACCGTTGATCCGGACAGCATGATCATCACGCCGCTTGACCCGGAGTGCCCGGATCCGCTGGCCATTTTCAACGCGACGATCCAGATCGAGGCACTCCCGTCCGAACCCGGGCCTGCCGGGTGCGAGGTCGTGCCGAACCTGATCGGCATGACGCTCACCGACGCCGAGGACGCCTGGGCCGACAGCGCCTTCACCGGGACGCTGACCTCGGTACCGACGCCCGGCGACCCGGACGCGGTCGTCACCGCTCAAGTGACGGCGCCCGACTCCTCTGAGCCCGGCATCACCTGTCTCGATCCGGCCGCCGACGTCGAAATCACGCTGGGGGACCCGTGGCCAGACCCGCCCGCGGCGCCGTGTCAGGTCCCGCACCTGATCGACAAGACACGACCGGTCGGTCAGGCGGACTGGTACGCGCACGGGTTTGCGGCCGGCACCTTTAGCCCGACGAACGGTAACTGGAAGATCAAGTGGCAGTCACTCGTCGGATTCACCTGGGTCCCCTGCGAATCCGAGATCGTCGTGGACAACCAGGAGCCATGACCGTCCCGCAGCGGCGCACGCACGCAGCGCGAAGGGGGCAGGCACTCGTGGAGTTCGCCCTGATCCTCCCCATCCTGCTCGTCCTCCTCCTCGGCATCGTCGACTTCGGCCGAGCTGTGGCGGCGTACAACTCGGTTTCGAACGCGGCCCGCTCCGCGGTCCGCGTGGCGATCGTCGACCAGAACCCCGACGTCGTCGAAGCGGCGGCTGAGCAAGAGGCGGTCGGCCTCAACCCCCTGACGGTCGAGTTCGACCCGAACGTCAATGACGACGATCCATGCCTCGAGACCGTGTGCCTCGCGTCGGTCGAGGTCAGCTACCAGTACGTCCCGGCGACGCCCATCTTCAGCAACCTGGTTGGTCAGATCACCGTGAGCTCCAGCGCCGAGCTGCCGATCGAACGCGTCTACGTCTCCCCATCCCCCTGAGGTCTCGAAGAATGAACCGGCAGCAGGCACGAAAGGATCCTCGCGGACAGACCCTGGTCATCGTTTCCTTGGGCATGGTGGCCCTCGTCGCGATGGTCGGCGTCGTGATCGATGTCGGCATGCTGTGGGCGTCCAACCGCGACTCCCAGAACGGCAGCGATGCGGTC
>DATBME010000142.1:0-2577 GCA_036555005.1 Candidatus Limnocylindria bacterium | reverse complement strand
TGCTCGGCCGGATGGTGGAGCAGCACCCCCGCGCCGGAGGCATCGGCCGTGATCCCCGCTCCCACCGCGTTGCGCAGGATGGACGAGCAGCGGGCGTGGGCGTACTGCACGTAGTAGACCGGGTTCTCGGCGCTCTGCTTCTTGGCGAGCTCGATGTCGAAGTCGATGCCGGTGTTCGCGGCGCGTGACCCGAAGAACCAGCGCGCCGCATCGGGACCGATCTCCGCCAGCAGCTTGTCCAGGCTGACGAACTCGCCGGCGCGCTTGCTCATGCCGACCTCCTGGCCGTCGCGCACGAAGCGGACCCACGCCATCAGCAGGTACTGGACGTGCTCCGCCCTGAAGCCCAGCGCCTGCGCCGCCGCCCGGTTGCGCGCCACCGTGCCGTGGTGGTCCTCCCCCCACAGGTAGACGAGCTCGTCGAAGCCGCGGCTGAACTTCTCGGCCAGGTAGCCGATGTCCGAGGCGAAGTACGTCGGCTGCCCGTTGCTGCGGATCACGACCCGGTCCTTGTCGTCACCGTAGGCCGAGGCCCGGAACCAGGTGGCGCCGTCCTCGTCGAAGATGTCGCCCTGGCGGCGCAGCTGGTCGAGGGCGCGCTCCACCCAGCCCTCGGCATGCAGCGAGCCCTCCGACGTCCAGACGTCGAAGCGCACGCCCAGGTCGGCCAGGCTGGCCTCGATCCCGGCGCGCACCCGCTCCGACGCCCAGCGGCCCAGCACCTCACCGGGGTCGGTGTCGGCGGCCGCCGCCTGCCGCCAGACCTCGTCGGGCACCTGGCCGGCGAGCTCGGTCACGTAGTCGCCGTGGTAGCCATCCTCCGGCACCTCGCGGCCCTCGTGGCGGGCATGAACCGACAGACCCAGGTTGCGGACCTGGGCGTTGTAGTCGTTGAAGTAGTACTCGCGCGTGACCTCGTGGCCGACCGCCTCCAAGACGCGGCCGAGCAGGTCGCCCACGAACGCGCCGCGCGCGTTCCCCACCGTCAGCGGCCCGGTGGGGTTGGCGCTCACGAACTCGACATTGATCCGATGGGGCTCCGCCGCCCGCACGCGCCCGAACTCGGTACCGCCCTCCAGGATCGTGGCGACGCTGCCCGCCACCCAGCTCGGATCCAGCCGCAGGTTGATGAAGCCGGGCGGCGCCACGCTCACCTCGCGGATGGACGGCGGCGTGCCCAGGTGGGTGCGGAGGACCTCCGCGATCTGCATCGGCGCGGCGCGCGCGACCGGCGCCAGCTGCATGGCGGCGTTGGTGGCGAAGTCGCCGTACTCCGGCCGGGCGGGACGCTCGATCCTGATCTCAGGCGGGCTGGCGCCGTCCGGCAGGCGCAGGTCGCCCGCCGCGATCGCGCGATCGCGCGCATCGGCGACGGCCGCGCGCAGCGTCTGGCGCAGGCTGGTCATGCCGTCTCAGCGCTCCCTGGCAAGCCGCAGCTCCAGCGCCTGGTCCGGCGTGAAGTCGCGCAGGCCCAGCGCGTCGGCGGCCACCTCGAGCAGCGCGCCGGTGGGGGCCAGGCCGATCAGCTCGCAATGGTGGATATCGGTCCCGGCCTCGCGGGCCAGGGTCCGGATCTCGCGGACGACCCGGCTGATACCGGTCCGCTCCCAGTCGACCAGGTTCATGCTGACCTGCGCATGACGCGGCTCGCCGGGGTTCTCCAGCAGGACCCCCATGGCCTGCACCGCCGGCAGGCCACCCGACGACTCGCGGATGGTGTGGGCGATGCGCTTGGCCACCATCACGTCCTCGGTGGCCAGGTTGGCATTGAAGGCGATCAGCGGCTTGCGAGCGCCAACCGCGACTGCCCCGCCACGAGGATGCAGATGCGATGGGCCGAAGTCCGGCGCCCGCTCCGGGTTGACGCCGATCTCGGCCTTGAGGCCCTCGTACTGGCCGCGGCGAACGTCGGCCAGCCGGTGGCGCTCCGGGCGGAGGGCCGCCTCCCCGTACAGGTAGACCGGCAGCTCGAACAGCTTGGCGATCTGCTCGCCGAAGCGGCGGGCCAGGTCCACGCATTCCTCGATGCGCGTGTTGCCCAGCGGCACGAAGGGGATGACATCCACGGCGCCGATGCGCGGGTGGGCGCCGGTGTGCTGCTCCATGTCGATCAGCTGGATGGCGCGGCCCACGGCGGCGGTGGCGGCACGGACCACCGGCTCGGCGGCACCCGCGAAGGTCACCACGCTGCGGTTGTGCGTCTCGTCGCGGGAATGGTCGAGCAGCGTGACGCCGTCGATCTGGTTGATGGCCAGCACGATCTCCTCGACGACCTGGGGCCGTCGGCCCTCGGAGAAGTTGGGCACGCACTCGATCAGGCTGGCCACGGACCGATGTTAGGCCTCGGCCGCCGCCGTCTGACGCGGGTCGTCGCGGCCGATGCTGTCCGGGTTGATGTCGCGGGCGCGGGCCAGCCGCTCCGCCAGGAGCTGAAGCGGGATCGCCGCACCCAGCGCAGCCGCCACCATCCGCGGCAGGCGGCCGGTCAACGGGACGGCGGCGCGCCCGGCCGGGGTCAGCTCGCGCGGCAGGTCGTCACCGAGGTCGGCAGCCACGATGGCGGCAGCGGGCATGTCC
>DATBME010000099.1:0-2851 GCA_036555005.1 Candidatus Limnocylindria bacterium | reverse complement strand
ACGGTGGCCAGGTCGTTGGCCAGCGGCCGGCCAGCCAGCCAGGTCACCTCGGGGTGGCGCGCTCGTACGGCCTGCTCCGCCGCGGTCACGTCGGCGTCCAGCCAGACGGCCACCGGCAGGCTCGTTGCCGCGCGGCCGGTGACGGCCATGTGGGACAGGCGGTCGCCGACCGCGCTGCGCAGTGCCCGGCTGGCCTTGCGCTGCATCGCGGTCTGCCGGGCCGCCACGACCCGCTCCCCGGTTCGCATCAGTTCCGCGCCGGCCACCGCGCCGCCCAGGTCGCCATAGACCAGGCTGACCGAGCCCGTCCGCCGGTCGACCAGCTTGGTGGCCCACGCCATCTCACCATTCGGCAGCCGCGCCGGTCGCTGGTAGACGACGGCGAAGTCGGAAGGCTGCCCTCCGCGCTCGCCGGCCAGGAAGTGGGCGGCCGTCCGCGCCTGCGGTTCGGCGGCGATGGCCGGAGAGCGGTCACTCAGCAGGCAGCTCACCGTCAGTGCGGCCACCAGCGTGGCTGCGTAGCGGCGCTCGTGCATCAGCGGCTGGCGTCGGGCAGGGTCGCGCATCGCCGGATCCACCTTTGGCCCATGTCCTCGGGCGCTTTGCGTATGACATTGTCACACGGCAGCCCCATTTCACCGAGGCTACGAGCGCGTACGGCGGCCGTCGATGGCTCATTCGTTCGAGGTCAGAACGGTCGGGTACCCTGTGGCCCATGACCTTGCTCCCAACCGCCGTCGAGCCGTTCGCGGCCAGCGTGTACCGGGATCGCCTGGACCGGGCCGCTGCCGAGGCTGAGCGTCGCGGGCTGGCCGCGCTGCTCATCACGCCGTCATCCGACTACGCCTACCTGCTGGGCTACCACCCGCCGGCGCTGGAACGCCTCACCTGCCTGGTGCTCCCCGCAGCGGGCATGCCGAGCCTGGTGCTGCCGCGCCTGGAGGAGCCGCTGGCGCGGCACCAGCTGGGCGAGCTGGGCGATGCGCTGGAGCTCTTGCCGTGGGCCGAGACCGACGACCCCGCGCACCTCGTGCGGGGCCTGCTGCGCGGCACCACCGGCCGAGTCGGCGTCCAGGACCAGATGTGGGCGCGCTGGGTGCTGCGCCTGCGCGCGGCGCTGGACCCCATCGAGCTGGTCGAGGCCAGCCCGTCGATCGCCGCCCTGCGCCGCATCAAGGACCCGGATGAGATCGAGCGGCTGCGGGCGGTGGCCGCGGCAGCGGACGACGCCATGGCCGAGATCACCGCCGAGACGCTCTCCGGTCGCACCGAGGCGGAGGTGAGCCATCGCGTCTCGGAGCTGCTGCTGGCCGCCGGCCACGATACGGCCGACTTCGCCATCGTCGGCTCCGGCCCGAATTCGGCCAGCCCGCACCACGAGCCAGGTCAGCGGGTCATCCAGCCCGGCGACGCGGTGGTGCTGGACATCGGCGGCACCCGCGCGGACTACTGCAGCGACACCACCCGCACCGCCTTCGTCGGCGACCCGCCGCCGGACTTCGTGGCGCTGTACGCGGTCCTGCGCGAGGCGCAGGCGGCCGCCTGCGAGGCGGTGGCGCCCGGCGTGACCGCCGAGTCAATCGATCGCGCGGCGCGCGACGTCATCGACGAGGCGGGCTACGGCGAGCGGTTCTTCCACCGTACTGGCCACGGCATCGGGATGGAGACGCACGAGGAGCCGTACATCGTCAGCGGCAACGGCGAGCCGCTGCAGGTCGGGCACGCCTTCAGCGTCGAGCCCGGGATCTACATCGAGGGCCAGTGGGGCGCGCGGATCGAGGACATCGTGGTCTGCACCGATGCCGGCGGCGAGCGCCTCAATCGGTCCAGCCGGGAGCTCTACCTCGTCGACTGAGGCGCGTCGCGGTGTGAGCCGACCAGCGCCACCAGCACCTGGTCGATGGCGGCCGTCGCCTCGCGGTAGGCGGCGGTGACGTCCGAGATGTCCGCCGCCCGGCGTCGCAGGTGGGCGGCGATCGCCTCCAGCACCGGCGAGCGGTAGAACAGGAAGGCTTCGACCGCCTCGGCCAGTGACAGGCCGGCGCGAGAGGCCTCGGCGCCGTACAGGGCACCCATCTTCTCGGCCTCGCCGAGCAGCAGCTCGCGTTCCGAGCGGCGCGTGGCGGAGACGTACTCGATCACCAGCTGGAAGGTGCGCTGGCCCCAGCGCCGGAACTCGCCGCGCTGGGCCGCCGTCAGGCGGGCGTGCCAGGGCTGTCCGGCCAGCCCGCCGCGCTGCATGCGGCGATGGATGTCGCCCGAGATGGTGCCGGCCGAGCCGGTTAGCCGGGTGACGCCATAACGGTGGCGGCGCGGCGCGTTGACCATGGCCTCCAGGCTGGAGCGCAGGAAGCGGCGATGCCCGCCGGGCGTGGTGTAGCTCTCGATCTTGCCGCTGTCCGCCCAGCGGCGGAGCGTCTCGGGACCCACGCCCACCAGCTTGGACGCCGCCCCGAGCGCCAGCCAGGGATCGTCCGGGGAGCCCCGCGTCGCCGCGGGTCGGGTCCTCGTCGGCTCAGCCGCCACGCAGCTCCTTCGGCGACACCTCGCCCATCAGGCCCCACAGCCGAACGATGGCGTCCAGCCCGCCTCGGTAGTTGGCCAGCGGCATCCACTCGTTGGGTGCGTGGAAGTTCCCGTTCGGCGAGGAGAAGCCGACCATCACCGTCTTCAGGTCCAGGGCCGCATCCATTGCCGCCACCACCGGGATCGATCCGCCGGAGCGGTGGTAGACCGGGTCCTTGCCGAAGGCCAGGCGCAGGGCCTCGGCGGCGATGGTCACGCCCGGATGGGCGAGCGGCGTGATCGCCGGCTGGCCGCCGTGAATGACCTTCACGCTGACGTCAACGGT
>DATBME010000056.1:0-10731 GCA_036555005.1 Candidatus Limnocylindria bacterium | reverse complement strand
TGGCCGATGGCGATGGCCCCACCGTTGACATTGGTCTTCGTGGCATCCAGCCCCAGTTCACGCATGACGGGAATCGCCTGGGCGGCGAATGCCTCGTTGAGCTCCACCAGGTCAAGTTCGTCTGCGCCGACGCCGGCGCGCTCCAGCGCCAGGCGCGATGCCGGAATCGGGCCCAGGCCCATCGTCGCCGGATCGACGCCGGCGACCGCCGAGGAGCGCATGCGCATGATCGGCCGCAGCCCCAGCTCGCCGGCACGGGCTTCGGAAGTGATGAGCACCGCCGCCGCACCGTCGTTGATCCCCGACGAGTTGCCGGCGGTGACCGAGCCAGAGGCATCCCGTTTGAAGGCGGGTTTGAGGGCGGCCAGCTGCTCCGGCGTGGTGTCCGGCCGTGGGTGCTCGTCGCGAGCGATCTCGGTCTTTTCGCCCTTGCGGCCGGCCGGCGCCGTGATCGGAATCACCTCCCCGTCGAAGCGGCCGGCCTCCTGGGCGGCGGCCCAGCGACGATGCGACTCCACCGCGAAGGCGTCCTGGTCCTCGCGGCTCACCCCGCAGCGCTCGACCACGTTCTCCGCCGTCTCACCCATCGAGAACGGGTAGTACGCATCGGCCAGACGCGGATTGGTGAACCGCCAGCCGAGCGTGGTGTCGTAGAGCGTCTGCTCCCCGCGCGGGAAGGCGGCCGAGGGCTTGGCCATCACGAACGGCGCCCGGGTCATGGACTCGACGCCGCCGGCCACGAAGACCGCTCCGTCGCCGGCCACGATCGCGTGAGCGGCGTTGACGATCGCGTTCATGCCCGAGCCGCAGAGCCGGTTGACGGTGGCACCCGGCACCTCGACCGGCATGCCGGCCAGGAGCGCCGCCATGCGGCCGACGTTGCGGTTGTCCTCGCCCGCCTGGTTGGCCGCGCCCAGGATCACGTCATCGACGGCGGCCGCATCCACGCCGGTGCGGTCGAGCAGGGCGCGGATGACGTGGGCGGCCATGTCATCGGGCCGCACCTCGCGCAGGGCGCCGCCGTAGCGGCCGAAGGGCGTGCGCAGGCCGTCAACGACGACGGGGGTATGGGCTGGATCGGTCCTCACCGGCCCGATCGTAGCACCGCTCAGCCGCCGCCCTAGAAGGAGGGCGGGGTCAGGACGAACATCACCCGCGCCACGCCCGGGCCTGGGTTTTCATTGCGATGGGCCACGCGGCTCGAGTAGCGGATGGCATCCCCGGCGTCCAGCCGATAGTGCTCGTCGCCGACCCACAGGTCCAGGCAGCCTTCCAGCACGATCAGGCACTCCTCGTCCGATTCGTGGACGTACGCATCCGGGCCGGTGCCGCCGCCGGGCTCGATGAGCGACTCGATCACCTGCAGCCGCGCGTTCGGGCCATCGGTCAGGAACTCGTCGCGCGCGCCAAGGCCCGCATAGCCGATCACCCGCCGTTCGCCGCGCCGCACCAGGCGACCGTGCGGGCCGGCGCTGTCGAGCAGCGTGCCGATGGTCGTGCCCAGCGCAACGGCGATACGCCGCAGGGTGGCGATCGAGGGGCTGGCGATGTCCCGCTCGACCTGTGACAGGAAGCTCTCCGTCACCCCCGCCTCCTGGGCGACCGCCTTCAGCGTCAAGCCGCGACGGCGTCGGGCGTCGCGCAGGCTGCGGCCGATCTGGACCTCCTCGGCGGCCATGGCCTCCGATTCTACGGGCTGACGCGCCGTTGACCGCGCGCGAGCCCGCCTCTAGCATCGCAGGACTTAAGCAGCACTTCAGTGAGGGCAGCGTGGCTGAAGGACCCGGCGCGGTCGGCTGGTGGCTGCGCGAGGCGCTGGCGTCCGAGCAGCCAGGGCCGACACCGATACAGTCCAGCGGCGAAGATGCACACACGTTCGACGTCGCCATCGTCGGCGGCGGCTATACCGGGCTGTGGACGGCGTGGTGGCTGACCGAGCGCCAGCCCGGCGTGCGGGTCGCGATCGTCGAGCAGGGCATCTGCGGCGGAGGGCCCAGCGGGCGCAACGGCGGCTTCGTCCACGGCTGGTGGGACCAGCTGCCGTACCTGATCGACCGGTTCGGGCCGGAGCAGGCGCTCCGGCTGGCGCGCCTGGTCGACGAGGCGGTGGGCGCCATCGGTGACTGGTGCGCGGCCAACGAGGTCGACGCCTGGTATCGCCGCGCGGGCTACCTGCGCGTCAGCGCCTCGTCCGCGCAGGACGGCGAGTGGCGCTCCGCGGTCGATGCCTGCGCCGGGCTGGGCGTCGCCGACCAGTACGTCGAGCTTTCACCGGCGGAGATCCAGGCCCGCTGCGCCTCGCCCGCCATGCGCGGCGGGGCGCTGATGCGCAATGCGGCAACCATCCAGCCGGCGCGTTTGGCGCGTGGCCTGCGGGGGGCGCTGGTGGAGCGCGGCGTGGCCATCCTGGAGGCCACGCGGGTCAAGCACCTGCACGCGGAGTCGCCGGTCCGGCTCGAGACCGATGCCGGCGTGCTGGTCGCGGATCAGGCAGTGCTGGCCGTGAACGCATGGGCGGCCGGCTGGCGCGACTTCGCCACCACCCTGCTGGCCTGGGGAAGCCACATCGTCATGACCGAGCCGGTCCCCGGCCGCCTGGCGGAGCTGGGCTGGACCGGCGGCGAGGCGATCGCCGATGCGCGCTTCACGGTCCACTACTTCCGCACCACGCCCGATGGCCGGCTGGCCTTCGGCGCCGGCGTGGGTGCCGCCGGCTATGGCGGCCGGATCGATCGGCGCTACGACAACGACCCCCGCGCCGAGGAGCGTGCCCGCGCCTCGCTGCGGCGCTTCTTCCCGACCCTTGCCGACGTCGGCATCGAAGACGCCTGGGGCGGGCCGATCGACATCAGCCCGGACCGGCTGCCCATGATCGGGTCGCGCCATGGCGGACGCGTCCACTTCGCCCACGGCTTTTCCGGAAACGGGGTCGCACCCGCCGCCTTCGCCGGCCGGGTGCTGGCGGGGCTGGCGGACGAGCCGGACGGGGAGCTTGCCCGCCTGCCGATCGTCGACCGGCGCGTCCGCCGCTTCCCGCCGGAACCGCTGCGGTTCGCCGGCGTTCGGGTGGTTCGCGAGGCGCTGATCCGACGCGACGAGGCCGAGGACGCGGGGCGCCGCCCATCGATCGCCGTGCGCCTCCTTGCCGGGCTGCCGCGCCTGCTGGGATATCGGTTCGGCGCCGGCAATGCGCCGCCCCAGGCGGCCAGCGGGCAGGTCTCACATGATTGACCCGTGGAGCGTCACGGGCCTACCATCCCGCCTGCAGTATTGCTTCAGGGCGGGGGCGCCTCAGGACAGGAGCAGCGGAGGTTCGACCCACCAATGACCAACCGGAACCGAGCGATGCGCCGCGGAATGGCCATGCTGGCTGCCCTGACGCTGGTCCTGGCCGCGTGCGGCGGCGGGTCGCCGACATCCAGCGCCAGCGAGTCCGGCGCAGCGAGCCAGCCCGCGGAGCCCGAGCCGAACGAGCTCACCGTCCTGGAGTGGAGCGGCTACGAGGCGGAAGAATTCTGGACCGATTTCGCCGCCGCGAGCCCGGACACCGAGGTCAGCTTCGAGTTCGGCATCTCCGACGCGGACATCCTGACCCTGATGGAAGGCGGCAGCGAGGCGGACATCTTCCACTTCTACACGGGTTGGCAGCAGTTCTACGTGGACGAGGGCCTGGTGCAGGAGATCGACACCAGCAAGCTGACGAACTGGGACAAGGTCCCCGACAGCTTCAAGGAGCTGGGCCAGATCGACGGGAAGCAGTACTACATCCCGTGGGACTGGGGCTTCACCTCGATCCTGTACAACACCGAGCAGGTCGATGAGGTCACCAGCTGGGACGTCCTGTTCGACGCGCAGTACGTCGATCACATCTCGATGTGGAATGACGGACCCGCGGCGGTGACGGTTTCCTCCTATGTCCACGACTACGACGAGACGGCGATCACCCCCGATCAGCTGGAAGCCATCGAGGAGGAGTGGATCGCGCAGAAGCCGCTCAATGCCTTCTACTGGTCGGGCGAGTACGTGGAGCTCTGCCCCAACAGCGGCCCGCTGGATGAGCAGGTGTGGATCGCCTACGCCTGGCAGGGCTGCTACGCCACCTCGCTGGCGGCCGGCGCGCCGGTGGCGTACGCCGATCCGGAGGAGGGGCGCAACTCGTGGGTGGGGCTGTACGGCATCAGTGCCACCAGCGACAGCCCGGAGCTCGCGCTCGAGTTCCTGGATGCCAAGCTGGCCGAAGAGACGTGCAGCAACGCGATGACCCTCTTCTACTACGGCTGCGTCAACCAGGAGGTGATGGACTCGGTGGAGGATCCGGTCCTCATCGAGGCCTTCGCCCTGGACGACCCGACCGTGCTGGAGCGCACCAACTTCACGCCGCTGGTGACCCAGGAGCAGCGCGACGCCTGGACCGCCATGTGGAGCCGCGTGCAGGCCGAGTAGGAGCCAGCGCGGCCGGCTGACCTGAGCACGGGAGCGCGAGATGCTCGGACGGCGAGGGGCGCTGGCGTTCCTCGCCGCCCCTCCGTTCCTGTGGCTGGCGGCGCTCTTTCTGCTGCCGCTGCTGGTGGTGGTGGCGGTCAGCCTGCAGCCGCAGTCCGGCCGCATCAACTTCGGCGCCGGCTGGCCGGCGACGGCCCAGTACGCGCAGATCGCCGACACGCCGGTCTACCTGCGGCAGCTGGCCGTCTCCGCCGCCATGGCGCTCGGCATCGCGGCGGCCGCCGTCGCCTTCGCCTATCCGCTCGCCTACTTCCTGGCGCTGCGGGCGCGGGGGCGCGCCACCGTCTTCCTGATCCTGCTGCTGCTGCCGTTCGCCACCAGCTTCCTGCTGCGGATCATGGCCTGGAAGCTCCTGCTCGGCCGCGACGGCGCCATCAACTGGCTGCTCACCACCGCCGGCGTGGTCGACGAGCCGGCCACCCTGCTCCTCTACTCGCGGGCGGCGGTCATCATCACGCTGATCTACGTGTGGATCCCGTTCGCCGCCCTCCCCATCTACGCCGCGCTGCAGCGCATCGACCGCAGCCACCTGGAGGCCGCGGCCGACCTCGGGGCGGGACCCTGGACGCGATTCCTCAGGGTCACCGTGCCGCTCAGCCTGCCGGGCGTGCTGGCGTCGCTGTTCATGGTGTTCATCCCCACCGTGGGCGAGTATGTGACGCCGGTCCTGGTGGGTGGCCCGGACGGAGTCATGTACGGACAGCTGGTCCAGGACTTCTTCACTCGGGCCGGGAACTGGCCGCTGGGCTCCGCGCTGGCGGTGGTGATGCTGACGACCACCATCGTGCTGGTCATCGTCGGATCGCGCCTGGTCAACGTCAGGCGGCTGGCGTGAGCCGGGCATCCATCGGCGTCGGCAACACGCGGCTGCCGCTGGGCTGGGTGTACGCGGTCCTGCTGGCGTTCCTGTACCTGCCGGTCCTGATCCTGTTCGCCTTCTCATTCAGCACCAACCGGGGGCTCACCTTCCCGATCGAGGGGCTGACCCTGGATCGCTACGCATCGGTCCTGGACAACGCGCAGATGCTCAACGCCGCCCGCAACAGCCTGGTGGTGGGCGGCATGTCGGCGACGGCGGCCACGGCGCTTGGCCTGGCGGTGGCGCTGGCCGCGACCCGCCTGCGGTTCCCGGGACGGCGGGCGCTGGTCGGGCTCGCCGCCGCGCCGCTGCTGATCCCGTACGTGGTGCTGGCGGTCGGGCTGTTCCTGATGTTCAACCTGCTGGACGTGCCGCGCGGGATCCTGACCCTGGCGGCCGCGCATTCGGTCATCGCCGTCCCCTACGCGACGCTCATCCTGCTGGCCCGCATGGTCGGCCTCGATCCACAGCTCGAGGACGCCGCCATGGACCTCGGCGCGTCATATCCGACCACGCTGCGGCGCATCGTGCTGCCGCTGGTGGGGCCGTCGCTGCTGTCCGCCTGGCTGACCTGCTTCATCGTCTCCTTCGACGAGATCGCCATCGCCAACCTCCTGGCCGGCAGGGATGCCACCTTCCCCGTCTTCCTCTACGGCCAGCTGCGGTTCGCCGGCCAGGTTCCGGTGCTGGTGGCGATGGCGGTGCTGCTGCTGATCGGCACGCTGGCACTGACCATCGCCGCCCAGCAGGTCCGGTCGAAGGACTGACCGGCCGGCGGCGCCGCCCGCCGGCCGGGACCCTCAGCTCGCGCGACGTGCGGGGTGGGTGGCGGTGACCGCGTCCAGCAGCTTCTGCGAGGCGGCGGCGACCTGGTCCACCGCCCGGTTGAAGGCCGCCTCGTTGGCGGGTGAGGGCTTGCGGTAGCCGCTGACCTTGCGCACGAACTGCAGGGCGGCGGCCCGGACCTCGTCCTCGTCGGCAGGCACGTCCAGCGTGCGCAGCGTCTTGATCGATCGGCACATGCCGGAGAGTCTAGGTCTCGGCGAGGAGATCCTCCAGCGAGTCGATGACCCGATCGGCGGCGGAGACGTCGGTCTCGGCGAACTGCGGCACCGCGATGCAGGTCAGGCCGGCAGCCTTGGCCGCCGCGATGCCGGAGGCCGAGTCCTCCAGCGCCAGCGCCTCGGCCGGTTCCACCCGCAGCCGCTCGCAGGCCAGCAGGTAGAGATCAGGCGCCGGCTTCGAGTTGTCGACGTCGTCGGAGGTGACGATCGCCTCGAACGCATCGGTGATGCGGGCCGTGGCCAGGGCGGCGTCCACGAGATGGCGCGGCGAGTTCGACGCCAGGCCCAGCCGAGTCCGGCCGCGCAGGCGCTCCACCAGCTCGACCGCGCCGGGACGTCCGGCCACATGCTCGCGCAGCTGCGCCTCCATCAGGCTCACCATCTCGTCCACCAGGCCAGGCCCTTGCTCGAGGGGCAGGCCCAGCCGATCGGCGAAGTAGTCGGCGGTGAAGGCGAAGCTGGAGCCGATGACCGCCATCTTGTCGTCCCAGCTGAACTCGGCGCCGTGCCGGGTGAAGAGCTCGGTCTCTGCCCTGTGCCACAGCAGCTCCGTGTCCAGCAGCAGCCCGTCCATGTCGAACACGACCGCCCGATAGCGATCCGGCAGCAGCTCGATCACGGGCCGGCGAAGAAGCTGCCGCCCCGCTCGACCAGCTGTCGCAGCAGGGGCACCGCCCGATACCGTCCGTCCGGCACCGCGGCATGCAGGGCATCGAGCGTGTGCAGCACATGATCGAGGCCGATGCGCTCGCCCCACTCCAGCGGGCCCGATGGGTAGTTGGTGCCCAGCCGCATGGCGGTGTCGACGGCGGCGGAGGTCGCCACCCCGTCGGCCACGGCAGAGGCGGCCTCGTTGACGATGGTGGCCAGCACGCGGGCCGCGATCTGCTCCTCGCCCAGGGGCTGGATGCGCGGCCCCTCCGGCCGGTGCTCGAGGCCGGACCACACCGCATTGCGGGCGCCATCGGCTCCGTAGTCGTAGAACCCGCCACCCGCCTTGCGGCCCAGCCGCCCGGCATCGACCAGTGCCCGCTGCATCTGGTGGGGCCGATAGCGTGGCTCGAAGAAGGACTGCTCGTACACGCTCCGGCTGACGGCGAAGTTGATGTCCAGGCCGATGGCGTCGACCAGCTCGAACGGGCCCATCCGAAAGCCGATGCCGCGCATGGCGGCGTCCACCTGCGCCACCCCGGCGGCGCCCTCGCCCACGATGCGCATGGCCTCCAGGTAGAAGGGCCGCGCCACGCGGTTGACGATGAAGCCAGGCGTGTCCGCCGCCACCACCGGCTCCTTGCCGAGCTGGCGCGCGACCGCCTGCACGCGGTCGACCGCGGTGCCGTCGGTCATCGGGCCGGGGATCACCTCGACCAGCGCCATCAGCGGCACCGGATTGAAGAAGTGCATGCCCAGCACGCGTTGCGGCACGGCGGCCGCCGACGCGATGCGCGCCACCGACAGGCTGCTGGTGTTGGTCGCCAGCAGCGTCTCGGGCGGAGATGCCTTGTCCAGCAGACGGAAGGCCTGGCGCTTCAGCTCCAGGTCCTCGGGGATCGCCTCGACCACCAGCTCCGCCGCGGCCAGGTCGGAGACGGCGTCCTGCGGATGGATGCGCGCCAGGGCGTCGTCGCGCGCGGCGGGCGACAGCTGCTCCTTCTCCACGCGCCGCGCCAGGAATCCGGCCACCTTCTCGCGCGCCCGCTCCACGGCGCCGGGCAGCGGGTCGTGCAGCAGGACCTCGATCCCCGACGTGGCCGCGACCTGGGCGATGCCGGCGCCCATCGTTCCCGCGCCGAGCACGCCGATGCGCTGGATCCGCCCAGCGTCGCCCTCAGCGGCCAACGAAGCGCGGCTCCCGCTTCTCGGCGAAGGCGGCCACGCCCTCGGCATGGTCGGCGGTCCGGCCGGCGAGGTCCTGCAGCTGGGCCTCCAGGGCCAGGCTCTCCTCCAGGCTGGCGTCCTCGGCGGCGTTGATCTGCCGCTTCGCGAAGGCGATGGCCGCGGTCGGCGCCCGGGCCAGGCGGACGGCCGCCTCTCGGGCGGCCTCCATGATCTCGGCGCCGGGCAGCATGACGTTCACCAGCCCCGCGGCGTGGGCCTCCGCCGCCGGCAGCGGCTCGCCGGTAAAGATGAGGTGCGCCGCGCGATGGCGGCCCAGCGTGCGCACCAGCGCCCGGGTCGAACCGGAGTCGGGCACCAGCCCGATCTTGACGAAGGCCTGGATGAAGGTCGCCTCCTCCGCGGCATAGACCAGGTCGCAGGCCAGCGCCAGGCTGACGCCGGCCCCGGCGGCGACGCCGTTGACGGCCGCGATCACCGGCCTGGGCAGCTCGCGGAGGGCGCGGATCAGCGGGTTGTACTCGCGTTCCAGCACCGTCCGGAAGTCGCGCTCGTCGCTGCCGCCGCGCAGGTCGGCGCCGGAGCAGAAGCCACGGCCCTCGCCGGTCAGGATCACGGCCCGGACCGCATCGTCCCGCCCGACCGCGTTCAGCGCTACCAGCAGCTCGCGGCGCATCTGGCTGTTGAGCGCGTTGAGGGACTCGGGGCGGTTCAGGGTCAGCGTGGCGACGCCGTCGGCAACCTCGTGCCGGATGGTGGTGGGCGCGTCCTGGGCCATGGCGCCGATTCTAGCCCGGCACCCTCGCCTCACCTTTGCATCCCGCCGCCGTCACCACCCACAGTGTCTTGACCGGTGATGAGCAGGGCCGTAGCATCGGCGCACACGAGTCAGCAGCTGAGGGTCGGTGAGGATGGATCGGGCTGGGGTTGAGCGCTGGATCGAGGGGTACCGCAAGGCCTGGGCCAGCGACGCGCCGGCAGACATCGAGGCGCTGTTCACGGAGGACGCAACCTATTCGCCGTTCCCGTGGCCGCGTGATGGAGAGCCGTGGCGGGGTCGCGACACCGTCGTGCGCAACTGGATCGAGCGCGGCGATTCGACCCTCGGCTGGCGCTTCGAGCACAAGGTCCTGGCCGTGGACGGCGACACCGCCGTGATCGAAGGCTGGACCTACTACGACCCGCGCGACGATGATCCCCTGCCGGACGCCTATGCCAACCTGTGGCTGGTCCGCTTCGCGGACGATGGCCGCGCTCGCGAGTTCGTCGAGTGGTGGGTGCAGCGCCCACGCGAGAGCGAGGCGTAGCCGCCCCAGCTAGACGAGGGCGTAGCCGCCCCAGCTAGACGAGGGCGTCGCCGCCTATGCGAGGGCGTCGCCGCCTATGCGAGGGCGTCTCCGCCTTCGGCGGCAAGGGCAGCGGCCACCCGCCGACGGTTCTCGTCCCACTCGTCCTGCGGCACCTTCGGCAGGAGGTCGTCCCAGGCGGCTAGCAGCGCGCCACGCAGCTGCCACATGCCCTTCGGGCGGGCCAGGAACCAGACATGGAAGTGCTCGCTGCCGTCGCCCCAGCGGTTGACGTGGACGCGGCCGACGTCCTCCAGCGACCCGATGGCGCGGGAGACGCGCTGGATCATCGGTCCAAGGTCGGCGGCCAGGTCGGCTGGCAGGTCCTCCAAGTCGTGATGGGCCTGCGAGATCAGGACGGCCAGGATCGGCAGCCCGGAGGGCTGCTCGGGGATGCCGAGCGCCCAGTGCTCGTCCTGCCAGGCGTCGAAGCCGGGCGTCCGCCGGCAGCTCGAGCAGTCGATACCGCCCGCGCCGGCGCGCGGTGGCTCGGGAATCTGCGGCTCGTCGAGCGGCGCCGTCTCCAGGTCGGCATCGAACGGCCACAGGTCGTTCCCGGTCAGCGGGGCGGTCGACACCCGCTCGCCGATCGGCAGGCGACGCAGGTAGTCGCTCATCGGTCGGCTCGCATCAGGCGGTAGGTCGTGCCGGTCTGGGCGAAGCCGGTGGACCGATACAGGCCGTGCGCCGCTTCCCGCGTGCGTCCGGATTCGAGCGACAGCTGGGTGGCTCCGTGGGCCTCGCCTGCGTCGATCGCGTCGGCCAGCAGCGCCAGCCCGATGCCGCGGCCCCGTGCCGATTCGGTGACGAGCAGGTCGGGCAGCCACGCCCGAGCCTCGGTGGTCCAGAACGGCGCCCGCCACTCGAGGCTGCAGACGCCGACCACCGCGCCATCAAGCTCTGCCACCATCGTGCGGCCGTGGCCGGCATCCACGCGGCGCAGGTGGTCTTCGAAGGTGCGCAGCACCGCCTCCATGCGCTCGGCCGGCGGCGTGCGGGGAGCGCCGAACTCCGAGAGGAGGCTCGTCACCACCTCGCCGTCGTCCGGACGCGCCGGGCGGAGAGTCACTCCTGGCGGCAGCATGGTGTGCGCCGCCCTCATTGGGCGCAGCACGAAGTCGAA
>DATBME010000032.1:0-16270 GCA_036555005.1 Candidatus Limnocylindria bacterium | reverse complement strand
GTGGTCGACATGATCAAGGACCGCCTCGGCGCCAACGCCGTGCCATTGCAGATCCCGATCGGCATCGAGAGCTCCTTCCGCGGCGTCATCGACCTGATCAACATGAAGGCGATCACCTACGGCAGCGACCTGGGAGACCAGATCGAGATCGGCGAGATCCCGGCCGAGCTGGCCGAGGAGGCCGCCGGCTGGCGCGAGAAGATGATCGAGGCGCTGGCCGACTACGACGACGACATCGCGCACAAGTACCTCGAGGGCGAGGAGATCTCGGCCGATGAGCTGCGCGTCGCCATTCGGGCCGGCACCCTCGACTACACGATCGTGCCGGTCCTGTGCGGGTCGGCCCTGAAGAACAAGGGCATCCAGCCGATGCTGGACGCGGTCATCGACTTCCTCCCGTCGCCGCTGGACGTGCCGCCGGTCACCGGCCGCGACCCGCGCTCCGGCGACGAGGTCACCCGGCCGACCGATCCGGACGAGCCGTTTGCCGCGCTCGCCTTCAAGATCGCCGCCGACCCGTACGTGGGCAAGCTGGCCTTCTTCCGGGTCTACTCCGGCACGCTGAAGACCGGCTCCTACGTCTACAACTCGACCAAGGGCACCAAGGAGCGGATCGGCCGCCTCCTGCAGCTGCACGCCAACCACCGCGAGGAGATCGAGTCGGTCAGCGCCGGCGACATCGCCGCGGCGGTCGGCCTCAAGAACACCTACACCGGCGACACGCTGTGCGACGAGTCGAAGCCGATCGTGCTCGAGTCGATCAGCTTCCCGGAGCCCGTCATCGAGCTGGCGGTCGAGCCCAAGACCAAGGCCGACCAGGACAAGATGTCGATCGCGCTGCAGCGGCTGGCCGAGGAGGATCCGACCTTCCGGGTCAGCACCGACGAGGAGAGCGCCCAGACCCGCATCGCGGGCATGGGCGAGCTGCACCTCGAGGTGATCGTCGACCGCATGCTGCGCGAGTTCAAGGTGCAGGCCAACGTCGGCCGGCCGCAGGTCAGCTATCGCGAGGCGATCCGCAAGGAGGCCAAGGGCGAGGGCCGATTCGTGCGCCAGACCGGCGGCAAGGGCCAGTACGGCCACGCCGTCATCACCCTGGAGCCGCTCGAGCGCGGCACCGGCGTCGAGTTCGAGTCGAAGATCGTGGGCGGCGCGGTGCCGCGCGAGTTCTGGCGGGCCATCGAGCAGGGCATTCGCGAGGCGCTGATCGGCGGCATCGTGGCCGGCTACCCGGTCATCGACCTCAAGGCGACCCTCATCGACGGCTCGTTCCACGAGGTCGACTCGTCGGAGATGTCGTTCAAGATCGCCGGCAGCATGGCCGCCAAGGATGGCGTGGCCCGGGCCGATCCGGCGATCCTGGAGCCGGTGATGAAGGTCGACGTGACGACCCCCGAGGACTTCATGGGGGACGTCATCGGCAACCTGAACGCCAAGCGGGGGCACATCGAGGGGATCGACGAGCACGGCAGCTCGCGGGTCGTCCGCGCCCTGGTGCCGCTGGCCGAGATGTTCGGCTATGCCACCGAGCTGCGCAGCATGACCCAGGGGCGGGCCACGTACTCGATGGAGTTCAGTCGCTACGCCGAAGTTCCCAACAGCATCGCCACAGAGCTGATCGCCAAGTCGAAGAGCTGATCACCGAGTAAGGAGCAACGAAGGACACACCATGGCCAAGCAGAAGTTCGACCGCACCAAGCCGCATGTCAACGTTGGCACCATCGGCCACGTCGACCACGGCAAGACGACCCTGACCGCGGCGATCACGAAGTTCCTCGCCATGCAGGGCGGGGCCGACTTCCGCGCGTTCGACAGCATCGACAACGCTCCCGAGGAGCGGCAGCGCGGCATCACCATCGCGATCGCCCACGTCGAGTACGAGACGGCCAATCGGCACTACGCGCACGTCGACTGTCCGGGTCACGCCGACTACATCAAGAACATGATCACCGGCGCCGCCCAGATGGACGGCGCCATCCTGGTCGTGTCGGCGGCGGATGGCCCGATGCCCCAGACCCGCGAGCACATCCTGCTCGCCCGCCAGGTCGAGGTGCCGTCGCTGGTCGTCTACCTGAACAAGGTCGACATGGTCGACGACGAGATGCTCATCGACCTGGTCGAGATGGAGGTGCGCGAGCTCCTCAGCAAGTACGAGTTCCCCGGCGACGAGATCCCCGTCATCCGCGGATCGGCGCTGAAGGCCCTGGAGTCGACCAGCGACGACCCGGCCAGCGAGGACTACGCGTCCATCAAGGAGCTGATGGAGGCGGTCGACAGCTACATCCCGACCCCGGTCCGCGACGTCGACAAGCCGTTCCTGATGCCGATCGAGGACGTGTTCGGCATCAAGGGCCGCGGCACGGTGGCCACCGGCCGCATCGAGCGCGGCCGGGTCAACACCGGCGAGTCGGTCGAGCAGGTCGGCATCCACGCCAAGAGCCGCCAGCTGGTGGTGACCGGCGTCGAGATGTTCAAGAAGACGCTGGACACCGGCGAGGCTGGCGACAACGTCGGCCTGCTGCTGCGGGGCATCGAGCGCGACGAGATCGAGCGCGGCCAGGTGCTGGCCAAGCCCGGCAGCGTCAAGCCCGGCACCAAGTTCAAGGCCGAGGTGCTGGTGCTCACCAAGGAGGAGGGCGGACGGCACACGCCGTTCTACGCCGGCTATCGCCCGCAGTTCTACCTGCGCACCACCGACGTCACGGGTGCCATCGCCATGCCCGCCGGGGTGGAGATGATCATGCCCGGCGACAACGTGAACATCGATGTCGAGCTGATCACGCCGATCGCCATCGAGCAGGGTCAGCGCTTCGCCATCCGCGAGGGCGGCCATACCGTGGGCGCCGGCGTGATCACCGAGGTGATCGGCTAAATCGATGGCCAAGCAGCGCATCCGCATTCGGCTGAAGGCGTACGACCACAAGCTGCTCGACCAGTCGGCCGAGCAGATCGTGGAGACGGCCCAGCGCACCGGCGCGGCCATCGCCGGGCCGGTGCCGCTGCCGACCCGGATCGAGAAGTACACGGTCATCCGTGGACCGTTCGTCCACAAGGACGGCCGTGAGCAGTTCGAGATCCGGACCCACAAGCGGCTGATCGACATCATCGATCCGTCGACCAAGACGGTGGATGCGCTGATGCGGCTGAGCCTGGCCGCGGGCGTGGATATCGAGATCAAGATGTGAGGTTGGGCCGCTCGAATCGGGCGGCCCACCCATCGGTCCATCAGAGAGCAAGGAAACGCGAGACGAACGCAGTGACGGCAGGATTGATCGGGCGCAAGCTCGGCATGACGCGCGTCTTCGGTGACGACGGAACGGTCGTGCCGGTGAGCGTCATCGAGGCCACCCCGAACAGCATCACTCGGCTCCGGACCCCGGAGCAGGACGGCTATGCCGCCCTGCAGCTGGGCGCCGGTGTCTCGCGGCGCACGACCAAGCCGGTGTCCGGCCAGTTCAAGCACCTGGACAAGGCGCAGCAGTCGCCCGCCCGGGTCCGCGAGTTCCGCGTTGACTCGGTGGAGGGCTACGAAGTCGGCCAGACGCTGGACGTCAGCCTGTTCGAGGCCGGCGAGCTGGTGGACGTGACCGGCGTCAGCAAGGGCCACGGCTTCACCGGCACCATCGCGCGCCATCACTTCCGGCGCGGGCCCAAGACCCATGGCTCGAACAACTACCGCCAGCCCGGCTCGATCGGCGCCGGCACCACGCCGGGCCGCGTCTTCAAGGGCACCCCGATGGGCGGCCACATGGGCGACCAGCAGGTGACGGTCAAGAAGCTGCGCGTGGTCAAGGTCGACCCCGAGCGCAACCTGCTGCTCGTCAAGGGCGCGGTCCCCGGCGCACGCAACGCCGTGCTTCTGGTCAGGAAGGCGACCTGATGGCCAGGACGACCGTCCTCAAGGCCGATGGCGCCAAGGGCGCCTCGGTGGAGCTGGCCGATGGCCTGTTCGGCGCGCCGGTGAACACGGCGCTGATCCACCAGGCCGCGGTTCGGCAGCTGGCCGGCCGCCGCACGGGCACGGCCGACACCCAGACCCGTGCCGAGGTCGCCGGCGGCGGCCGCAAGCCGTGGCGCCAGAAGGGCACCGGCCGCTCCCGCCAGGGCAGCCGTCGCGCCCCGCAGTGGGCTGGCGGCGGCGTGGTCTTCGGGCCGCACCCGCGCGCCTATGACCAGAAGATGAACACCAAGATGCGGCGCGCCGCTCTGCGCGGCGTGCTGAGCGCCAAGGCAGCCGATGGTGCGCTGCGCGTGGTCGAGGGCTTCGGCCTGGACGAGATCGGCACGCGCGCCTTCGCCGCACGGCTCGCCGCCTGGGAGGCGGGCGGCAGGGTGCTGGTGGTGCTGGCGGCGCGCGACCACGTGGTGGAGCGCTCCTGCCGGAACCTGCGCGAGGTGCGGGTGCTGCTGGCCGACAGCCTGAACGTGGTCGACCTGCTGAACGCCGACACGATCGTCTTCACCCGCGACGCGCTCGAGCGAGCGCAGGAGGTGTACGCGTGACCGCCACCGGCATGCACGACATCCTGCTGCGTCCCGTCATCAGCGAGAAAAGCGTGATGGAGACGGAGCGCAACAACTACACCTTCGCCGTCGCCCGCGACGCGAACAAGCTCCAGATCAAGCAGGCGGTCGAGGCCGAGTTCAAGGTCAGCGTCCTTGGCGTGCGCGTCCTGACCGTCAAGCCCAAGCAGAAGCGCCGCGGCCGGCGCCAGAAGGGGACCGTCCCCGGCTGGCGCAAGGCGGTGGTGACGATCGCCGACGGCCAGAAGATCGAGCTCTTCGAGACGGTATAGATCCATGCCACTTCGCAGCTACCGACCCACCAGCCCCGGGCTTCGCCAGATGACGCGGGCGACGTTCGAGGAGATCACCACCGACCAGCCGCACAAGCCGCTGACCGAGCGGCTGGTGCGCCGTGCCGGTCGCAACAGCCAGGGCAAGCTCACCGTCCGCCACCAGGGATCCGGCCACAAGCGCCTGTACCGGGTAATCGACTGGAAGCGCGACAAGGCCGGCGTCCCGGCGCGCATCGCCACCGTCGAGTACGACCCGAACCGGTCGGCGCGACTCGGCCTGCTGCACTACGCCGACGGCGAGAAGCGCTACATGCTCCTGCCGCATGGCCTGGGCGTGGGGGATACCGTCATCTCCGGCGCGGACGTGGAGGCACGGGTCGGCAACGCCCTGCCGCTGTCCCGGATCCCGCTGGGCACGCAGGTCCACAACGTGGAGCTGGTGGCCGGCCGTGGCGGGCAGATCGTGCGCGCCGCCGGCAGCAGCGCGCAGCTGCTGGCCAAGGAGGGTGGCATGGCCACCATCCGGCTGCCGTCCGGCGAGGTGCGGCGCGTGCGCGCCGAATGCATGGCCACCGTCGGGCAGGTCAGCAACCTGGACCACGAGAACCAGAACATCGGCAAGGCCGGACGCTCGCGCCACCTGGGCCGTCGCCCGCAGGTGCGCGGCGTGGTGATGAACCCGAACGACCACCCGCACGGTGGCGGCGAGGGCAAGTCACCGGCCGGCATGCCGCCGAAGACGCCGTGGGGCAAGCCGGCCATGGGCCTGCGCACCCGCAAGCGCAAGAACACCGGCAAGCTGATCGTCCGCCGTCGGTATGGACGAGGTTAGGAGAACTCGATGAGTCGCTCTCTCAAGAAGGGACCGTTCGTCGAGGCGCGCCTGCTCGGCCGCATCGACGAGATGAACAGCAAGAACGAGCGCCAGGTGCTGAAGACCTGGTCGCGCGCCAGCGTCATCTTCCCGCAGATGATCGGGCACACCATCGCCGTCCACGACGGACGTCGCCACGTGCCGGTCTTCATCACCGAGAACATGGTCGGCCATCGCCTGGGCGAGTTCGCCCCGACCCGTCACTACCGTGGCCACGGCAGGGCCACAGAGCGCAGCACGGCGCTGAAGTAGGAGGACGGCATGCGCGTGACCGCCACCGCCAAGTACATCCGCATCAGCCCGCGCAAGGTGCGATTGGTGACCGATCTCATCGCCGGCAAGCCGGTCGAGGAGGCGGCCGCCATCCTGCGCTTCCTGCCGAACGCCGCCGCGCGCGACGTGGCCAAGGTGCTCAAGAGCGCGACCGCCAACGCGGAGAACAACTTCAGCCTCTCGGCCGATGAGCTGACCGTGGTCAGCGCCACCGCCGAGGAGGGACCGACCCTGAAGCGCGGACGGCCGCGCGCGCAGGGCCGCTACTTCGGAATTCTGAAGCGGACCAGCCACATCACCGTCGCCGTGGCTGACAGCGAGGAGGCCTGATGGGTCACAAGGTTCACCCGTACGGCTTCCGGATCGGCATCATCAAGCCCTGGCTGGCCAAGTGGTACGCGGATCGCGACTACGCCACCTTGCTGCAGGAGGACATGCGGATCCGGCAGCTGGTCGGCAGGCAGCTGGCCAACGCCAGCGTCAGCCAGGTCGAGATCGAGCGTGGCATCAACCACGTCACCGTCACGGTCCACTCGGCCAAGCCGGGGATCGTCATCGGCAAGGGCGGCGCCAACGTGGAGCTGCTGCGCACCTCGATCGGCAAGCAGACCGACAAGAAGGTCAAGCTCGAGATCAAGGAGATCCTGCAGCCGGAGCTCGACGCGGTGCTGGTGGCGCAGAACGTCGCCTCGCAGCTCGAGCGGCGGATCGCCTTCCGCAAGGCGATCAAGCAGACCATCCAGCGCACCATCAAGGCCGGCGCCAAGGGCGTCCGCATCCAGGTCTCCGGACGGCTGGGCGGCGCCGAGATGAGCCGGACCGAGTGGGATCGCGAGGGTCGCATCCCGCTGGGCACGCTGCGCGCCGACATCAGCTACGGCGTGGTCCACGCCCGGACCACGGCTGGCCGCATCGGCGTCAAGGTCTGGATCTACCGTGGCGAGCAGCTGGGCGAACCGCCGGGCTCGGCCCGCACCGAGCCGCGCGAGCGCGCCCGACCGGCACGCTCGGGTCGCAGCACGCGGTCGTCAGCCGCCGCCACACCCGCCGCGCCGGCGGTTGCCGACGCGGCATCCGCGGTCGCGACCGCCGAGCCGGAGGCGGAGCAGGTCGCCGAAGCGGTGAGCGAGGCCGCGAAGCCGAAGGCCGCGACCGCGAAGCCGAAGCCGCAGCCCGCGGCCGTGGACGAGCAGCCCGCGGCCGTCGACGAGCAGCCCGCGGCGGTCGAGGCGGAGGTGGCCGAGCCGGCGCCCGCTGCCGAGGCCGAGGCGCCGTCCACCGACAAGCCGGTCGAGACCGGCGAGGAGGCCTGAGCCATGCTGATGCCGAAGCGCGTCAAGCACCGCAAGGTGCAGCGCGGTCGACGAGCCGGGATGGCGAAGGGCGGCACCTCCGTCAGCTTCGGCGACTTCGGCCTGATGGCCGAGGAGGTCTGCTGGCTCACCAGCCGCCAGATCGAGGCCGCCCGACGGGCGATGACCCACCACATCAAGCGCGGCGGGCGCATCTGGATCCGCGTCTTCCCCGACAAGCCGGTGACCAAGAAGCCGGCCGAGGTGCGGATGGGATCCGGCAAGGGCGCGCCCGACCACTGGGTGGCGGTCGTCAAGCCCGGACGCGTGATGTTCGAGATGTCCGGCGTGCCGGAGCCGATCGCCCGCGAGGCGATGCGCCTGGCCAGCCACAAGCTGCCGATCTCCACGAAGTTCGTGGTCAAGGAAGGACTCGAGCATGGACATCAGTGAGATCCGGCGCCTCTCCGACGTCGACCTCGAGGCTGCCCTGGTCGATGCCAAGCAGGAGCTGTGGAAGGTCCGATTCGACCTCGCCACGCGCCAGGAGAAGAACTACAGCAGGCTGCCGGCGACCCGCAAGCGGATCGCCCGCATCCTGACCGTGATGACCGAGCGTCAGCACGCCGCCGAGGCGGCGGCCGCTGACGCCGAGAAGCAGGCCAGTTGACGATGCAGGGAAAGCGACGAACCAAGACCGGACGCGTGGTGTCCGACAAGATGGACAAGACCGTCGTCGTCAGCGTCGAGCGGCTGCAGCGGCACCCGATCTACAAGCGGGTGGTGCGGCTGTCCAGCAAGTTCAAGGCGCACGACGAGGAGAACGCGGCGCACGTCGGCGACACGGTGCGGATCGAGGAGAGCCGCCCGCTGTCGCGCCAGAAGCGCTGGACAGTGGTCGAGATCGTGGCCCGCGGCTCGCAAGAGGAGCTGGTGGGCTAGATGATCCGGCAGTACACGCGCCTGCGGGTCGCCGACAACACCGGCGCCCGGACGCTGCAGTGCATCACCATCATCGGCCGCTCCAAGGCGGATACGGCCGAGGTGGGCGATGTCATCGTGGCCAGCGTCAAGCAGGCGCTGCCCAACTCGGGCGTGAAGAAGGGCGACGTGGTGCGCGCGGTGATCGTGCGCACGGCGAAGGAGTATGGCCGGCCGGACGGCAGCCACATTCGCTTCGACGAGAACGCCGCCGTGCTGATCACGCCCCAGGGCAGCCCGCGTGGCACGCGCATCTTCGGCCCGGTCGCGCGGGAGCTCCGCGAGCGCAACTACATGAAGATCGTCTCGCTCGCGCCGGAGGTGCTGTAGCCGTGAACGTCAGGAAGGGCGACACCGTCATGGTGCTCGCCGGCAAGGACCGCGGGAAGCGCGGCACCGTGGAGCGCGTCGAGAGCACGAAGCGCGGCATGGGCGTCGTGATCCCGGGCATCAACATGGCGAAGCGTCACCAGCGGCCGCGGTCGCGGACGCAGACCGCCGGCATCATCGACATGCCGGTGCCGATCCACGTCAGCAACGTGCAGGTCATCTGCCCACGCTGCGGCAAGCCGACCCGGGTCGGGCATCAGCTGCTCGAGGATGGCCGGCAGGTGCGCGTCTGCAAACACTGCGGCGAGCAGATCGAAGGAGCGGGCACGTGAGCGGCGACGAGAGCGCCAAGACCACGACCCGCAGCCGATCGTCGGGCGCGCGGGCCAAGGCCGCACCGAAGCGTGCCGCAACGACCGATGCGCCGGCCGCCACCAACGGCAAGGGCACAGGCAAGGGCTTCCGGCCGCCGGTCTACAGCGGGCTGCGGCAGCGGTATCACGACGAGGTGGTGCCGGCCCTGCAGCGCGACTTCAGCTACGCCAACCCGATGGAGATCCCCCGCCTCGAGAAGGTGGTCGTCAACATCGGCCTGGGCGAGGCGATCGCCAATGCCAAGGCGCTGGATGCCGCCGTCGGCGACCTGGCCACCATCACCGGCCAGAAGCCGATCGTGACCCGCGCCAAGCGCTCGATCGCCCAGTTCCGCCTGCGGACCGGCATGCCCATCGGCGCCAAGGTCACGCTGCGCGGGCAGCGCATGTATGACTTCCTGGAGCGGACGATGCGGCTGGCGCTGCCGCGCATCCGCGACTTCCGGGGGATCGCCACCCGATCGTTCGATGGGCGCGGCAATTTCAGCCTGGGACTCCGCGAGCAGCTCGTCTATCCGGAGATCGACTACGACCGGATCGACCGCCTGCGCGGGATGGAGATCAGCATCGTGACCACCGCCAAGACCGACGAGGAGGGGCGCAGGCTGCTGCAGCTCCTCGGCATGCCGTTCCAGGCCAGCTAGGAGAGCAGAGCACGTGGCAAAGAAGTCGAGTATCGCCAGGGCGGCGCGCCCAGCACGCTTCGCGGTCCAGCAGCACAACCGCTGCTCGATCTGCGGGCGGCCGCGGGGCTACATGCGCCGCTTCGCGATGTGCCGCATCTGCTTCCGGGAGCGCGCCCTGGAGGGCCTGCTGCCGGGAGTGACGAAGTCGAGCTGGTAGCTCGGCACCATCGGCCGCCCAGGGGCGGTCCCATCAGCGGAAGGCGCCTCTCACGCACCGCGCGTGATGCGAACCACCGCCGAGGAGTGCAACACCGAACATGAACACGTCCGATCCAATCGCCGACATGCTGACCCGGATCCGCAACGCCAGCGCGGCGCGGCACCGGGAGCTGACGCTGCCCTCGTCCCGGGTGAAGCGCGAGATCGCGCGCATCCTGGTCGAGGAGGGCTTCGTCGAGTCGTTCTCGACCCAGCCGGACGGCGTGCAGGAGATGCTGACGGTGCAGCTCAAGTACGTCGAGGGCCGCACGCCGGTCGTCAGCGGCCTCAAGCGCATCAGCAAGCCGGGCCTGCGGGTCTACGCCCGCAAGACCGAGATCCCGCGCGTTCTCGGCGGCCTGGGCCTGGCCATCCTCTCCACCTCGCACGGGATCATGACCGGGTCGCAGGCCCGGAAGCTGAATCTCGGCGGCGAGGTGCTGTGCTACGTGTGGTGAGGAGGCGCTGATGTCACGCATCGGACGACTTCCGATTCCGCTGCCGTCGGGCGTCGAGCTGACACAGGAGGGCTCGCGCCTGCGCGTCAAGGGCCCGCTCGGCACACTGGAACGCGAGATCCACCCGGAGATCACGGTCGAGCGCGCCGACGGCGAGATCCGCGTGGTGCGCCCCAGCGACGAGCCGCGGCATCGGGCGCTGCACGGCCTGACCCGCACCCTGGTCAACAACATGATCACCGGCGTCACCTCCGGCTTCAGCAAGGGGCTGGAGATCAGCGGCGTGGGCTATCGCGCCCAGCTGCAGGGCACCAAGCTGGTGCTGGCCCTGGGGTATTCGCATCCCGTCGAGGTCGAGCCGCCGGACGGGATCGAGTTCCGGGTCGAGACCCCCACCCGGCTGGCCGTCTTCGGCGCCGACAAGGAGCTGGTCGGCCAGACCGCGGCCTACATCCGCTCGCGCCGCAAGCCGGAGCCGTACAAGGGCAAGGGCATTCGGTACGCGGGCGAGCAGATCCTGCGCAAGGCTGGCAAGGCCGGCAAGGTCGGGGGCGCCGCATGATCAAGAAGCAGAGCCGCGACGCGCTGCGTCGCAAGCGGCACGAACGGCTCCGGCTCCGGCTGGAGGGGACCGCAGAGCGCCCGCGCCTGTCGGTCTTCCGTTCGTCCAGGTTCATCTACGCGCAGGTGATCGACGACGCCAGCGGCCGCACTCTGGCCGCGGCATCCAGCCGCGAGCCGACGATCACCGCCGGCAGCAACAAGGTCGACACCGCGCATGCCGTGGGCAAGGCGGTGGCGGAGCGGGCCAAGGCGGCGGGCATCAAGACCGTGGTCCTGGACCGCGGCGGCTACCAGTATCACGGGCGGGTTCGCTCGCTCGCCGAGGGCGCCCGCGAGGGCGGCCTCGACCTGTAGAGCGGAGACGAAGCATGACCAGAATCGATCCGACCAAGCTCAACCTCGAGGAGAAGGTCGTCCAGATCAACCGGGTGGCAAAGGTCGTCAAGGGCGGCCGCCGCTTCAGCTTCAGCGCCGTGGTGGTCGTGGGGGACCGCGCCGGCGTGGTGGGCGCAGGCCTGGGCAAGTCGAATGAGGTGCCCGAGGCGATCCGCAAGGGCGTCGAGGATGCGAAGAAGCATCTCATCCGCGTACCGCTGGTGGGCTCCACCATCCCGCACGAGGTGCGCCATGGCTATGGGGCCTCGAAGGTGATGCTGAAGCCGGCCTCGGCCGGCACCGGCGTGATCGCCGGCGGCTCGGTGCGCTCCGTGGTCGAGGCGGCCGGCATCCGCGACCTGCTGAGCAAGTCGATGGGCAGCAACAACCCGGTCAACGTGGTGCGCGCCACCATCGAGGCGCTGGGCAGCCTGCGCTCCGCCGACGCCATCGCCGCCGACCGTGGCAAGACCGCCGAGCAGCTGCTCGGCAAGCGGGCCGCCGAGGCGTCGCGCCGGCCACACGAGTACGTCGAGCGCCCGGCCCCGGCCTTCCCGACGGGAGGACCGCGTGGCCGCTAGGACGGGCGGCGAGGCCGGCACGCTGCGCGTGACCTGGGTCCGATCCACCATCGGGCACAAGGCCGGCGCGCGGGGCACGATCCGGGCTTTGGGCCTGCATCGGCTCCACCAGACGATCGAGATCGCCGACACGCCGGTGAACCGCGGCATGATCCGCCGCGTCGCCTTCCTGCTGAAGGTCGAGGAGCCGGCCGCGGCGAAGGAAGGAGGGGAGGCGTGAAGCTGCACGATCTGCAACCCCCATCGGGCTCCCACAAGCCGTCCCGCCGGGTCGGTCGCGGGCATGGCTCGGGCCGCGGCAAGACCGCCGGCCGTGGCACGAAGGGGCAGAAGTCCCGCGCCGGTGCCAGCATCCCGGCCTGGTTCGAGGGCGGCCAGACGCCGCTCCATGTCCGCACGCCGAAGCTGCACGGCTTCAAGAACCGGTTTCGCCTCGAGTACGCCGGGCTGAACCTGGGCCGGCTGAGCGAGGTGGCCGCCGGCACGCTGGTGACCCCGGACGTGCTGCGCCACGATGGCCTGCTGCGACGCTCGAAGACGCGGGTGCTGCCGGTCAAGATCCTGGGTGGCGGCGAGGCGCCGAAGGGCGTGACCATCCACGCGCATGCCTTCACGCGCTCCGCGCTCGAGAAGCTGCAGGCCGCCGGCAGCACCGCCCAGCGCATCACCTGGCCCGATGGGCTGCCCATCGACGAAGCGGCGGAGGCCAAGGAAGCGGCAGCCGCCGAGGCCGAGGCAGAGGCCAAGGCCGAGCAGCGCGCCGCCAGGGCGGAGGCGAAGGCGCAGGCCAAGACCGAGTCCGGCGAAGGGCCGCCCGAAGAAGATGCCGATGAGGCACCGGCCGAGGCGGCCAAGGCCGACGCATCGGCTCCGGCGACAGACGATGCAGACGAGGCGACCAGCACGGGCGAGGGCGAGTCCTAGGTGATCGACTCCCTGGTCACCGCCTTCCGCGCGCCGGACATCCGGCGCAAGATCCTCTTCACGCTCGGGATCCTGTTCATCTTCCGGATCCTGACCAACGTGCCGGTGGCCGGCGTGAACCAGGAACGCCTGTCGCAGCTGTTCGAGTCGAACCAGCTGCTCGGCCTGCTCGACCTGTTCTCGGGCGGCGGGCTGGCGACGGCGTCGATCATCGGCATGGGCGTGAACCCGTACATCAACGCCAGCATCATCATGCAGCTGATGCAGGGGGTGATCCCCAGCCTCGGCGAGCTGGCGCGCGAGGGCGAGTACGGGCGGAACCGGCTGAACCAGTACACCCGCCTGCTGACCGTGCCCATGGCGTTCGCGCAGGGCTACGGCTTCAGCGTCCTGCTGGCGGCCAATGGCGTGATTCCGTCGAACCCGTTCTTCAGCTTCGAGACGCTGTCGCTGCTGCTCAGCTGGACGGCCGGCACCATCCTGCTGATGTGGCTCGGCGAGCTGATCAGCGAGCGCGGCCTGGGCAACGGCATCAGCTTCATCATCTTCGCCGGCATCGTCGGCCGCATCCCGTTCCAGGCGGGCGGCGTGATCAGCGGCCCGGACGGCCTGCTGCGGATCATCCCGTTCATCATCATCGGCATCATCGTCATCGCCGGCGTGGTCTTCATCAACGAGGGCCAGCGCCGCATCCCGGTCCAGTACGCCAGCCGCGTGCGTGGCCGGCGCATGTACCAGGGCCAGACCCAGTACCTGCCGCTGAAGGTGACGATGGCGGGCGTGATCCCGATCATCTTCGCCATCAGCATCCTGCTGTTCCCGGCGCAGATCGCCCAGTACTTCACCGCCAGCGAGATCCCGTGGGTCAAGTCGACGGCGGAGTGGATCGTGGCGAACCTCAGCTCGAACAACCCGTGGGTGTACGGGATCCTGTACTTCGTCCTGGTGGTGTTCTTTACCTACTTCTACACCGCCTTCCAGTTCAGGCCCGATCAGACCGCCGACTACCTGCGCAAGAACGGCGGCTTCATCCCGGGCATCCGGCCGGGCAAGCCCACGGAGGACTTCCTGGCCCGCGTCACCAACCGCATCACGCTGGGTGGCGCGCTGTTCCTGGCCACCTTGGCGGTGCTGCCACTCGTCGTCTCGGCGGCGATTCCCGGCACACAGGCCCTGCAGCTGGGGGGCACCAGCATCCTGATCGTGGTCAGCGTCGTGGTTGAGACCATGAAGCAGCTGGAGGCCCAGATGCTGATGCGCCACTACGAAGGGTTCATCCGGTGAGCGAGCCAATCCCACCCGCCTCCACGCCGCGACCGCGCCAGATCCTGCTGCTGATCGGGGCCGTGGCGTCCGGCAAGGGCACCCAGGCCGATGCGCTGAGCGCCGATCTGGGCATCCCGCACCTGGCATCGGGCGACCTGTTCCGCGCCGCCTTGCGCGAGGGCACGCCGCTTGGCGAGCGGGCCAAGACCTATATGGACCGCGGCGAGCTGGTGCCCGACGACATCACCATCGACATGTTCATGGAGGAGCTGGGCAAGCCGCAGGCCTCGCGCGGCGCCATCCTGGACGGCTTCCCGCGGACCGTGGCCCAGGCCGAGGCCCTGGACCAGACCCTGGCCGGACGGCGCGAGCAGATCAACGCCGCCGTCTATATCGACGTGCCCGGCGAGGAGCTCGTGTCGCGGGTCGCCGGCCGCTCCGTATGCCCGGCCGACGGCACCGTCTACCACGACGTCTCCGACCCGCCGGCCATTCCCGGCATCTGCGACCGCGATGGCACGCCGCTGGTCAAGCGCGACGACGACCGGCCGGAGGTGGTCCGCGAGCGCCTGGCCAAGCAGGTGCCGCCGATGCTCGACGTGGTCGAGCATTACGAGCGGGCCGGGGTGCTGCGACGCATCAACGGCCGGCAGCCGATCGACGCGGTGACCCGCGAGATCCGGGCGGCGCTGGGGTGATGGGCATGCCCTCGCGAACCGCCATGGTCACCATCAAGCGCCCGGAGGAGGTGGCGCGGATGCGCCACGCCGGCCTGATCCTGGTGGAGGTGCTGGACGCGCTGCAGGCGGCGCTGGCGCCGGGCGTGACCACCGCCGAGCTGGACCGCATCGCCGACGAGATCATCGCTCGCGCCGGCGCAGTGCCGTCCTTCAAGGGCTACGGCGCGAACCCGCCCTTCCCGGCCAGCATCTGCGCCTCCATCAACGACGAGGTGGTGCATGGCATCCCGTCACCGCATCGGCGCATCCGCGAGGGCGACCTGGTGAGCCTGGACGTCGGCTGCATCTGGCAGGGCTGGCACGCGGACTGCGCCCGCACCTGGTTCGTCGGCGCACCGCCGCCGCGCGTGGCCGAGCTGATCGACGCCACGCGGAGGGGGATGGAGGCGGGCATCGCCGCCGCGATCCCGGGCAACCGGCTGGGTGACGTGGGCGCCGCCATCGAGGCGGTCGCCGGCGAGCGCGGCTACGGCATCGTGCGGCCGTTCGTCGGCCACGGCATCGGCCAGTCGATGCACGAGGACCCGCAGGTGCCGAACTACGGCCGGGCGGGGACCGGGCTGCGCATCGAGGCGGGCATGTGCTTCGCCATCGAGCCGATGTTCAACCTGGGCGGCGACGAGGTGGCGCTGCTGGACGACGGCTGGACGGTGGTCACCGCCGATGGCAGCCTGTCGGCCCACTTCGAGAACACTGTGGCCATCACGGATGGCGGTCCGCAGGTGCTCACCATCCCATGAGCCGGTCGTTGTGCCTGAGGGCCGATCTGCTGTATACTCTCCGTTCCGTGGGTCGCCCTGTGCGGCGGCCTTTCCGTGTGTTTCCCATCAGTTCCACACAGCCAGACGAGGGTGCGTAGCGCTTGCCGAAAAAGGATGCAATCGAGGTCGAGGGCGAGGTGATCCTGCCCCTGCCGAACGCGATGTTCAAGGTGCGGCTCGAGAACGGGCACGAGGTGCTCGCCCACATTTCGGGCAAGCTGCGCCAGAACTTCATCCGCATCCTGCCCGGCGACACCGTCCGCGTCGAGCTGAGTCCCTATGACCTCACCCGGGGTCGCATCACGTACAGGATGAGATGAAGGTTTCTGCGTCCGTGAAGCCCCGCTGCGAGCGCTGCAAGGTGATCAAGCGCTCGGGCGTGGTGATGGTCATCTGCGTCATTCCCAAGCACAAGCAGCGGCAGGGGTAGCCATACCGTGGCACGCATTGCCGGCGTCGACATCCCGCGCGAGAAGCGCGTGGTGGTGGCGCTGACCTACATCTTCGGCATCGGCCCCACCTCCTCGCACCAGATCCTGGCCACCGCCGGCGTCAACGAGGACACCCGCGTCCGCGACCTCACCGAGGACGAGGTCAACCGCCTGCGGGAGCTGGTCGAGCGGCGCTACAAGGTGGAGGGCGACCTCCGCCGTGAAACGAGCATGAACATCAAGCGGCTGATGGAGATCGGCTCCTACCGGGGCATCCGTCATCGCCGCAACCTGCCCGTCCGCGGGCAGCGCACCAAGACCAACGCGCGCCAGCGCCGGGGTCCGCGTCGGACCGTCGGCATC
>DATBME010000125.1:0-2216 GCA_036555005.1 Candidatus Limnocylindria bacterium | reverse complement strand
CAGTCGCCGCTCTGGGCGAAGGCTGGCCGGGGCTGCGGCGCCTGCTAGCACGCATCGGCAGGTGGCGGGTCGGCCTTCGGTGGTACGCATTGGCCATCGGCATCCCCCTGGTCGGCACGCTCCTCATCGACGTCGCGGGGCTTGTCCTCGGACAGGCGGACATCGGCGAGCTCGTCGCGGCCGTCACGCCGGCGGCCATGGCCGTGCCGCTGGTGGTGCTGCTGCCCGCGCTGCTCGAGGAGATGGGCTGGCGGGGATTCGGGGTTCAGTCGGCCGTCGAGCGCGGCTGGTCGCCGGCGGCTGCCGCGCTGGTGGTCGGGCTCGTCTTCGTGGCCATCCACCTTCCGCTGTACCTGCCGGGCCAGCTCTACGACGACCTGCCAATGTGGCCGGTGCCGCTGATGCTGCTCGGATACGCGGCCTTCCTGAGCTGGATCTACCTCGGCAGCGGCGGCAGCGTCCTGCTCGCCGCGATCGGCCACGCCGTCGCCAACGGCGCGACACCGCTCACCTGGGGACTCGACCCCGTCTGGGTCTGGATGGCCCGCGGCATCGTGTTCGGCCTGATCGGCGTCGTCTTCTACCTCGTGCTGGCGATGGGCGGACGCCGAGCGCTGGGCGACCTCCGACGGCCGGGACCGGGCGACGTGCACGAGCCGGCGGCGACCGGCTGAGCAACATCCCCGCGCGACCACATCCCCATGTGAGCGGCAATCGTATCGGGGCGACCGTCTGACACACACCTGGAGTACATCGGCGCCGGAGCCATACCGGATGCGTCGCGTGACTCAGGATGTGCGTCAGGCGGCGCGTGACGACGGGTCGTATGGGCGCTACGGCGCGTTTGTACTCAAACCGTGATTGGCGCGACCCAGGAGTGGCGCGACCCTCGGGCTAGGGCGGCGTGAGGCGGCGGCGCGGCTCGGGGGGCAGCGGCCGGTCGGGCGGCCACTCCAGGCGACGCACCACCGCGATGGGCGTCTGCTCGCGCGCCTGACCGAGCGGGTTGTCCGCGAACAGGCGCCTGACCAGCTGACGGTCGATGCCCGGGCTGGCGCCGAGCACGTTGCAGCCCGCGTCGTTCGCGTCGATCACGGCCACCGGCCGCTCCACCGCCGCGGCCAGCCGGCGGGCGGCGCCATCGGGATCCTTCGGACCCAACGTGGCCGACTCGTTGTACGGCGGGATGGTGTAGCTGGTCGGGCCGTCGATGGCGGCGGCCTGCGGCCCGGCCACCCGGTAGAACAGGCCGTGGATGCCGAAGGGCTTGGTCAGGGCGCTGACGCCGGCGGCCAGCAGGATCCGGGGCGCGCCAACCTCGTCGATGGCGAGCTGCATCGTCTCTGCGGTGCCGAGCCCGATGCCGTAGCCGGGCCGCGTCACGAAGCGCACCAGGAAACGCGCCAGGCGACCGGGCCGGATGTCGACCATGCGATGCGAGCGACCCTGGGTGATGGCAACCATCCGCTCGCTGACCGCCACCAGCGCAACGTCCTCGGAGAGGGGCGTCGCGTAGCGCTGCAGCACCTCGGCGGCATCATCCTGGGCGGTGACCAGGTGGGTGCGCACCGGCTGACGAGCGTACACGACGCCGTCGATGCTGGCCTCCAGGGTGCGGCCCTCGTTGGGCGCGTCCAGGATGCCGGTCGGGCGGTCGGACGGGGCGGCTGCGGCCTGTGGATCGGACAAGGGCGCGCGCTCCGCTCCGCGATCGAGGGGGAAGGTGGTGGGCGTTTCTGGACTCGAACCAGAGACCTCTGCCTTATCAGGGCAGTGCTCTAACCAGCTGAGCTAAACGCCCCTCGAGGGCCGGCATCGTACCCGAGCCCGCTGAGCCGGCGCAACCAATCGGCGCCGGACCATCGGGCAAACGAAAGGCCGCCCCGGCAGGGACGGCCGACGCGCCTCGACGGCTGAAGAGTGACAGGAACCCGCGTGGTCGGCGGGATTCAGGTCTTCGGTGGCGAGGACGATCCGATCCCCGCTTGCGCGGGTGTCCACCCCCTCGCGGGTGAACGCTGAATGATCGGTCGATCGACCTGGAAGGTTCGGTCCTCCGGCGAACCGGATGACCAGGCACTCCCTAGAAAGGAGGTGATCCAGCCGCACCTTCCGGTACGGCTACCTTGTTACGACTTCGTCCCAATCACCAATCCCACCTTCGACGGCTGCCTCCTTGCGGTTGGCCCACCGGCTTCGGGTGTTATCGGCTTTCA
>DATBME010000101.1:0-2476 GCA_036555005.1 Candidatus Limnocylindria bacterium | reverse complement strand
CCCCACCCGCGCTCCCGCGGAGCGCGCCGCCACCTCGCTGTGGGCGGAGGCATTCCGGCGCTTCCGCAAGCACCGGCTGGCGACCTTCGGCGGCGCGCTGCTGCTCTTCATGGTCGTCGCCGTGGTGGCCGGGCCGTTCGTCTACCGGGTGCCGATCGACGAGATCGACTTCAAGGCCAAGCTCAAGGGGCCGACCTGGGCCCACCCGCTCGGCACCGACGACCTCGGCCAGGACCTGCTGGCGCGCATGCTCTACGGCGGGCGCATCTCGCTGGCCGTCGGCATCGCCTCCATGCTGATCGCGCTCACCATCGGGGTGAGCGTCGGCGCGTCGTCCGGCTACTTCGGCGGCAAGATCGACGACGTGCTCATGCGCATCACCGAGCTGTTCCTCTCCCTGCCCCAGCTGCCGCTGCTGCTGCTCATCGTCTACCTGTTCCGCGACACCCTGAAGCGGGCCCTGGGACCCGAGACCGGCGTGTTCGTGCTGATCGTCGCGGTGATCGGGATGCAGCGCTGGATGCCGGTGGCCCGGCTGGTGCGCGCGCAGTTCCTCTCGCTGCGCGAGAAGGAGTTCGTGGAGGCGGCCCGCGGGCTGGGGGCGCCGCCCTTCCGCCAGGTGGCCCGCCACATCCTGCCCAACGCCATGGGCCCGGTGATCGTGGCCGGCACCATCGACGTGGCGGCGGCCATCATCGCCGAGTCGTCGCTGTCGTTCCTGGGGCTGGGGTTCCCGCCGGACATCCCGACCTGGGGGCGCATCCTGTTCGACGCCAAGGACAACCTCGACTTCGCGCCGCACTGGGCGCTGCTGCCGGGGACGGCGATCTTCCTCACCGTGCTGTCCATCAACTACATCGGCGACGGGTTGCGGGACGCGCTCGACCCGCGCAAGGTCCTCGGGCACTAGCAGCCCGTGGTGAAAGTCGGTGAAAGACGGCCGCCACTGGCGCGCCAGATCGTACACTGCGGACCATGGCGATGGGCAAACGCAAGAGCGAGCAAGCGCCGCTGTGGATTCCCACGACCGAGTTGCCGGTGTCGCCGGGCCACCCGTTCTACCGGCGGCTGAATGAGATCCTCGACGCCGCGGGTTTCGACCGGTTCGTCGAGGAGCAATGTCGGCCGTTCTATGCGCCCGTGATGGGCCGGCCCGGCCTGGCGCCTGGCCGCTACTTCCGCTTGTTGCTGATCGGCTACTTCGAAGGCCTGGACTCGGAGCGCGGGATCGCCTGGCGGGCGGCCGACTCGTTGGCGGTGCGCCAGTTCCTGGGGCTGGGCCTCGACGAGGCGGCGCCCGATCATTCGACGATCTCGCGGACCCGACGCCTGATCGACGTCGAGGCGCATCAGGCCGTGTTTACGTGGGTGCAGGAGCGCCTGGTCGAGGCGCATCTGCTCCGAGGCAAGACGCTCGCCGTGGATGCGACCACGCTCGAGGCCAACGCCGCGATGCGCAGCATCGTGCGGCGGGACACGGGGGAGAGCTACCAGAAGTTCCTCGCGCGGCTGGCGACGGCCTCCGGCCTCAAGACGCCGAGCCGGGAGGCGCTGGCCCGCCTCGATCGACGACGCAAGAAGCGGACGTCCAATGCCGAGTGGGTGAATCCGTCGGATCCCGATGCCAAGGTCACGCAGATGAAGGATGGCCGGACGCACCTCGCCCACAAAGTGGAGCACGCCGTCGATCTGGAGACGGGCGCGCTGGTCGCGGTCACCTTGCACGGAGCCGATGTCGGCGACACGACGAGTCTGCTCGCGACGACGCTGACCGCGGCCGAACAGCTCGCGGCCGTGCAGGCGCCCGTCCCGACGGCGCTCGTCGGGGATCGCGGCTACCACAGCAACGACACCCTGCTGACGCTCCGGAGGCTCGGCATCCGCACGTACCTGGCGGAGCCCGATCGCGGCCGGCGCTGCTGGGCCAAGGAGCCGGACGCCCAGCAACCGGTCTATGGCAATCGCCGGCGGGTCGGTGGCCCCCGCGGCAGGCGATTGATGCGACGGCGCGGCGAGTACGTGGAACGAACGTTTGCGCACGTCTATGACACCGGTGGGCTGCGCCGGGTCCACTTGCGCGGGCACCCCAATATCCTCAAGCGGCTGATCGTTCACGCCGGCGCCTTCAATCTCGGGCTGCTGATGCGGCGAGTGTTTGGCCGAGGGACGCCCCGCGGCCTTCAGGGCCGCCGGCAGTCGTCCGATCTGCTGTGGCTGGCCCTGTCTTGGCTCGCCGCCGCGCTCCAGCCGACGCTGACCGGCCGTCCAACTCGCTGCGGGCTCGCCTCCCTCGAACCAGTAGCCTCGGGGTCATCGCAATGACTTCCACCACGGGCTGCTAGGGCCGGGTGCCGAAGACGGTCAGGTCCTTGATCATCGGCAGGTCAGCGCCTGTCGATCATCGTCTCGAAGCCGAACTGATACGGCGAGACATGCCAGGGAGAGATGGGCATCCGCTGGAGCCGGAAGGGGGTGT
>DATBME010000093.1:0-2004 GCA_036555005.1 Candidatus Limnocylindria bacterium | reverse complement strand
GTGCCGCCGATGCACTTCGCCTGGCCTCCCGCCGCGCGCGTCACCGAGGCGGCCTTCGATCCGAACAGCGACCCGGTGGCGGTGCGCAGCGAGGTCGGACGGCTGGCCGACATGCTGGTGCCGGTGCTGGAGCACTGGATCGATGCCGAGCACCTCGAGGTGCTGATCGTCGAGAACGCCTGGGCCATCCCGATGCACCTGCCGCTGGGCGTGGCGCTGCGGCGGATCGTGGAGCGGCGCCAGATGCCGGCCATCGGCCACCACCACGATTACTGGTGGGAACGCAACCGCTTCGAGGACTGCGTGGTGCCCGACGTACTGGAGGAGGCGTTCCCGCCCGACCTGTCGAACATCCACCACGCCAGCATCAACTCGCTCGCCGCCGCGGAGCTGCTCCGCCGGCGGGGCATCGAGTCCCTGGTGGTGCCCAACGTCTTCGACTTCGAGCGCCCGCGACCACGACCCCACCCCGCCACGCGGCGCCGGATGCGCGCCGAGCTGGGCATGAACGAGCACGGCCTGCTGGTGGTCCAGCCGACCAGGGTGGTGCCGCGCAAGGGCATCGAGCTGGCGATCGAGCTGGTCGGACGGCTGGGTGATCCGGACGCCGTGCTGCTCATCACCTCGCCCGCCGGCGACGAAGGGCTCGACTACCTGGTGGAGCTGGAACGCCAGGCCGAGAAGGCCAAGGTGCGCCTGCGCTACGCCGCGGACCGCTTCGAGCCGGACCTGGAGGGCAAGCCGGTCGGGCCGGCCCACACGCTGCACGACGCCTACCTGGCCGCGGACCTGATCACCTATCCCAGCCTGTACGAGGGCTACGGCAACGCCCTGATCGAGGCCATCTTCTACGGCAAGCCTGTGGTCGTGAACCGCTACTCCGTCTACGTGGCCGACATCGCGCCGCTGGGCCTGGAGTTCATCGAGATCGACGGCGAGATCACCGATGCCACCGTGGCCGAGGTGCGCCGCGCCATCTCTGACCCGGAGCGCCAGGCGCGGATCGCCGCCCGCAACTTCGAGATCGCGCGGCGGCGGCTCTCCTACAAGGTGCTGCGACGGCGCCTGCGGCGGCTGCTGGGCGAGGTGGAGGGCGGCGTCACCGGCTGATCACGCCGAGCTGATGAGCCGATGCTGGCGCAGCCGCGGATAAGACGCTGGTAATGGGGTGGGTTGCAGAGTGTGGCGATGCGTCGTCCGTCCACTCGCGCCGCGCGGGTAGGTCGCCGCCGAGCGGATCGCCTGGCCGACCTGTTCGGCGGGGAGCTGCGCATTGCCCGCGCCAACGCAGGTCTCACCCAGCGACAAGTCGCCGAGATCGCCGGCCTGAGCCAACCATTCGTTAGCCTGGTGGAACGCGGCCAGCGGCAGCCGGAGTGGCGAACCGCCTGCTCGCTAGCGGCAGCGGTTGCCCACGATCTGTCGATCCGCCTCTTCCCGACCTCTCCAATCTCACTTCGTGACAGCGGCCAGCTGAAGCTGGCGAGCCGCATCCTCGAAGAAGCTCACGAGTCGTGGCATGGTCACCTCGAGTACCCCGTATCGCTATCGGGCACCGATCGCCGCGCTGCAGACATGGTCCTCGAGGGACCTCAGCAGATACTTCATATTGAGATCGAGCGTCGACTTGTCGACCTACAGGCTCAGCTTCGAGCCGCGCAGCTAAAGCGCGGGGCGCTGGCGACGCGCCTTGATCGCCCCGTTCGTTTGATCATCACCGTCCCCGATACGCGTGCTGCCCGACATACCGTCGCGAGTGCTGCCACGGCGTTCCGCACGGCGCTGCCTGGCAGGTCAGCAGCCGTTTGGCGGTCCATCCGCACAGGAGCCGAGCTCGGCTCGGACGGACTCCTGTTCGTCCCGGTGCGCCAACGTATGACGGGGCAGTCATGAGGATGCCGGACTTGGCCAAGAAAGGGCGCCGATGATCACTGCCCGGCATGAAACCGGCACGCTAGAGCCGAATCGGGTCATTCGCATGACCGCGGGGTAATAGTCAGTCAG
>DATBME010000042.1:0-5747 GCA_036555005.1 Candidatus Limnocylindria bacterium | reverse complement strand
CTCTTGCATCGCCCGCAGCAGGCGCTCGTGCTTGGCGCCCGCCAGCCCGGCTGACGCGGCGGCCCGGCTCAGCCGCACGCTGGCCGGTGGTGCGACGCGGAGCTCCTCGAGGCGGGGATCGCCCAGCACCTCGGCGGTCGCTCCCTCCAGCGCGATCGCGCCGTCGGCCAGCACGACCACGCGCTGGCAGATGGCAGCCAGCAGATCGGTCTTCTGCTCGGCCACCAGGATCGAGGCACCATCCGCGGCCAGGCGGGCGAGCGCATCGGCCACCAGCCGGCTGCCCTCCGGATCCAGCTGGGCGGTCGGCTCGTCAAGCACCAGCAGGCCCGGGCGCAGGACCAGCAGCCCGGCGATCGCCACCAGCTGCTGCTGGCCACCCGACAGGCGTGCCGGGTCGCGCGCCGCCAGTGACTCGATGCGCAGGACGGCCAGCGCGTCGTGGGTGCGCTTCAGGATCTCGTCGCGCGGCAGGCCCAGGTTCATCGGCCCGAAGGCGACCTCCTCGAATACGGTGGTGGCCACTCCCGACAGTTGGGTGGCGGGACTGGCGAAGGCGATGCCGACCCGCCCGGCGAGCTGGTGGATCGGAAGGGAGGCGGCGTCCTGGCCGTCGAGCAGCATCCGGCCGCGCAGGGTGCCGCCGACGGTGCGGGGCGCGAGGCCACTGGCGACCAGGCACAGCGTCGTCTTGCCCGCCTCCGACGCGCCCGCCAGCCCGACCACCTCGGCATCGGGCAGGGTCAGGTTGACGTCGCGCAGCGAGGGGCGGCGGGTGCCCGCGTACCGGTAAGAGACCGCTTCCAGGACCAGCATCAGCGGAGCACGGGACTCAGCTCAGCCACACCAGCCAGCCCGTCGCACGGGCCACGATCACCGCCATCCCCGCGACCAGCAGCAGCCAGCGCAGCGCCGCCTGGCCGCCACTGTCCGCTGGATGCCAGAGCAGCGTCCGCCGGCCAGGTCGCGTGAAGCCGCGCGCCTCGAGCGCCATGGTCCGCTCCTCGATCTCGGCGATCGAGCCCAGGATCGCCGGCCCGACGATCGGCAGGATGCCGCGCAGCCGTCGCCAGACCGAGCCCTCGGTATCGAGCCCGCGGGCCCGCTGTGCCGCCGTGATCTGGCCGGCCCGCTCCACCATGGCCGGCACCGTCTGGACCGAGGCATTGGCGACGAACGCCAGCCGCGCGCTCACCCCGCGGCGCTCCAGGTCGACGACCAGGTCGGCGGGACGGGTGGTGAGGTAGAACAGGGTGATTGCGCCCGAGATGGCCAGCAGCCGGGCCAGGATCTCGAGGGCGAAGGCGAGCCCTTCGGCGGTCGCCGTGATGGGGCCGATCCGCAGCAGCACCGTCTCGCCGCCGGGGAAGAAGAAGAGGTTGACGAGCACCGCCGAGATGGCGAGCGGAGCCGACACCAGCAGCGTGGTGCGGACCAGCGGCGCGGCGACGCCGGCGGCGATCGCCGGCGCGAGGACGGCGACCAGCAGCAGGATGGCGGGTCCGACCAGGCCGCCGATGGCCACCGCCACCACGGCCGTCACCGTCGCCAGCGTTGCCTTGGTCAGCGGGTTGAGCCGATGGAAGGCGCTGGGTCCGGGCCGGCCGAGGAAGTCCGGGACGCCCTGGCGGGCCGGCGGGCGCTCGCTCAGGCGGGCGCCCCCTGCCACTCGCCGGACTCGTCGGGGGGAACGTCGCCCTCCTCGAGCAGCTGCTCGCCCTGCGGGAAGCGGGCCAGGGTGCGCCGGGCCATGGCCGTCACGATCAGGTACACCACGAAGAAGGTCGTGATCTTGTCGATCGGGTCGCTGATGAGGCCCTGTCCCAGCGTGGCCGCGCCGATGTCGGCGCCGCCACGGCGGAACGCCGCGACCAGGAAGTCGGTGCCGGAACCGGTCACGCCGCCGAAGACGCCGGCCGCGATCGGTGCGCTGATCAGCGCCGCCACGATACCGGTCAACATGCCGATCACCACGACGTACGTCGCGGTCAGGTCGCGTCGCAGGATGAGCACGGCGAACAGCCCGACCACGGTCGCCGCCACCAGCGCCAGCGCCACCCACCCCAGGATCACGAAGATCGCGTTGTCGGAGGCGGGCGTCACGCTGGTGGGGCCGAGGGCGGCGGTGTAGCCGAGGTAGCCGATGTAGGCCAGGCCGCCGATGACGGCCGCCGTGATCAGCCCGCCGACGACCAGCTGGCCGACCGGCCGCCCGAGCCGCGGCCGCAGGAGGCCCAGGCCGCCGGCGACGCCGGCCATCAGGCCGATCACGGCCGCCACGATGGCGAACGCGGCTGCGGGCGGGTACTGGAATGGCGGCGGGATGACGTAGGCCCACAGCAGGTTGGCCAGGAACCCGGTCGCGGCTCCCGCCAGGGGCCCGGCCAGCACGCCGACCAGGATGGTGCCGATCGAGTCGAGGTAGATCGGCACCTTGAGCGCCGCCGCCACCGTCTGCCCCAGGATGATGTTCAGCGCGATGGCCACCGGCATCAGGATCAGGGTCCGGGTCGTGAACTCGCTGGTGACCGATGCGTTCGACCCGGTCTGGATGCGCTCCACGACCAGGTAGACCGCGATCGCCGCGAGGAGGGCCACTCCCAGGATCAGGGCCAGGACGTCGGCCACCTGCTGGAAGGCGAAGGTCACCGGGTCGGCCTCACCGCTGGCCGGGATCCCGCCGGCCAGGGCGACGCCGGCGGCCGCCACGACCGCGAAGGTGACGAGGGCCGCGATCCATCGAACGAGCATGCTGACCTTCCTCCTAGGGAACGCTGACGGCTCGAGCCAGGCGCTCGAGCAGCTCGGCCTTCATGGCCTCCGGCTCGATCGCGGTCGCGATCTCGACGGGAGGCCGATCCCTCTCCTCGGAACGGTACAGGCTGCCGGCGAGGTACGGGTCGGCCCGCGTGTCACACGCCAGCCGCTCCGACACGACCTCGCTCACCAGCTCCGGCTTCAGCAGCGCGCCGATGAGCGTCACCGGGTCGTGCAGGTAGCAGCCATCGATGCCATCGGCCTCCTTGTGGAAGCCGACGTAGAAGCGCACGGCGTCGCGCACGACGTTGGCCAGGTGCGTATCGGGCAGGGCGTGCAGGTCGTCCATCCGAAAGATGATGTCCTGGGTCGCGTCGAGGGGGAACATGCGGTCGATCACGCCGCCGCGCAGGCAGGCCTCGGCCGCCTCCGGGTCGACGCAGGCGTTCCACTCGCCGGTCTCGGTGGTGTTGCCGCGCTCCTCCAGCGTGCCCCCCATCCACACGACCTGGCGCGTGCCGTCGACCAGGTCCACACCGTTGGAGCTGGCGGCGGCCAGGTTGGTGAGCGGCCCCAGCGCCAGGACCGTCATCTGGCCCGGATGGCGGCGAACGTGGGCGCCGATGTAGCGGGCGGCCGGAATCGGCGTGTACTCGGTGCCGACCAGCTTGCGGTCCTCGCCGCGCAGCTCCACGAAGCCCGTGCCGGTCGGCCCGTGCGTCTCCGGAGCGGTGCGCAGCCGTCGTTGCAGCGGACGCGCGGCACCGATGCTGACCGGCACGTCGGCGCGTCCCACCATCTGCAGGATCTTGCCGGTGTTGCGCGCCACGTGGTGGATCTCGACATTGCCCGCCACGCAGGTCACCCCGCGCAGGTTGAGCTCGGGGGCGGTCGCCGCGATGAGCAGGGCGACCAGGTCGTCGATGCCGGTGTCGACGTCCATGATGAGCGGCAGCCGCTGCTCGCCCGCCTCCGGCCGCGCAGGCATCGGCTCCATCGGCTCCATGCTAGCGCGGCCAGCCGCCGGCCCGCCCCAGCTTGCTGACCGGATCGTCGCGGCCGAGCGCCGTGCCGATGAAGCGGGCCGCTTCCAGCACGCCGTCCAGGTCCACCCCGTGGCGCAGCCCCTGGCGATCGAGCAGGTAGACGAGATCCTCGGTGGCCAGGTTGCCGGCCGCGCCCGGGGCGAAGGGCGAGCCGCCCGTTCCGCCGGTCGAGGCGTCGAAGGTCGTCACGCCGGCGTCCAGCGCGGCCATGACATTGGCGAGCGCCGTGCCCCGTGTGTCGTGGAAGTGCAGGCCGATGATGTCCGGGCCGATGCCGGCCTGCGCCAGCGCCCCGAGCACGCGTGCCACGTCCGCCGGCGCGGCCACGCCGACGGTGTCGCTGATCGCCAGCTCGTCCACGCCCATCGCCCGCAGGCGCTCCGACACGGCCACGACCGCCCCCGCGTCGACCTCGCCGTCGTACGGGCAGCCGAAGGCGGTGCTCACGTAGCCGCGGATCCACCAGCCGCGCCGGCGGGCCTCGGCGGCGATCGGCTCAAAGGCGGCAAGCGACTCCTCCCGGCTCATGCCGATGTTGTGCCGGACGTAGGCGTCGGTGGCGGCCGTGATGAGGCAGATGGCATCCACCCCAGCCGCCACGGCACGCTCCAGGCCGCGCTGGTTCGGCACCAGCACCGGGTAGCGGACCTCCGGACGCCGGTCGAGCGCGGCCAGCACGGCATCCGCATCCGCCATCTGCGGCACGGCCTTCGGCGAGACAAGCGAAGTGGTCTCAATTTCGCGCAGCCCGGCGTCGACCAGCAGGCCGATGAAGCGCAGCTTGTCCTGGGTGCCGACCACGACTGGCTCCGCCTGCAGCCCGTCGCGCGGGCCGACCTCGTAGATGCGCACGTCGACGGCGGTCACGGCGGCGATTCTAGGTAGGCGTGCGCCACGACCTCGGCCAGCAGGTCGCCACGCTGCACCTGGTCGCCCTCGCGCACCGCGACGGCCTCGACCGCGCCGGCGATGGGCGTCGTCACCGCGTGCTCCATCTTCATGGCCTCGATCACCACCACCGTGGCATGGGCCTCGACCCTTGCGCCGGCCGCCGCCCGCACCGCCACCACGCGGCCGGGCATGGGGGCCACCAGGGCTGCGTGCCCCTCGGCACGGATGGCCGCGTGCCGCACGGCCTCGTCGACGGTTGGCGCGCCGGCGACCGTGAACTCCAGCGACTGCCCGCCAACGTCCACGTGCACCGCGTCCGCCGCCGCATCGACGGCGACCCGGTCCTCATCCAGGGGAGTCGCCGGCAGCTCGACCCGGCGCTCCTCCTCGCCGTGGCGCAGGCGCACGGCCGCCGGCGCGTTGGCGCGCCAGCCGCCGCCCCAGACGTCCGAGGGCAGCAGCCCACCGGCCGCGGCGCCCGCCGCGGCGGCGGCCCAGTCATCGGGCGATGGCGCCACCCGGTCCGGCCGCTCCCACTGGTCGATGCTGTCGGTCCGCACCTGGCCGTCGCGCATGGTGGGCTCGCCGATCAGCCAGCGCAGGTACGCCAGGTTGGTGCGCACCCCCAGCACGCGGGTGCCGGCCAGGGCCTGCTGCATGCCATCCAGGGCCGCGTCGCGGTCGGTTCCGTGGACGATCAGCTTGGCGAGCAGCGGGTCGTATCGGTCCGTCACCTCATCGCCCCGGCGGATGCCGGTGTCGATCCGCACGCCGGCCGGCCATTCCAGGCCGACCACCCGCCCGGTGGCCGGCAGGAAGCCCGCCGCCGGATCCTCGGCATAAAGCCGCACCTCGATCGCGTGCCCGTCGAGGCGGACCTGCCACTGGTCGACGGCCAGCGGCTCGCCGCCCGCGATCCGCAGCTGGTCGGCGACCAGGTCGCGACCGGTCACCGCCTCGGTCACCGGATGCTCGACCTGCAGCCGCGTGTTCATCTCCAGAAAGTGGAAGCCTCCCGCGTCGTCCAGCAGGAACTCGACCGTGCCGGCACCC
>DATBME010000075.1:0-7118 GCA_036555005.1 Candidatus Limnocylindria bacterium | reverse complement strand
TCGCGGACGGCGCTGGCATCCTCGGGCTCGGGCTGGAACGGCACGTAGCCGGCTGGCGGCAGCTCGTCACCCGGCGAGCGGCCGCGCCGCATGGCCGGATCGCCCGGCCGCCGATGGCGGACGCGCTCCTCGAGCTCGGCCCGATCCATGCCGCGCGGACGCGCCTGCAGGCTGGAAGGCAGCGGGGCGCCGCACTGGGTGCAGTAGGCGGCGGGCGGGGTCGGCTGCTGGCAGGTCGGGCAGCGAATCTGCCCCGGCTTGGGGGTCGGCATGTCGCCGCATTGTGCACGGGGTGCCCGGCGCGCGCCAACGACGGGCGGGGCACGCTCCCTACAATGGCCGGCCGATGCAGCCCAGCCCGGGCGCGCCGGCCGCGGCGGCGCCCGAAGCCTTTCCCCATCGCCGCATCAACGTGGTCGGCACCAGCGCGTCCGGCAAGACGACCTTTGCCCGGGCGCTGGCCGCGCGCCTGGTGGTGCCCTGGGTGGAGCTCGACGCGCTGCACTGGGAGGCGGGCTGGACGGAGGCCGACGACGCCGTGATGCGCGAGCGCGTGAGACGGGCGATCGCCGGCGACGGATGGGTGGTCGACGGCAACTACTCGGCCATGCGCGAGATCGTTTGGGCCCGCGCCCAGGCCGTGGTCTGGCTCGACTTCCCGCTGCGGACCGTGCTTCGGCGCTACGGCTCACGGACGTGGCGACGCCTCCGCAGCGACGAGGAGTTATGGCCCGGGACCGGCAACCGCGAGCGTCTGTCGATGCACCTCGTCAGCCGTGACAGCCTGCTGTGGTGGATCCTCAGCACCTATCGGCGCCGGCGACGCGAGTATCCGGCCCTGCTGGCAGCCAACCCGCACCTGGCAGCCGTCCGCCTGCGTTCCGCGGGTGAGGCCGATGCCTGGCTATCCGCGCTCGACGTCCAGCGCTGATCGGTCGTGTTAGCCTGACTCTCTTCCGTCCGTCCGGACGGCTGGGGGCGGCCTCCAGAGGAATGCCGATGGCTCAAGCCGCCGAACGCGTGACCCGAGCGGATCTGGCGTTCGACCTCGTTCCCTCGCGCCACCCGTCGCTCCGGGTGAGCGTCGCCGTCGCGCGCTCCGTGCCAGACGACGCCACGGCGATCGGCGTGCCGGTGGCGAGCGACGGCGAGGTCCCGCGGGAGCGGCTCGACGTCGATCGCGCGACACTCCAGGCATCGGGCTTCTCGGCGGGCGTCGGCGAGACCCTCGTCCTGCCGCGCAGCGACGGCCCGACCGTCATCGAGATCGGCGTCGGTCCCCGCGCCGAGCTGGCCGTCACGGCCATGCGTAACGCGGCGGCGGCCTTCGCGCGCGCCGCCATCCACCATACGCGGATCGCCATCGACCTGACCGGTGTCGCAACCCAGCTGGAGGCGCGCGTGGCCGGCCAGGCGGTGGTGGAGGGCGTGCTGATGGCGCGCTACCAGTACCGCGCCTTCGCCGACAAGGCTCCCGACGAGCACCTGGCGGTTCTCACGCTGGTGACGGTCGGCAACCGTGCGCGCGCCATGGCCGCCGGCGCGGCCGCGGGCGAGGTCACTGCACGGGCGGTCAACACGGCACGGGACCTGTGCAACGACCCGGCGACCCACCTCACCGCCCGCCGCTACGCGGACGTGGCGCGCGCCATCGGCGCCGAAACCGGCCTGGAGGTCGAGGTCTTCGACGAGAAGCAGCTGGCGAAGCTCGGGTGCGGTGGACTGCTGGGCGTGAATGCCGGCAGCGACGAGCCGGCCCGCATGATCAAGCTGGTCTACCAGCCGGCTGGCAGGGCGCGAGGCAACATGCACCTGGTTGGCAAGGGGATCATGTATGACTCCGGGGGCATCAGCCTCAAGCCGTCGGACGCGATGCACGCAGCCATGAAGCTGGACATGTCCGGTTCCGCGGCGATCCTGGGGGCGATGTCCACCCTCCGCGACCTCGGCTGCCGGACGGCGGTCACGGGGTGGCTGATGTGCACGGACAACATGCCGTCCGGGACGGCCACGCGCCTGGGCGACGTGCTGACCACCCACAGCGGCAAGACGATCGAGGTGATCAACGCCGACGCCGAGGGCCGCCTGGTGATGGCCGATGGCATCGACATGGCCGTCGACGAGTCACCCGACGCGATCGTGACCATCGCAACCCTGACCGGCGCGGCGCTGCGCACCTTCGGGTCGGCCATGGCCGCCATGCTCGCCAATCGCGGCGAGCTGGCCGATCAGCTGTACGCGGCCGGCACGGCCACCGACGAGCCGGTCTGGGAGCTGCCCTTGATCCGGCGCTATCGATCCCAGATCGACTCGGCCATCGCCGACATCAAGAACATGGGCGGAGAGAATGCGGGCACCATCACCGCCGCCCTGTTCCTGGAGGACTTCACGGCCGGGATCCCGTTCGGCCACCTGGACATCTGCGGACCCATGATGACCGCGACCGATGACTCGTGGCGGTCGACCGGGGCGACCGCCTTCGGCACCCGTCTGCTCGCGGAGTTCGCCCGCAACTTCCGCCGGCCCACCTCCTGAGCCGCGCCCAACTCCCAACTGGAGGCACCGATGACCGAGGCCGCGGCCCAGCCCATCGCTGACGCCCCCGCCACAGGATTCACCGCCAAGATGCTCGACGCCGTCGAGCGCCTGGGGAACAAGGTTCCGCACCCGGTCCTGATGTTCCTCTACCTGATCATCATCGTGATCCTTCTGTCGGCCGTCCTTTCGTTCTTCGATGTGAGCGTCACTGACCAGATCGCCGTACCCGATGCGGTCGAGGTCGTCCCGGATTACTACGAGGACACGACCCAGCCGATCCTGGAGCCCGGTTCAGATGACCTGCTGTACGAGGACGACTGGCACATCGAGGAAGTGACCATCCCGATCGAGAGCCTCCTCACGACCGAAGGTGTGCGCTTCATCTTCACCTCGTTCGTCCCGAACTTCGCGGGCTTTGGCGTCGTCGCGGTCACCTTCGTGGCGCTGATGGGTGCGGGTGTGGCGGAGGCCGGAGGGCTCATGGGCGCGCTCATCCGCGGGCTCGTGGCCGCGTCGCCGCGCCGACTGCTCTCATTCATCCTCATTCTCGTTGGTGTGCTGTCGAGCGTCGCCTCAGACGCCGGCTACCTGATCCTGATCCCGCTGGGGGCGGCCGCATTCCTCAGTGTCGGCCGGCACCCGCTGGCCGGGATGGCGGCATGCTTCGCGGGCGTGGCAGCCATCTTCGGCGTCAATCCGATCCCTGGACCGATCGACGCCATGATCACCGAGGTCACAAACGAGGCCCTAGGTCTCATTCCAGGCGCTGAACCGATCACCATCGTCGCCAACTACTGGTTCTCGGTCGTCTCATCGCTGCTCCTGGCCGTCGCGGCCTACTTCGTCACCGAGCGGATCATCGAGCCGCGCCTTGGCGCATACACCGGAAGGCCGGCCGGAGGTGGCGAGACGCAGGAGATCGACCGGGCAGCCGAAAGGCGCGGCCTACGCAGGGCGGGGATCGCGTTGCTTGCCTTCGTGGTCCTGATCCTGTTCCTGACCATCCCGGAGGGTTCGGCGCTTCGCGACCCGGAGACCGGCAATGTGATCGGCAACACGCCATTCATGGACAGCTTGCTGTTCATCATCGCCATGGCCTTCCTGGTATCCGGCATCGGCTTCGGCTACGGGGCAGGCACCTTCAAGAGTGCCACTGACGTAATCGCGGCGGTGACGAAGACGTTCGCCGGCCTGGCCGGCCTGGTCTTCATGCTGCTGATGATCAGCCAGTTCATCGCCTTCTTCAATTACACGAACATGCCCGATGTCCTGGGCATCGCGCTCGCCGAATTCCTCGAGACGGCCGGGATCGGGGCGCTCCCGCTGCTGATCGGGATGATCCTGGTCATCCTGCTGCTCGACGTGATCATGCCAGGCCTCATCCCGAAGTGGGCGATCTTCGCTCCGATCCTGGTGCCGCTGTTCGTCAACCTTGGCGTGCCGGCCCAGACACTGCTCGCGGCCTATCGCGTGGGTGACTCGCCACTGAACACCGTGACGCCGCTGATGGTGTATCTGCCCTTCATCGTGACGATCGCGCAGCGATACGACCCGAAGGCGGGCATCGGGACTGTCATTGCCCTGATGCTGCCGTACGTGGCGATCATCGCCATCACCTGGATCATCCTGTTCGTCGCCTGGTTCCTGCTCGGACTACCGCTCGGCCCCGGATACCCGGTCCAGATCTGACGCCCTCGGCTCGCCAGGACCGCGCGAACCGATGAACGAGATCGCGATCACCTTCGCGGTCATCTCGGCGATCGTCGTGCTGTTCGTGTGGGGGCGGCTGCCAGTCGAGGTCGTGGCGATCGGCGCCGCGCTATCGCTGTGGGCGACGGGCGTCCTCACGCTCCAGCAGAGCCTGGCCGGCTTTGGCGATCCCACCGTCCTCTTCATCGCCGCACTCTTCGTCGTCAGCGAGGCACTCAACGCAACCGGGGTGACGAACTGGGCGGGGCATGTCCTGGTCGGCCTCGCCGGGGAGAGCCGGACCCGGCTCATCGTGGTCATGATGCTCATCGTCGCCGCGCTCACCGCGATCGTCACCGTGAACGCTTCCGTCGCGGCGCTGCTGCCGGTCGTGGTGGTCACCGCCAGCCGGCTCGCGATCGCGCCGTCGAAGCTGCTCATTCCGCTCGTCTTCGGGGCGCATGCCGGGTCGCAGCTGGCGCTCACGGGCTCGAACGTCAACCTGCTCGTCTCCGAGGCTGCCCTCGACTACACGGGGAGGCCGCTGGGCTTCTTCGAGTTCGCCCTGGTTGGTATGCCCCTGCTTGCCGGCACGGTGGTCGTGGTCGCACTCCTGTCGGATCGTCTGCTGCCGCTGCGGACGCCGGCAACGATCACCAGGGATCTGAGTCGGCACGCGCGCACGCTGGTCGAGCAATACGGGCTGTCAGGGGGAACCGACACCGATGCCGCCATCGTCGACCGCGAGACCGGCCTGACCGAGGTGATCATCCCTCCCCGGTCGCCATTCGTCGGCGAGCACGTCTTCCCCGGCTCGACGACCGACGACGGCAGCCTGGTGGTCGCCGCCATCCAGCGGCACGGCCGTCCGGTGGGCAGCGAAGGGGTTGAGCTGGCGGTCGGGGACACGCTCGTCCTGCAAGGCCCGTGGCCCGCGCTCGATGCCCGCGCCGACGACCGCGGGCTCATCGTCGTCGACCATCCGGAGGCGGTGCGGCGGCAGACGATCGCCCTGGGGGTTCGGGCCTGGGAGGCGATCGCCATTCTGGCCGCCATGGTCGTGCTGCTGGTGACCGGCGCGGTCCCACCGGCGGTGGCCGGGCTGCTGGCTGCCGGCGCGATCCTGGTCCTCCGCATCCTCAGCATGGAGCACGCGTACCGAGCGATCAGCTGGACGACCGTCATCATGGTCGCGAGCCTGCTGCCGTTGTCGACGGCGATGTTCGAGACCGGCGCCGCCGAACAGGTGGGCGGGCTGCTCATCGACGTCGTCGGCGACCTCGGCCCGTACGGGCTGCTCGCCGGACTGTTCGTTGTCACCGCCCTCTTCGGGCAGCTCATCAGCAACACCGCGACCGCCCTGATCATGATTCCGATCGCCGTCTCCGCGGCTGGTGAGCTGGGCGTGGACCCGCGCGGCGTCCTTGTCTCGCTCTCGGTCGCGGCTTCTGCGGCGCTTCTGACCCCGGTTGCCACACCGGTGAACCTCATCGCCATGTCTGCGGCGGGGTACCGGTTCGGCGACTACTGGAAGCTGGGACTGGTCGTGATGCTGATCTTCTTCATCGCCTCGGTCTTCATCGTCCCCGTCTTCTGGCCGATGACATGAGTCAATGAGTGCCGCTTGATCGCGCGACGTGGAGAGGGTCGACACTCATGCCGAAGCCTGGCGCGTCGCTGACCGGGCGGCGCGCGCGACGATGGTGACGCAGGCCGGACACGAGCAGTCCGCCCAGCACTCGTAGCTGTCGGCTCTCGCCGTCGGGCCGCGGCGCGCGCGCAGGACGAACCAGCCGGCCACGGCGGCGACGACGAGGACCACGATGACGACGAGCGCGATCCCGCCGTACCGCAGCATCAGGTCCTTGGCGTAGGCGCCCACCAGGAATCCAAGCCCGAAATGCGCCGAGACGAAGACGCCGTTGCCCGCGACGATGCCGAGCAGGAACACGAGATAGGAAATGCCCGCGAGGGCTGATGCCGGAACCACGCCGATCCGCACCCCGGGAGTCATGCGCGTCAGCGCGACAGCCGTCACCCCGCCGGACCGAAACCGATCTGAAAGACCCTGGAGACGAGCCTCGCTGATGCCGAGCTTCCCGAGGGCCGCGAGGAGCGGCCGTCGCAGGGCGCTGCTGAAGAGGAGGAACTGGATGCTATTGCCGATGTAGCCGGCGACGAGGATGACGGCGAGGACGATCCCGGCCACCGGCAGATCGCCGGCGAGCGTTGCGCCCGCCCCGATGATGACGAGGTCGCCGGGGATGGGCAGCGGCACGCCCGACTCCTTCAGGAGGACGAGCCCGGCGAGGCCTGCGATGGCGAGGAGGTCCACTCGTTCAGAGTCTACGCCGCGTCGATGGTCGCTCCGCGAAACCGCACATGGCCTCGGCCGCGCAGTCCATCATGACGATCGCTTCAGGCGCAGCCTCAGACCCCGACAACCTTCGAATCGGGTGATATCCGCGGAATGGGATCTTGAACATTGCGGTCGTTCTCGCGATGAAGGTCGCGTCTGTGTCTGGCCGCTGTCCCACGCCACGGCGGATGGGCCGATGATGACCGCTCCCGCGCCCGCGCGCGATGGAGGTGTGGTACCCATCTGGCTGAGCCGCCTCGCCGCGCTCGGCTGGCGATTGCTGGCCGTCATCGCACTCGGTTACGTGCTGGTGACGACTGCGGTCGTGCTGGGCACCGTGACCGCCACCACCTTCGTCGCCCTCCTGGCGTCTGCCGCACTCCTCCCCGTAGTGCGGCGACTCCGCGCCCGGGGCGTGGGCCGCGGCATCGCCGCCGTGCTGGCCACGCTGCTGGGCGTTGCGCTGCTGATCGTGACCGTCCTGATCCTGGCCCTGGCCGTCGTGCCGCATGTCGCAGAGCTGATCAGCGCG
>DATBME010000049.1:0-3290 GCA_036555005.1 Candidatus Limnocylindria bacterium | reverse complement strand
CGTGCTGGGCGCCATCGGCCAGGGGCCCGAGCTGAGCTGGATCGACAGCGAGCCGGAGGAGGTCCAGGCCCAGCTGGAGGTCAGCCGCCGCGGCTGGCTGGTGGCCGAGGAGGACATCTTCCGCACCGGCCTGCCGAAGGTGTTTGCCTCAGGCGACGTGCGCGCCGGCGCCACGACCGTGGTCGAGGCGATCGGCGAGGGACGGCGCGCCTCGTACGCCATCGACTACTGGCTGCGCGGCCACGACCTGGATGACCCGCAGGTGCGCCGCATCGTGTCGGAGCCGCAGCCCAGCTTCCTGACCATCGTGCCCTTCACCGACGACGTGAAGGAGCCGAAGGCGGTCATGGGCAAGCTCGGGGCGGAGGAGCGCAAGGCGAACTTCAACGAGTACGAGTTCGGCTACACGCACGACCAGGCCATGGGCGAGGCCGCGCGCTGCCTGCAGTGCACCTGCGAGGCGATCGGCCATTGCGACCTGCGCGAGGCGGCGATCGAGTACGAGACGACGCTGAACATGGCGATCGACGAGCGCTCGATCCAGGACAACCCGTACGTCGGCGTCAACCACGGCTACGGCCGCGACGAGACGCACTCCTTCATCCTGCGCGACTACTCCCGCTGCATCGACTGCGGGCGCTGCGCCCAGGTCTGCAAGGACATCGTGGGCGCCGGCTGCTACGACTTCATCGGCAAGGGCTTCGACTCGCTGGTCACCACCGCCGACTTCGTCAGCCTGAACGAGACGCCGTGCGTGTCGTGCGGCCGCTGCGCGGAGACCTGCCCGGTTGGCGCGCTGATGCCGCGGCCGCGCACGCTGGAGACCTATCAGCTCGACATCAGCCGCTGCATCTTCTGCGGCATCTGCGCCGATGCCTGCCCGTACGACGCCCTGCGCTGCGGACCGGAGTTCGAGTTCAGCGAGTACCAGCGCGACCTGCCCATGCTCGACATCCTGGAGATGTCCGACCGGGAGCGTCCTACCCGCTAAACGACATGGCGCGCTGCCGTTGGGTGCCGCACATCTCTCGACGGCGGCACGGATCGTGATGCGATGAGTTCGAGCAGCACCATTGGTCCCACATGACCAGCGCACCACCAAGGAGAAAACGAATGACCACGCTCTATCCGTGCCTCTGGTTCGACGGCAAGGCCAGGGAGGCCGCGGCGTTCTACACCGGCCTCTTCCCCGATAGTCACATCGACGAGGTCTGGCGATCCCCGGCGGACACGCCCAGCGGTCCGGCCGGGATGGTGCTGACGGTCGATTTCACGATCGGCGGACATGGTCTGCAGGCCTTGGACGGCGGCCCGGACTTCAAGTTCAACGAGGCCGTGTCGCTTGTGTACGAGTGCGAGGACCAGGCCGAGGTCGACCGGCTGTGGGACGCCCTCACCGCCGATGGCGGCGAGCCAGGCCCGTGCGGCTGGCTGAAGGACCGATTCGGCCTCTCCTGGCAGATCGTGCCGAAGGAGCTTGGGCGCCTCGTCCGCGACCCGGACCCCGAGCGCGCACGCCGCGCGATGGAGGCAATGCTCAAGATGGGGAAGATCGAGGTCGACGAGCTGCGCAGGGCCGCGGACGGAGTCGCGGTCGCGTAGCCCACCGAGAGGCGGTCATCGCGGGCCCTGATCCCAGGCTGAGCGATCGCGTGGGTAAGCCCCTCGGCAGGTCAGGCCGACTCAGGCCTCATCGTCGGCTGGCCGCGTTGCAGCAGGAACGCAACACCGATCGCCGCGATGCCGGCCAGCACTCCCACCGCGGCGAACCCGGCCGCAATGCTGGCCAGCCCGGCCACGAAGCCGACGAGGATCGGGCCGACCCCGAACGCCAGGTCGATGAAGATGCTGACCGTGGCCGTGGCGCTGCCGCGGTCGGCAGCGGAGACCCGCGCGAGCGTGGCGGCGAACACCGCCGGCGTGAGGAAGGCAATGCCGACCCCCAGGACGGCGGCCCCGACCAGCAACCCGGCCGTGGTCGCCAGCACGGCCGCCACCCCCATCCCGATGGCAGCCAGCCCGAGCGCGATCGCGATCATCCGCGACGGCGCCACCCGGTCCGGCAGGCGGGCCAGCGCGATCCGGCAGAAGACGACAACCAGGCCGAACAGGAGGAGAACGGCGGCGGAGCCCTGCAGCCCGACGTCGGCGGCTTGCAGCGCCACGAAGGCCAGGAAGCCACCCATGGCGGCCGTTCCGAAGAAGATCGCCAGGCCGGGACCGATGGCCGCCGGATGGATCAGGGGCGAGGGCGGCGTGTCGGCGGCGCGCTCCGGCGCGGTCTCCGGGAGAGCGGAGGCGAGCGCGGCGGCCAACAGGGCCAGGACCGCGCCGCCGATCCAGGCCACGGTGTAGCCGCCGACGCCGAGCAACGCTTCGCCGAGCAGCGGACCCAGCGCGATGCCCAGGTAGAGCGCCAGCGAGTTGAAGCTCAGCGCCTCACCCGCCCGTCCTGGCGGCGCCAGGTCGGCGAGCGCGGCGAAGGCGGCCACGAAGAAGAAGGCCTCGGCCACGCCGAGCACCAGGCGCAGCACGATGAGCAGCGCCAGCGTGCCGGTGAGCGCGTGAGCGGCCAGCGTCGCCGCGCACAGCAGCGCGCCTCCGATCAACAGCGGCCGCCGACCACGGCGATCCACCGCCCGGCCGGCCCAGGGCCGCAGCAGCACGGTGCTCACGCTGAACGCGCCGACCGTGATGCCAACCCACAGCTCACTGGCGCCGAGTGGGCCTTCGGCGAAGAGCGGGGTGATGGGGATGGTCAGTCCGGCGGCCGTGAAGTAGGCAAGCTCGCAGATCGCCAGCTGAATGAAGGAGCGCGTGAATAGCGGGGCCGCTGCCTCACCACTCGCGTCGCTCGCTCCCATCCGTCCATGGAACGGCACGCGTCAAGCCGGGAATCGCCGCGTAATCGGTCAGTCGCCCGGCGTGCCTCAGCCGTCCGGGGTATACGACTCGATGACGTAGCACTCCTCGTCGTCGATCGCGTTCTGCGAGAGCCCGACGTAATTGCGCAGCACGATGACCGCCCGGTGCTCCTCGCTGAGCCGCTCCACGGCGGCGGCCACGGCATCGCGATCGGCCAGCGTCTTAACCGTGTCCCCCGTGGCGCCGGCCATGTCCGCCGACAGCGGCGCGTGAATGTGCCGGGTCTGCCGCCTACGATGGTCCGCGCAGCTGTTCAGTAGCACGCGGTACAGCCACGGACCGAACCGATCCGGGTCGCGCAACCTGGGGAGGTCCCGCCATGCCCGGACCAGGGCGTCCTGGACGGCGTCCTGCGCCGCGTCGGC
>DATBME010000011.1:0-15352 GCA_036555005.1 Candidatus Limnocylindria bacterium | reverse complement strand
GACCGAGCTGAGCAACGCCTTCGCGGGCGGGCTGCTGGCGAACGGCGTGCTGCCGACGATGAAGCACTTTCCCGGCATAGGCCTGGCGGCCAGGAACACCGACACCAACGCCGTCACCATCTCCGCCACGCGGCGGGCACTGGCACCCGGCCTGCGGCCGTATCGGCGCGGCATCGCGGATCGGCTGCCGCTGATCATGCTCTCGAACGCGTCGTATCCCGCCTACGACCCCAGTAGCGCAGCCGCTGGCTGGTCACGGGCCATCAGCCTGGGCTTGCTGCGCGGGAATCTCGGCTTCCGCGGCATCTCGATTACCGACTCCCTTAGCGGAACGGCTGCTGCCCGCAGCATCGCGGCCAGCGTGCTTGCCGTCCGGGCCGCGCGAGCCGGCACGGACATGATCCTGCTGACCGGCTCCGAGCGGGAGAGCAACGCGACGTTCAACAGCCTGCTGAATGCGGCACGCGACGGACGCATCCCGCTGAGCAGGTTGCGGGCCTCCCATCGCCGCATCCTCGACGCCAAGGCGCGCATCACGCCACCGCCCGCCGACGCGACGGTTCCCGCGGTCGACGCCCCCATCTCGGCCCTCGTCGCGGGCGGCAGCCTGGGTGTCAGCACCGCGCCGGTGCGGACGACGTGGTCGGCCACCGATGGGTGTCGCATTGCGCGCAACGGCCTGCGCCGGCAGCGCGGCGGCGGCGCGTGGGCGGGCCAAACCCTGCCGTCCAGCCCGGCGACCTCCGTGGTGCAGTCGCTGCCGATCGCCGCCACCTTCCGCTATGGGGCCCGCGCCACCGACGGCGCCGGCAACACCAGCGGCTGGGCCGCGGGGAAGCCCTTCGTCGTCCGCCGGGCGCAGGAATCGGATGGTGGCGTCGTCTACCAGAAGCGCTGGTTCACAGCCTCGAGCGGCGCGGCCTCCGGCGGCCGCGTGGCCTACTCGAACGTGGCGGGGGCACGCGTGACATTCTCCTTCACCGGTTCGTCGGTGGCGTGGGTCGCCAGACGCGGTCCGCATCTCGGGGCCGCTGCCGTCTCGATCGACGGCCGCCAGCCGAGGAGGATCAACCTGCATGCGCCCATCCGCCGGCATCGGGCCATCGTCTTCGCCCGGCGCTGGGCGAGCCAGGGCCAGCACACCCTGACGATCGTGAACCTGGCGACCGATGGGCACCCGCGCATCGACGTCGACGCCTTCCTGCGGCTGGTCAGGAAGGTTTGACCCTCCCCGGGCGAGTCGGGCATCATGCCGTTGGGCGGCTAGCTCAACGGCAGAGCAAGTGACTCTTAATCACTAGGTTCAGGGTTCGAATCCCTGGCCGCTCACCACTCAGCCCTCCTCGTCGTCCTCGACGTCCGGCCAGGCCGCGATGTCGACACCGTGGTTCTCGGGCGACGCGAGTGTCCACCAATCGGGCACATGCGAATCGTCCGCCAGGCGTCCGCCAGCTTCGAGTGCTGCCGCGACTCGTGCCTCGGCCTGATCGGCCGGCACGCTGACGTCGATGTGGGTCCGGCCGCGCCCCGGCTTGGCAGGGCGGAGGCTCTGGAACGACACGTGCGGGTTCCGTCGGTGCCGATCGACGACGTCTTCCTTCGGTCCAAGGCTGCGGTACCCAAGGGCTGCGGCCCAGAACGGACCGACGTCGCTGCCGGCATCCTGGGCGACCGCAATGCTCACGACCTGGACCTGGGAGGGGTCCGGCTCGATCCTCAGCTTCCGAGCTTCTGCCGAAATCTGGCGGGCCAGCTCGACATCACGCCGGCTCAGCGCTCCGTACTCCCCGGAGGCCGTCCGGACGGTGACGCCCTCGGGTCGCACGTCGACGTCGGGGAAGTGGCCCACCACCTTCGCAACTTCGGCGATGGCGGCCACAAACCGCGCTGCTTCGGCGAACGATCCGACGCGGAAGTAGGCGTGGGCACCTGAGAACAGGACCCGCCAGTCCTCGACGCCGGCGGCGTCGTGGAATGCCCGAGCCGTCGTTCGCTTCTTGCTCATGGGGAAATGCTACGACCTACTTGAGGTCGATCACCTCGACCTCGCCCCGACGGCGGACGACCCGCACGTCCACGCCCAGCCGCTGGCGGCCGATCGCCAGGTCGACTGCGGCGTCACCCACGCGCAGGCCGGTCACCGACAGGCCATCCAGGAACTCGGGCAGCTGTGAATGCCGGAAGCGGATCTCGCGCGCCGGTGCATCCACCTCCAGGCCCAACACCGCCTGCAGCAGCATGAAGACCGATCCCGCGGCCCAGGCCTGCGGCGAGCAGGCCACCGGGTAGCGGGTCGCATCCTCGCCCGGGCGGCGGGTGAAGCCGCAGAACAGCTCCGGCAGGCGCGCCAGGTCGAAGGTGCGACTGGCGTCGAAGAGGCCGGCCAGCAGGCGTGCGGCCTCGTCGTGGAAGCCATAGCGCGCCAGCCCCATCGCCGCGATGGCGTTGTCATGGGGCCAGATCGAGCCGTTGTGGTACGAGATCGGGTTGTAGCGCGCCTCGCCGGCTGCCACGGTGCGGATCCCCCAGCCGGAGAACGAGGCGTCGGAGAGCAGCGTCTCGGCCACGCGACCGGCGCGCTCCGGCAGCGCGATCCCCGACCACAGCGCATGGCCGGCGTTCGAGGCCCTGACCCGGCAGCGCTGCTTCTCGCCATCGAGCGCCAATGCGTAGGTGCCCAGCTCCTCGTCCCAGAACGCGGCGTCGAAGGCCTGCCGCAGATGGGCCGCCCGCTTGGCCTGCTCGCGGGCCGCGGTCCGGTGGCCCAGCCGATCCGCCAGCTCGGATGCGCCGATGCGGGCGGCGTAGGCATATGCCTGCAGCTCGCAGGTGGCGATCGGTCCCACCGCCATGCGGCCGTCGGCGTGGAAGATCGAGTCATGCGAGTCCTTCCAGCCCTGCTGCATGAGCCCGTGCTCATTGCTGCGCGCGTACTCCAGGAAGCCGTCGCCATCGGGGTCGCCGTACCGGTCCATCCAGGCCAGCGCTCGCTCGACGTGCGGCCATAGCCGCCGGGCGGTGGCGAGGTCGTTGGTCTGGCGCCAGTGCTCCGCGGCCAGCATCGCGAACAGCGGGGTGGCGTCGTGGCTGCCGTAGTAGTGCGCGAACGGCACCTCGCCGGTGGCCGCCATCTCCCCCAGCCGCACCTCGTGCAGGATCTTGCCCGGCTGGGCGTCGAACACCGGGTCGACGTGATCCGCCTGGTGCACCGCCAGGTAGCCCAGCACGCCGCGCGCGATCTGGGGGGCCACCCACAGCGTCTGCAGGGCGGTGATCAGGCCGTCGCGGCCGAAGACGGTGCTGAACCATGGGACGCCGGCATAGGGATACGGCCCCTGCGCCGTTCGCGAGCTGAGCATGGCCAGGTCCGATGCGCTCCGCTCAAGCCAGTCGTTGAAGAGCGCGTTCGAGCTCGACAGCTTTGCCGAGCTGCGCACCAGGCGGGTCAGCCTGCGCCGCGCCCGATCCGAGGCGGTGTCGAAGTCCGGAGCCGATGCGCGCCGCCCGCGGCCCGTCTCGCAGGCGATGGCCAGGTCGATGATGAGGGCGCGCTCGTCCGGCAGATCCAGCTCGAAGTCGGCCTCGCCGCGCTCGATGCGGGTCGGCGGCACCGAGAAGGTGATCCGGGTCCGGCGAATCACGCCATCCCGGCCCGCGTAGCGGAGCACCACTGACCGCTCGCCGATCAGGGCCGGCAGATTGCGGCCGCGCTGGGCGCGGTGCATGCCGCGCACCTCGAACAGATCGGCGAAGTCGGCGCGGAAGCGAAGCGTCAGGACGAGCCGCACCGGCTCGCGGGCGAAGCTGCGCGCCACCAGCCGCTCGTGGCAGACCCCCTCCCACAGCACCTTGGTGCGCGACAGATGAACGCTGCTGTGGGGCAGGCGCTGTGGGCCGCGGCCGACATCGGTGTTGGTCAGGTCGAACGACAGGCGCGAGTTGTCGCGCTTGGCGGTGGATCCCAGGAGCAGCGGCCGATGGCCGGCCAACCGCAGCACCAGGCCGGAGAGGTGCCGCGTACCGCGGTGATAGAGGCCCTCCTCCCCCATCCCCTCCGGCAGGATGTCGCCATGGCGGTCGAACACGGCGAACGACTCGCCGTGCTTGAGCACCTGGTCGTAGGTGTCCGCCAGCTCGGCGCCGGCCTGGACGTCGTAGCGCTGGGCGTCGAGCTCCGAGATCGGCGGCAACCCGCCCAGCGCGCCCGCGTCGCCGGTGCCGCCCTCGCCCGGTGCGGCCCGTCGCACCTGCTCGGGGGGAACCATGTCAGCCGTTCGCCGGCGCCTCGTCCCGGGACCTGTCGCCGTTGCCGTTCATGGTCGCCAAGTCTGCCATGGGCGCCGGCGCGGTCGCGTCGATACGCTGCTCGGTGTGGGTGGCCTGCGTGGCTGGGGCGGCGCGTCGCGCCTCGCTTATCAGGCGCCGGTAGAGGTCGACGTAGTCCCGCGCCATGCGCGGCAGCGAGAAGCGCTGTTCGACCGCGCGCCTCACCTCCGACCGTGGCAGCTGCAGGAGCCGGGGCAGCGCCGCCACGGCCTGGTCCACGTCCTCGACCACCATCCCGGTGACGCCCTCCTCGATCACCTCCCGCACCGACCCCGGCGGGTAGGCCAGCACCGGAGTGCCGCGCGCGGCCGCCTCGATCATCACCAGCCCGAAGGGCTCGGGCCAGTCGATGGGGAAGAGCAGGGCCGACGCGTGCCCCAGGAACTCGTCCTTGTCGTCCTCGGCGATCTCGCCCACGAACTCGATCTCGCCCTGCAGCAGCGGCCGGATCTCGTTCTCGAAGTACTCCTCGTCCACCGGGTCGACCTTGGCCGCGATCTTCAACGGCAGGCCGGCGCGCCGCGCGATCTCGATCGCGTGGTCCAGCCCCTTCTCCGGCGAGGTGCGGCCCAGGAAGGCCAGGTAGCTGCCCGGGTCGGTGGATTGGGTGATCTCGTCCATCGGCAGCCCGTGGTAGATCGTCGCCTGCCAGTTGAGGTCCGGCAGCGGCGAGCGCTGCGCGTCGGAGATGGACACCAGTGCGACGTCCTCGAACTCGCCGTACAGGGCTGCCAGGTCGGGCAGGTCCATGCGACCGTGCATGGTGGCCACTGACGGCGTCGCCAACCGGCGCATGGCGCCCAGCTGGAGGTGGTCCATGTGGAAGTGGATGACGTCGTAGCGATCCGCATCGGCCATCACCCGCTCGATGAGCCGGACCGCATGGGCCAGGGGATCGATGACGTCGGGGTCCAGCCGCAGGGCGCGGGGCGTCAGCTCGACCAGCTCGGCCGCCGTCACCGAGTCGCCGCTGGCGTACAGGGTCACCTGGTGGCCCTGGCGCACCAGCTCCTCGGTCAGGTACGAGACGATGCGTTCGGTGCCGCCATACATCTGGGGTGGAACGCTCTCGGCAAGGGGCGCCACCTGGGCGATGCGCAGCGCCGCTCCGCGTGATGAATGCATGGCGCAGACCCATCGCACGCGGCATGCCAATGCTGAAGACGGGCCGGATCGAGGGTCGTGGTAGCCTTCCGCCCGGCCCTTCAACCCACCCGAGCGGAGGCCTTCCTTGCCCGACATCCCGATCGAGCGGCATCGGCTCGACAATGGCCTGCGCGTCGTCCTCTCCCACGATGACAGCGCGCCGATCGTCGCCGTCAACCTGTGGTACGACGTCGGCAGCAAGCATGAGAAGCCGGGGCGCACCGGCTTCGCCCACCTCTTCGAGCACATGATGTTCCAGGGCTCGGAGCACGTCGCCAAGGGCGAGCACTTTGCCCAGGTCCAGCAGGCCGGCGGCACCCTCAACGCCTCCACCTGGCTGGACCGGACCAACTACTTCGAGACCCTGCCCAGCCACGAGCTGGAGCTGGGCCTGTGGCTGGAGTCGGACCGGCTGGCCAGCCTGCTGCCGGCCATGACCCAGGAGAAGCTGGACAACCAGCGCGAGGTCGTCAAGAACGAGCGCCGCTGGTCAGTCGACAACCAGCCGTATGGCACCTGGGACGAGCGGATCCAGGCCGCCCTCTTCCCGGCGGGCCACACCTATCACCATCCGACCATCGGCTCCATGGAGGACCTCAACGCCGCCAGCCTGGAGGACGTGGGCGAGTTCTTCGCCACTTATTACGCGCCGAACAACGCCGTGCTGACGGTGGCCGGCGACTTCGATCGCGACGCGGCGCTGGCCATGATCGAGCGCCACTTCGGCCCGATCCCCGCCAACGCTGCCCTGCCTCCGCCACCGGACATGTCGATTCCGCCGCTGATCGGCGAGGCGCTGCGCGAGGAGGTCGCCGACCGCGTGCCGCTGCCACGCGTGTACCTGGCCTACCGCATGCCCGTGTTCGGGACCGATGCCTTCGACGACCTGTCGGTGGCGGGCGACCTCCTGGGCGTGGGTCGCGCCTCGCGGCTGTACAGCCGGCTGGTGCGGGAGCGGAAGCTGGCGCAGGACGTCAGCGTCTTCCCCTTCCCCATCGTCGGCGGCTCATCGATGTTCACGCTGTGGGCCACCGCCAAGCCGGGCGTCGGCGCCGATCAGCTGGAGGCCGCACTCCTGGAGGAGATCGACCAGCTGGCCGCCGCAGGCCCGAGCCCAGCCGAGCTGGAGCGGACCTGCAACCTGCACGCCGCCGCGGTGGAGTCCAGCCTGGAGCGGATCGCCGAGCGGGCCGATCGGCTCTCCATGTACACCTGCCTGTTCGACGAGCCGGAGCGCATCAACTCCGAGGTCGGCCGCTACCTGGCGGTCGACGCTGAGCGGGTGCGGCGCGCGATGGGCGAGACCCTGCGAGCCGACAACCGGCTGGTGCTGACCTTCCTGCCGGCCGAGGCGCCGGCCGTGGAGGCCGCCTGATGCCGGCCACCATCAACCCGCTGCGGCCCGTGGCCGGGGCGCCGCGGCCCTATCACTTCCCCGCTTTCCACCGCTCGTCGCTGCCCAACGGCCTGACCGTCTGGACCGTCCCGCTGGCGAGCGCCGCGGTGGTCAACATCCACCTGCTGGTCGACGCCGGGGCGGCCGCCGAGGACGAGGCGCTCGGCGGCGTGGCCGCGCTCACCGCGCAGCTGCTGGTGACCGGCACGCGGCGCCTGGACGCGGGCGCATTCGCCGAGGCGACCGAACGCCTGGGCATCGAGGTCAGCAGCGAGTCCAGCTGGGATTCGGCGCGGGCGGCCTTCCAGTCGCTGCCGGAGCACGCCGACGCCGGCATCGCGCTGCTGGCCGAGATGGTCCGCGAGCCGCGGTTGGACGAGGGCGAGTTCGACCGGCTCAAGGCCGAGCGCCTGGCCGACATCCTCCAGGCGCGCGCCGACCCGGGGCGCCTGGCCGACGAGATGTTCCTGCGCCACGTCTTCGATGCCGCGACGCCGTATCGGCGGCTGTCGGCCGGCACGCCGGAGACCGTGGAGGCGCTGAGCCTGGACGACGTCCGAGGCTTCCAGGCCACCCACTGGGGACCCGGCACGGCCCACCTGATCGCGGCCGGCCCGGTGGAGCCCGAGACGGTGCGCGAGCTGGCCGAGCGACATCTCGGCGACTGGACCGGCGGCGGTCCCGGCCATCGGACCTTCGTCCCCGCGGCTGGTGGCTCGCGCCGGGTGGTGATCGTCGACCGTCCCGGCTCCGTGCAGAGCGAGCTGCGCGTGGGTCACCTTGGCATCGAGCGACGCTCGCCGCGCTACTTCCCGGCCATGGTGCTGGGCGCGCTGCTTGGCGGCGTATTCGGCTCGCGACTGAACCTGCGGCTGCGCGAGGAGCTGGGCTACACCTACGGCGCGCGCGCCGGCTTCGATCCGCGCCGCGCCCCCGGTCCGTTCAGCGCGGCCGCCGCGGTCCAGACCGAGGTCACCGCGGATGCCCTGAAGGAGATCGTCGGCCAGCTGGACCGGATCCGCCAGGCGGCGCCCGAGGAGTCGGAGCTGCGGGAGGTGCGCGACTACCTGGTCGGCGTCTTCCCGCTCCGCTTCGAGACGACCGGCGGCGTGGCGATGGCGATCGAGCCGGTGGCGGTCTACGACCTGCCGGAGGACTACTGGCAGACCTATCGCCAGCACCTGGAGGGGGTGCAGACCGGCGACGTCCTATCGGCCGCGCAGGAGCTGCTGATGCCCGATCAGCTCCTGATGCTGGCGGTCGGCGATGCCTCGCAGATCCGGCCCGCCCTGGAGGCGGCCGACCTGGGACCGATGGAGGTCACCGCCGTCGACTGAGGCCGCGCCGCGGCTCAAGCCGACGGCGCTCAGCCGATGTCGCCCAGCGCCTCGAGCAAGCGGTCGTTCTCGTGCGGTGCCCGGACGGTGATGCGCAGCCAGTCGCTCAGCGGTCCGCTCGGGTAGCTGCGCACCGCCAGCCCCTGTCGCAGCAGCGCTTCGGCGATGGCATGCGCATCCGGCGGCCGCACCAGCAGGAAGTTGGCGAGTGACGGCAGCACGCGCCAGCCCATGCCGCCCAGGGCAGACGCCAGCCGCTCGCGCTGCGCGACGATCTCGGCCAGGCGGGCGCGCGCGGCAGCCCCGTCGGACAGCGCGGCGATCGCCGCCGCCTCGCTGGCGCCGCCGATGGCGAGCGGCAGGCGCGCGGCCTCGAACCGGGCGGCCAGCGCATCGGCGACGACGAGGTAGCCCACCCGCGCGCCGGCCAGCCCGTAGGCCTTGGCCAGGGAGCGAAGGATGAGCAGGTTCGGACATCGTTCCTGCAGCTCGATCAGGCTGGCTCCCTCGGTCGGCAGGCCGAGCGAGACCTCGGCCAGCTCCTGGTAGACCGCATCGACCACCACCAGCGCGGGCAGCCCATCGGCCAACCACTGGATCTCCTCGCGGTCGTACGTGTCGCCGGTCGGGTTGTTCGGCGAGCAGAGCCAGACCAGCCTGGCTCTGGCGCGCTCGGCTGCTGCGCGAATGTCCGCCACCGGCTGCCGCCGGCCGGGATCGTCGCGTGCCACCTCGACCACGCGGGCGCCGGCAATTCGCGCCTCGACGGCGAACATGGCGAAGGTGGGGGTCGGGATCACCACCGCGTCGCCGTGGCCGGCGGACATGGTGGTGACCAGCCGGATCAGCTCATCGGCGCCGGCGCCCGGGATCACCCGATGACCCGGCGAGCCGGTTGCAGCCTGGATCGCTTCGCGCAGCCGGCGATAGGCCTGGTCCCCGTACTCCACCAGCCGGCCTGGATCGTAGGTGCGCAGCGCCTCCACCACGGCCGGCAGCGGGCCGCCGCCCAGCGTGTTCATGTCGAAGCGGATGACGCGCTCCGGCGGCAGCCCCAGCTCCTCGGCCAGCTGCTCGTCGGACGGCTCCGCGGGGTAAGGATCGACCCCCTCGCGGAGGCGCAGCAGGTCGGCGGGCTGCGGGGTCGAGTCCGTCACGCGCTGATGGTTTCGGGCTCGGCCTGGCTGCCGTCGCCGGTGATGGCGCTCCGGGGCCAGGCCAGGACGAACGCGGCGCGCGGTCGACGCTCCTCGAGCCGAACGCTGCCACCCTGCGCCCGCATCGCCGCGTTGACCAGGAACAGGCCCAGTCCCAGGCCGCGACCCGAGCTGACCCGTTCGCGGAAGAGGACGTCGGCGACCTCGTCGGCTATGCCCGGGCCGGCGTCGCGCACGCGCAGCAGCGGCGCGTCGTGGCCCTCGATCTCGACCTCGACCGGCGCATCGGGCTGCGAGTAGCGGTCGGCATTGACCAGCAGGTTGGTGATGGCCTGCTCGGTCAGCCCCCGATCGCCGAGCACGACGGGCGCGCCGTCCGCGCTGACGCGCACCTGGCGGGCGCTGCCCTGCGCTCGCAGGGACTCGACCGCGGCATCCACCGCCGCGCGCAGGTCGAACGGCTCCTGGTCGGCGTCCAGCCGCCCGGCCTCGGCGCGCGAGAACAGCTCCAGTCGTTCCAGGATGCCGATCGCCGCGTCCACCGACTCGAGCGCCCGCCCTCCGTGGTTGGCTCCCTGCGGCGTCTGGCGGCCGCGGTTCGCCAGCTCGATGCGTGCCTTGGCCACGGCCAGTGGATTGCGCAGCTCATGGGCCACGAAGCTGGCGAAGCGCGACAGGCGGCGGCGCTCGTCGACCTCCTTGCCCACGTCGCGCAGCAGCAGGACGCTGCCGCCATCGGGAAGCGGCGTCCCCTCCACGTCGACCAGCAGGTCACGACCGGACATCGGCAGGCGCACCAGCATCCGTCGCCGCAGTGGAGCGCGCCGCGCCCGGAGCTGCGGCCACTCGTCACGCGGCAGCAGCTTCCCGCGCTCGTCCCGCGGCTCCGCCACGCGGCCCCACTCGTCCAGTGGCCGGTCGTAGAAGCTGCGCCCGAAGACGCGCAGCGCCGCATCGTTGGCGAAGGTGCCCAGCCCGCCGGCGCCGTACACGATCAGCGGCTCAGGAATGGCTTCCGCCACCTCGACCAGCCGCGCGCGCTCCTGCTCGGCCTGCAGCAGGGCGTCGCGGGCCTCCTGCCGGGCGGCATCGGCGGCCGACCTGGCATCGTTGGCCCGTTCCTCTGCCGCGGCGCTCGCCAGCTGGGCCGCCCGGTCGGCGCGCTGCTGCCACTCCGAGCGCAGGCCGAGCACGATGACCACCGGCGAGCCGAAGGCGAACACTACCAGGCGCACGACATCGGGCTCGGCCATGACCTCGCCCGACGCCGGGAGCGAGGCGGCCAGCAGGATCACGCCGGCGACGACGTAGGCGCACACCGCCGCGATGGCGTCGAGACTCAGCCCGATGAGGGTGATGACCAGCACCACCAGCACGACGTAAGGCGCGGTCTGCGCGGTGCCGGATGCCAGCCACAGGGAAAGAGCCGCTGCCGCGCCACCGGCGACGGCGCCCACGACCACGTTGCGAACTCCGCGCCGCGTCACCTCAGCGGCGAAGCCTAGCGCACGCCCGCGCCGACCACCTCTTCTGGCGATGGCCGATCCGCGTCCGCCTCGCGCCGCGCGCCGCGGGCACGAGCCATGCCGGTCCCCGCCGTCCGGGCTCGGGCGCGTGCCAGGCGACGCCGCGCGGCGGCGATGCGGCGAACCGGGTCGCCTCCGATCCGGCGACGGTCCAGCGCCTCCGGGTGGTCGCCGCGGGCCAGCGCTGCCAGCAGGGATGAGGCCCGGTCCAGCTGCCCGGCTTCGGTCAGCAGCTGGACGATGCTGAACCAGCGGGCTGGCTCGGTGACCGGCGCGGACGCAACCCGTTCCACGACTTCGGCTGCCCGTCCGTGATGGCCTGCTCGCCGCAGTGCCATGATGGTGGCCCGCACGTCCGGGATGCCCGGCTCCATCTCCAGCGCCTCGAGGTAGTTGAGCAGCAGCTCGGCGGCCTCCGCCCGATCCTCCACGCTGCCGCGCCGTACGCGCTCGTCGCGGAACTCGCCAAGCAGGGCCCGCAGCTCGCGGTCGACCCAGCGACGCTGACTACTGGCGGCGGGGTAGCGCGCCGCCACCCGGCGCAGGAAGCCGATGCCGCGCAGGTAGAGGCCGGTGCTGACGTAGGCGGCCCGCAGGTCGGCCCGGACGAGGGTGTCGAAGGCATCCTCCAGCTCAACCAGGCGCTCCAGCGTGCCGATCCAGTCCTCGATGCGGCCGCGATCCCGGTAGTAGCGGGCGGCATAGCGCAGCCAGTAGCGCTCGGTGTGCGTGCGCCAGTCCTCGCCGCTGATGCGATTGGCCACGATCCAGGCGTCCTGGACGCTGGGCCCGGCCATGAAGACGTCGGCCGGCACCCGGAAGCCGGCCACGTTGCGCCATTGCGGCTGGTGCCAGCGGCTGGGCGCCTCGACCACCGCCCGAGCCCGGCGCGGCCGGCGCGGCCGGGCAGGCCGCTCGTCCGCCTCCAGCGGCCAGTCCAGGGTCGCGGCTCCGCCCCGCTCGAGGTCGCGGTCGTAGTGCAGGCGGCGCACGGGGTCGCGCAGCTCGCGCCAGGCGCGGTTGAGGACGGCGGTCCGTCGGGTGGCCAGCTCACTGGTGCTGACGCGATCGGGATGGTGCTGCAGCACGGCGTCGCGGAAGGCGGCGCGCAGCTCGGCTGCGGTCGCCGACGGCTCGGCGCCGAGCACCTCGTAATAGTCGCGCTCCTCGGTGCGTGCCTCGCCCGCAGTGGCCATCCGGCGAGGATACGACGGCGGCCGCCTCGCCGTCGGGGCGGGTGCGACGGTAGACTGCGGCGCGACATGCCTCCCACCCAGCGCATCGGCGGGCCACGCGCCGGGCACCTGCTGATCATCGGCGGCGCCGAGGACAAGCTGCGCCAGCGCCAGATCCTGTCGCGCTTCGCCAGCCTGGCCGGCGGCAACGAGGCGCGGGTGGCGGTCATCTCCACCGCCTCCTCGCTCGGCGACGAGGCGACCGAGCTCTACCAGTCGCTGTTCCGCTCGCTGGGCATCCCCGAGGTGCGCGGCCTGCGCCCGCTGACGCGCGAAGACGCCAACCAGCCGGACGCGGTCGAGGCGGTGCGCGAAGCGACCGGCGTCTTCATGACCGGCGGCAACCAGCTGCGCCTATCGAGCGTGATCGGCGGGACTGGTCTGGGGCGCGCCATCATCGATCGGCACAAGCGTGGCGTGATCGTGGCCGGCACCAGCGCCGGCGCCTCGGCGATCAGCACCCACATGGTCGCCTTCGGGACCAGCGGCGCGACGCCGAAGCAGCGCATGACCCAGATGAGCGCCGGCCTGGGGCTGCTGCCGGGCGTGATCATCGACCAGCACTTCGAGCAGCGGAACCGCATCGGCCGCCTGCTGGCGCTGGTGGCCCAGTCGCCCGCCCTGCTGGGCATGGGCATCGACGAGGACACCGCCGCCCTGGTGACCCCGGCCGGCATGCTGGAGGTGATCGGCAAGGGGTCGGTCACCATCCTTGACCCGGCCAGGCTCCAGACCGATGCCTACGAAGTAAAGCGCCACAAGCCGATCATGGTCAGCGGCGTGATCCTGCACTCGCTGCCGTCGGGCTATCGGTTCGACCTGCGCAAGCGCCGCCTGCGCGCGCCGCTGCGCCCGGTGTCGGCCACCGATCGCGAGCTGGCCCGCATCGCCAGCGCCTCGAACACCACGCGTCGCCTGATCCGACGCATCGCGGCCGAAGGCGCCGATGACACTGCGCCGGAGCGCGCCCGCCGCCGCGCGCTGAGTGCCCGCCGCCTGGACGAAGAGGCCAGCGAGTGAGCACCGCCCGGGCCAAACGTCCAGTCGTCTCGCGCTCGAAGGCCAAGGCCGAGCGCACCGCCCCTGCCCGTCGGAAGCTGAAGCCGGTCGGCGAGCTGAAGATCGTCGAGACGCGGGTCTATCGCGGGCCGAACTACTGGAGCTACGACCCGGCCATCAAGCTGATCGTCGATCTGGGCGTGCTGGAGCAGTTCCCGTCGAGCACGATCCCCGGCTTCGTGGAGGGGCTGCTGGACCTGATGCCGGAAGTCGGGGCGCACTCGTGCGGCACCGGCCGGCCCGGCGGCTTCGAGGGCCGGCTGCGCGAGGGCACCTGGCTGGGGCACGTCGCCGAGCACGTGGCGCTGCAACTGCAGCGAGAGGCGGGCACCGAGGTCGGCCGCGGCAAGACGCGCAGCACCGGTGAGGCCGGGCGCTACCACGTCGTCTACTCGTTCGGCGAGGAGAGCGTGGGCCTGGCCGCCGGCCGCCTGGCGGTGCGCCTCGTCAACCACCTGGTCACGCCGGAGCCGGACTTCGACTTCCGGGTCGAGTTCGAGAAGCTGGTGCTGCTCGCCGAGCGAGCCGCCTTTGGCCCTTCGACCCAGGCCATCCTGGACGAGGCGGCCCTGCGCGACATCCCGTCCATCCGCCTGAACGAGCAGTCACTGGTCCAGCTGGGGCACGGCGTCCACCAGCAGCGCATTCGGGCCACCATGACCAGCCAGACCAGCTCGCTGGGCGTGGACATCGCCTCCGACAAGAAGCTGACCAACAAGCTGCTGGCGGCGACCGGCGTGCCGGTGCCGCGATCCGAAGTGGTGCGCAACGAGCAGGAGGCTTCCGCCGCGGCCGCCACCATCGGCTACCCGGTGGCGATCAAGCCGCTGGATGGCAACCACGGCCGGGGCGTCATGCTGAACCTGGCCGATGACGCCGCCGTGCGAGTTGGCTACGCCGCCGCCCGGGCCGAGTCCAGGTACGGCGGCGTGGTGGTCGAGTCCTACCTCACCGGCAACGACTACCGCTGCCTGGTGATCGGCGGCGTGCTGCGGGCGGTGGCCCAGCGCGTGCCGGCGCATGCGGTGGGCGATGGCGAGCACAGCCTGGCCGAGCTGGTCGAGATCACCAATGCCGATCCGCGGCGCGGCATCGGGCACGAGAAGGTGCTGACCCGCATCAAGGTCGACGACGAGTCGACCACCTACGCGCGCGAGCAGGGCTTCGAGATGGGCGACGTGCCACCCCGCGGAGTGCGCGTCTTCCTGAAGCGCACCGGCAACATGAGCACCGGCGGCATCAGCATCGACCGCACCGAGGAGGCGCATCCGGACAACGTCGAGGTCGCCGAGCTGGCGGCACGCGTGGTCGGCCTGGATATTGCCGGCATCGACTTCATCTGCCCCGATATCAGCGTGCCGGTGCGTGAGACCGGCGGCGGCATCGTGGAGGTCAACGCGGCGCCCGGTTTCCGGATGCACACTCATCCGACCGAGGGCGAGCCGCAGTACGTGGCCAAGCCGGTGATCGACGCGCTCTTCCCGCCGGGCAGCCCGTCCCGCATCCCGATCGTGGCCGTGACCGGCAGCAACGGCAAGACGACCACCGCCCGGATGATCAGCCACATCATGAAGGGGATGGGCCGCAAGGTCGGCATGACCTCGACCGACGGCATCTTCGTCGACGGCCGACCGGTGCGGAAGGGTGACTCATCGGGCCCTCGCTCGGCCTCCACCGTCCTGCAGAACCCGACCGTCGACTTCGCGGTGTTCGAGGTGGCGCGCGGCGGCATCCTGAGGGAGGGGCTGGGCTACCAGCGCAACGACGTGGCGGTCGTCCTGAACGTGACCGGCGACCACCTGGGCCTGGCCGGCATCACCTCCATCCGCCAGCTCGCCAATGTCAAGCAGGTCGTGGTCGAGGCGGTGCCGCGCGACGGCACGGCCGTCCTCAACGCCGACGATCCGCTGGTGGCAGCCATGGGCCGCCACTGCTCCGGATCGGTCATCTACTTCAGCACCGATCCGGAGAACGAGATCATCAAGCGCCAGGCCTCGCGCGGGCGGCGGGGCGTCACGCTGGAGCCGGGCCGCAACGGCGAGATGATCGTGCTGCGCCAGGGCCGCAAGTCGATGCCCCTGGTCTGGACCCACCTGCTGCCGTCGACCTTCGAGGGGCGGGCCCGCATGAACGTGCAGAACGCCCTGGCCGCCACCGGCGCGGCGTGGGC
>DATBME010000061.1:0-8232 GCA_036555005.1 Candidatus Limnocylindria bacterium | reverse complement strand
CGAGCGCGTCGCGAGCGGGTCCTGGGCAGCGCGCTGGAGCCGCTGAGCTACGCGCACCCGTTGCACCTGGTCCGCGGATCCGGGACCTGGATGTACGACGCCGAGGGTCGCGGCTACCTGGACGCCTACAACAACGTGCCGGTGGTCGGGCACGCGCACCCGCGGGTGACCGAGGCCATCGCCCGCCAGGCAGGGCTGCTCAACACCAACACCCGCTACCTGCACGTGGCGATCGTGGAGCTGGCCGAACGGATCGTGGCCGGTATGCCGGCCGGGCTGGACACGGTCATGTTCGTGAACTCCGGCAGCGAGGCGAACGACCTCGCCTGGCGGCTGGCGACCATCGCCACCGGCGGCGACGCGGGCCTGGTCACCGAATGGGCCTACCACGGGGTGAGCGCCGCGATCGTCGACTTCTCGCCGTCGGAGTGGCCGCGCGGCGAGCGCCCGGATGGGGTGGAGACGTTCCCGGCGCCCGACACCTACCGCGGGCCGTACTCCGCCGCCGGGACGGACGGCCCGGTCCTGGCGCGGCAGGACCTCGCGGCGGCGGTGGCCCGCCTCGCCGAACGGGGACGGCGGCCGGCCGCGCTGTTCGTGGACTCGCTGTTCACCTCGGCCGGCATCTTCACGCCGGACGCCGCGGTGGTGGCCGCCACGCTGCAGGCGGCGCGCGACGCCGGCGCCCTGCTCGTCGCCGACGAGGTTCAGTCCGGCCATGGCCGCGCCGGCGACGGGCTGTGGGCCTTCCCGGCCTGGGGCGTGACGCCGGATGTCGTGACGCTCGGCAAGCCGATGGGCAACGGCCACCCGATCGCGGCGGTCGTGACCCGCGGTGAGCTGGCCGACTGCATGGCCCAGGCCCGGACCGCCTTCTTCAGCACCTTCGGCGGTAACCCGGTGGCCTGCGTGGCGGCCCTCACCGTCCTGGACGTCCTCGAGGACGAGCGCCTGGTCGAGAACGCGGCCGCGGTCGGCGGCTGGCTGCGCGATGCACTGGCCGAGCTGGCCGGCCGGCACCCGGCGATCGGGGATGTGCGCGGGCGCGGGCTGATGGTGGGCGTCGAGCTGGTCGAGCCGGGCGAGGGAGACGGCGGCGAACCGCCGCCGGCGGCACGTCTGGCCCGACGGGCGCGCGACGAGCTGCGTGAACGCGGCGTGTTGGTGGGCACCACCCGGCGCGAGGGCAACGTGCTCAAGATCCGGCCGCCGCTGTGCATCAGCCGCGACGAGGCGATGCTGATCGTCAGCACCCTGGACCGAGTGCTCACCACGCTCGCCGAGGACTCGCGCTAGCTGGCTTCCTCTTCGAGCCGCTTGGCCCGCTCGACCAGCTCCGCCACGCGGCGCCCGCCCTTGCGGCCGATCTCCTGGAAGTGCTCGGACGGGTAGCGCTGGCTGACCGCCTTGCCACCCTTCTGGCCGATCTGCGCAAAGAACTCCGGGCCGTAGCGGGCGCGAGTGGCGCGACCCCCCTTGCGGCCGGCATCGCGCACGCTCATCGGCTCAGCCTTGAGCTCCGGCTCCGGAATCGGCGGATCCTGTTCGTCCATCGACGGCGCCACCGGACTGCACGATGCGTGCCGCTGCCCCGTGACCCGTCGCGGCGAGGCTTGACTAGAATGCCGCCCCATGCATCCGCTGGCGCGCAACGCCGTCATCGGCCTGGTCGCCCTGCTCATCGCCGGCGGGCTGGCCGCGCTCGCGGTGTTTGGCACGGACTCCGCCCTGTCGGTGCTGGAGATGCTGGCGGCCGGCGTGATCGCGGTGGCGGCCGGCATCTTCCTGTTTGTCCAGGGCTGGATCTGGTCCCAGCGCGCGTACCGCCGCGGCGCCACCGGCCGAGCGGTGCTGATCGCGATCGGCGGCGGGCTGATGATCGTGCTGGCCGCCTTCGCGCTGGCGGGTACGGTGATCCTGGTGCTGGCCTTCTACGTCGGCTGATCGGTCCCGACCGCAGCCTGCGATACCATCAGCACCGAGTTCGGCGCCACGGCACGCCCCCATCGTCTAGAGGCCTAGGACGCCACCCTTTCAAGGTGGAGATCACCGGTTCGAATCCGGTTGGGGGCACCACTCCTCAGACGTGGTTGATCTCGACCCGGTCTCCACAGTCGGGGCAGTAGAGCAGCAGCAGCTTCGGGTCGTCCCGGTCCGGCCGCCAGGAGTACACGTCCTTCTCGTAGACCCGCTCGCCGCAGTGCGGGCACTCGACGCCGATCGAGAGCCACTGGTCGCGCGGCACGTTCTGACGTCCCATCAGGCCGGCTCATGGGCGGCGTCATCGACGCCCGACGCGTCCTGCACCAGGCTGGCGCCGGCCTCGGCATCGCCCACCGCCACGGTCGTGTCGGGCAGCGGCTCGGGTGCCGCCCCCGTGATCGGCGGCGGGGGCGCCCAGCCCGGCTTGCCAACCGGGTTGGTCGGCGACGGCTGGCCGTCCTCCACACCGGCGGCAGCCGCGATCTCGCGGCGCGCCTCCTCGCTCCGCCCGGGGGCGCTGAGCAGCGGGTAGGCGCGGGCGGCGTAGCCCGGCCACAGGCCCACGTCACCGTCGCGGATCATGACCATCGTCTTGCCGAAGGCGCCGGTCACGTCCCACGTCGATCGGTCCAGCACCTGGTAATCGCGATCGGTCACTTCGCGCAGCGCGTCCGGCAGTGTCTCCACCAGGTAGGCAGGGTCCGGGTTGCGGTCCAGCGCCTTCTCCAGCGCCGCCACCACGTCCTCGTCGCGCAGGCCGCGCGGCAGCGGCCGGCTGATGAACTCCATGCGCGGGTCGCGCGACGGGCCGCGGATCGTGCGGATGAGGGACCTGACCATCGGGCCGCGATTGTACGCAAAGCCCGTCCTGGCGGGCGGCGACGCGACGGTTGCTATACTCAGCAGCCCGTAAGGCATCCCGTATTCGCGCAGCCTAGGTACACCTCGGCCCGCCGCCCCGCTGCGTGATCCACCGGCCAGATGCCGGCCCCAAGACAGGAGACACCCTCATCAGCGTGCGCGTCAGAAAGGCCGTCCTGCCCGCGGCAGGCTTCGGCACCCGCTTCCTGCCGGCGACGAAGGCGATCCCCAAGGAGGTGATGCCGCTCGTCGATCGGCCGATCATCCAGTACGCGGTGGAGGAGGCGGTCGCCTCCGGGATCGAGCAGATCATCATCGTGATCTCCACCGGCCGGAGCGCGATCGAGGACCATTTCGACGCCAATCCGAACCTGGAGCGCTGGCTCGAGGAGCGCGGCGACATCGAGATGCTGCGCGCCGTACGGCGCATCACCGAGGTGGGTCCCATCGCCTTCGTCCACCAGAAGGAGCAGCTGGGACTGGGCCATGCGGTGCTGATGGCCAAGGAGCTGGTCGGCGACGAGCCGTTCGCGGTGCTCCTGTCCGACGACGTGATGCTGAACCCCGGCGGGCCGCCGGTGACCGGGCAGCTGATCGAGCAGCACGCCGCTCACCGCGGCAGCGTGGTGGCGATCCATCGGGTGGCGCCGGAGGACGTGACCCGCTACGGCATCGTGCGGCCGGTCCGCACCGAGGGCCGCCTGGTCGAGATCGACGACCTGATCGAAAAGCCGGCCGTGGGCGAGGCGCCGTCCGACCTGGGCGTGCTGGGCCGATACGTGCTCACTCCCAAGATCTTCGGCATCCTGGAGACGACACCCCGGGGGGCCGGCGGCGAGATCCAGCTGACCGATGCCATCCGCGCGCTGATCGACGAGCAGCCGGTCTTCGGCTACCTGTTCGAGGGCGAGCGGCACGACGCCGGCACGCGCATGGGCTGGCTGAAGGCGAGCGTGGCCATGGCGCTGCAGTCGGAGGACGCCGACGAGTTCCGCGCCTACGTGCGCGGCCTGGACCTGCGAGACTGACCGGCCCATGGAGATGATGGGCAAGCTCATCAGCGGCCGCTACCGGCTGATCGCCCCGCTCGGCGAGGGCGGGATGGCGACCATCTGGCGCGCGGTCGACGAGCAGCTCGATCGGGAGGTGGCCGTCAAGCTGCTGCGCGAGCAGTACGGCAACGATCCCGGCTTTGCCGCCCGCTTCAAGCAGGAGGCGCGAGCCGCCGGCTCGCTGCAGCACCCGAACATCGTGCCTGTCTATGACTATGGCACCGATGCCGACGGGACCCAGTTCATCGTCATGCAGCTGGTCGAGGGCGAGGACCTGGCCGCGCTGCTGCGCGAGCGCACCAGACTGGCGACCGATGACGCCGTGCGCGTCGCGATCGGCGTGGCCTCCGCGCTGGAGGCCGCCCATCGGCGCGGGCTCGTCCACCGGGACGTGAAGCCGGGCAACATCCTGATCACCGACGACGGCGACGTGAAGGTTACCGACTTCGGCATCGCCCGCGCCGTGGCCGAGGCCTCGATGACGGTCACCGGCACCACCCTCGGGTCGGTCCATTACTTCAGCCCGGAGCAGGCGCGCGGCGACGAGGTGACCGGCTCGTCCGACGTCTACTCGCTGGGCATCGTGCTGTACGAGATGCTGACCGGCCGGCGTCCGTTCGAGGGCGACTCGGCGGCCGGCGTGGCCCTCAAGCGCCTGAACGAGGACCCGCCCCCGCCGGAGAGCTTCGTGCCCGTGCCGAGCGGCCTGTCGGCGATCGTGATGCGCGCCCTGCAGCGCGATCCGGCCGCCCGCTTCCCCGACGCGGGCGCGTTCGCCGAGGCGCTGCGCACCTGGCAGAAGGACCCGTCCGCCGCCGCATTCGCTGCCGGGGCGGGGGCCGCGGGAGCGGCCGCCGCCGCCGCGGTGCCGCCCTCCGGCGAGCCGACCGTCTACGTCCCGCCGCCAGTGGCGATGCCCTCGGACCGTACACCGCCACCGCCGGCCGCCACGCAGGCCCGGGAGGACGAGGGCCAGCCGTGGTGGGTCTGGGCGCTGCTGGTGCTCGGCATCCTGCTGCTTGGCCTGATCGGCTACCTGGGCGTGAACGTGCTGGGCGGGCTGGGACCCGGCACCACGCCGTCGCCGACGCCGGAGCAGATCACCCTGCCCGACTACGAGGGCCAGCCGATCGCGGCGGTGCGCGCCGACCTCGACCGCCGGGGCCTGGTTCCCGACGAGGAGCGCGAGGCGTCCGACGAGTTCGCCCGCAACCTGGTCATCCGCACCGATCCCGAGGCGGGGAGCACGGTGAGCGAGGGCGACACCATCACCGTCGTCATCAGCAGCGGCGCCGATACGGTGGCGGTGCCGAACCTCATCGGCCAGACGCGCGCCGAGGCGACCGCGACCCTGGAGACCAACAACCTCCAACTCGGCCGGGTCGACCAGGAGCCATCGGCGCAGGAGGCCGGCACGGTGATCCGCACCGATCCGGTGGCGGGCACCGACGTCGAGCGCAACTCGCAGGTGAACCTGGTGCTGTCGCTCGGCCCGACGCCGTCGCCCACGCCCGAGCCAACACCGCCGCCCACGCCCACCCCAACCCCGACGCCGACCCCGACGCCGAGCCCGACGCCATAGCCCGGGCATCGGTCCATCATGGGCTTTGCTAGCATCCCGGCCGTAGACAGCCACTCACCGACCCAGGAGGTCACGCCACACCCATGACAGCCCCGATGACGGTCGACGCGTCGACCTTCGAGGCGCAGGTTCTCAACTCCGACAAGCCGGTCCTCGTCGACTTCTGGGCGCCGTGGTGCGGGCCGTGCCGGCTCGTGTCGCCGGTGGTCGAATCGATGGGCGACGCCCACGCCGACAAGATCTCGACCGCCAAGATCAACACCGATGAGAACCAGGAGCTGGCGATGCGCTACAGCATCTTCAGCATCCCGACCATGATCCTCTTCAAGGACGGGCGCGAGGCCGCCCGGATGGTCGGCTACATGCCCCAGGAGGCAATGGAGGAGCGGCTGGCCGACCACCTCGCCTAGTTCCAGCCACGTCGCCGTCGCGCCCCTCTGGTTGCGGCCGCACGGCCCGGCGCAGCACGAGTACGGCTACCGAGCCGCAACGTCTCGTGTTGCGCTGCTCGCCGTGATCCGAGACGGCCGTCGCAGCACAAGTAGGGCTGTGCGAGGCAAGATGGAGCGGCGGCGCGGCCGAATCGGGGCAGAGTCGAGCCAGGACCAGCCTCTGGCTGGCGGATCCACTTTCGATAGCCCTTCAGGTGGTGAGCCCGGGAGGCCGGGCCGACCGGTCGAGTGGGACCTTCGGACACACCCGGATAGGCCCTACGGCGCAGAGCCAGCCGCTACACTCCCCGCCGTGAGGGAGACCGCCCGGGCGTGATCATCAAGACCGAACGGCGAACTGGCGCCGACCGCCGGCAGCAGACGGCCGACCCCTTTGCCCCGGAGCGGCGCCAGACCGATCGGCGCACCATGTGCTGGGAGGTCGAGAACTGCTCGCTCACCATCCGCTACCGCTGCCCGGCCTTCATCCTGCGCCGCCCGTGCTGGGAGCTGTGGGCGGTGGAGGGCGTCGGGCCGCAGCGGGCCTGCTGCCACAACGAGATCGACTGCGAGCCGGGCCGCTGCGTGATCGCCGAGAAGCGATTCGCCACCACCGCGGAGCCGCTGACCGTCCACGTCGGCCGGCGCGGGATGCCGCTGGGCTACTCCCGCCCGCGACGCCACTCGTGCCCGCACTTCTTCCTGACCCAGGGCGCCAAGGGGCGGGTGCCGATCGAGGCGCCCCAGCTGCTGCGCACGCTGATGAAGCAGGACGGCGTGGTCTCGCGCTGCGAGCTGCGCGGCGGCGTGCACCTCGACTCGGGCTACGTCACGGACCTGTGCCTGACCGGGCAGTTCCATGACTGCGTCTTCTTCGAGGACGAGCAGGGCTGACGACTACGCCGCGGCCGTCGCGGCGCTGACCTCGCGAGGCCGATTCGGGATCAGCCTGGGGCTGGAACGGGTCGAGGCCATCCTCGACGAGCTGGGCCGCCCGGAGCGCTCCCTGTACGGCGCGCTGGTGGGCGGCACCAACGGCAAGGGCAGCGTGGTGGCCATGGCCCGATCCGTCCTGGGCGCCGCCGGGCTGCGGGTGGGGACCATGCCGAAGCCGCACCTGGTGAGCTACCGCGAGCGCATCGCCATCGACGGGCTGCCACTGGAGGAGGCGCGCTTCGCGCGCGCCGTGGCTGGGGTGCTCCCCGCCGTCGATCGCGTGGCCACGCGGCTGGGCGCGCCGACCGAGTTCGAGGTGCTGACCGCGGCCGCCTTCGCCGAGCTGGCGCGCAGCAACACGGACCTGGCGCTGGTCGAGGTCGGCATGGGCGGCCGGCTGGACGCGACCAACGTGCTGGATGCCGGAGTGGCGGTGATCACCAACGTCCAGCTCGATCACGAGCGCTACCTGGGCAGCACCCTGGCCGCCATCGGCACCGAGAAGGCGGCCATCATCAAGCGCGGCAACCTGGCGGTGACCGGCGCCGGCAGCCGTGGCCTGCAGCCGATCGTCGAGCGCTGCCGGCGCCTGGGGGTGCCGCTGGCCCTGGCCGGGCAGCGGCGGCCATACCGCGCCACCCTGCGCGACGCCGGCTGGGAGGGGCTGCTGGTCGACCTGCACTCCCCCGCCGGCGTGCTGCGCGAGGTGCGCATCGGCCTGCTGGGCGGCCACCAGGCGAGCAATGCGGCCATCGCGCTGGCGGTGCTGGACGCACTGCGCGCGGACGCCGAGCGGCGGGACGCGCCCAGCGCGCGCGTCGACGAGGCGACCATTCGCGCCGGCCTGCGCGACGCGCAGTGGCCCGGTCGCCTGGAGCTCCTGCGGCGCACGCCGTACGGGGACGTGCTGCTCGACGGCGCGCACAACCCGGCCGGCGCCCGCGCCCTGGCCCGTGCCCTCCAGGAGCTGGGAATGCGCCGCTTCCCATTGGTGCTCGGCGCCATGCGCGGGAAGCGGGTGCGGGACATGCTCCGCGCCCTGGCGCCACTGGACCCGCTGCCCGTCTTCACCGCCATTGACGATTCCGGCGCCCGCGCCCCGCAGGAGCTGCTCGCCGCCTGGCGTGGCCTGGGCGCCGGTCGTGGCCGCGTCGCCGCCGCCCCCGATGAGGCGCTGCTGCAGGCGGCCGAGCTGCGCCACGCTCCGGACCAGCCGGTGGTGGTCGCCGGCTCCCTCTACCTGGTCGGCGCGGTGCGTGCCATGCTGGCCGGCGAGGAGGCGGCGGCATGACCGAGCTGCGCTGGGGGGAGCGGACCTACGTGATGGGCATCATCAACATCACGCCCGACTCGTTCAGCGGCGACGGCCTGGCGCCCGCCGGCCGCG
>DATBME010000060.1:0-28635 GCA_036555005.1 Candidatus Limnocylindria bacterium | reverse complement strand
GGTTCACGCCTGAGAAGTCGCGGGGGCCCGCGCGTGGAGCGTGTGGCCGGCTCAGCCGGTGATGGATGAGGCGCGGCCGATCAAGGTAAGAAACTCGCCGCGCGTCTTGGGATCGCGGCGGAAGGTGCCCAGCATCGCGCTTGTCACCATGCTCGCCTCCTGCTTCCTGACTCCACGCATCATGGTGCACAGGTGCGTCGCCTCGACCACGCAGGCCACGCCCTTCGGATCCAGGCGCTCCATCAGGAAGTGCGCCACCTGCTGGGTCATGCGCTCCTGCACCTGCAGGCGGTGGGCGTACATGTCCACGATGCGCGGGATCTTGGACAGGCCGATGACGCGGCCGCGCGGCAGGTAGCCGACGTGCGCGTGGCCGTAGAACGGCAGCAGGTGGTGCTCGCACAGCGAATAGAACTCGATGTCCCGGACGACCACCATCTCGTCGTAGTCGACGTCGAAGCAGGCCCCGTTGATGAGCGCGTCCGCATCGGTCCGATACCCGTCGGTCAGCTCGGCGTACATGCGCCGCACGCGGGAGGGCGTGCCCACCAGGCCGTCGCGGTCGGCGTCCTCCCCGATCTCCGCCAGCAGGGTCCGCACCGCGCCCTCGAGGTCCGCGCCGGGCTCCAGCAGGCTCGTCGCCGCGGCGTTGACCTCCGCCTCATCCATGACTGGCATCCTATCAGCCGTTGCCCCGATCGGGCCCTAGGCGGGGCTGGTGGGTGACGCTAGAATTTCGGTCTCAGCTTGTTGTCCCGATGCACCAGCGGCCATGATCCTGCACCCCATCCCCTCACGCTCCAGCCGGCTCAATCTCCGCTCGTTCACCTCGCTGGGCGGCGATCGGCTGGCCGCGGCCCTGGGGCGGCGCCTGGACGACGGCTACCACTACTTCCGCAAGGTGACGCCAGCCGGGACAGCCGAGATCGAGACGGTGGTGGTCGGCCCCGGCGGCACGTGGACCATCTTGCGCGCCGGCTTCGGCGGCCGCTTCCGGAAGCGCAACGGCCACTGGTACCGCTGGAACCGCTCGACCGACTCGTGGATCCCGTGGGACGCCCGGCCCGTGAACGAGGCGCGTCTGGCGGGCCACCGCCTGGAGCTCTACCTGGAGCGCGCCAGCCAGCCCTGCGTGGTCGAGGCGTGCCTCGTCCCGGAAGCGGGCATGGACGTCAGCTGGGACCGCGACCAGGCACCGGGCATTCACGTCGAGGGTGACCTCGAGCGCCTGGCCACCCGCATCGCGCGCGACGAGGTGCTGACCCCGGCCCAGGTCGATCGCATCGTCGCCCTGCTCGACCCGCGGCAGCCGCTCCCCCGCCTGGCGACTTCCAGCCCGCAGGGCTGACCGCGCATCGGCGCGGGCCGGGGTCAGGACCCGACCGTGGGGCTGCCGTATCATCCGGCCCCGATGACGGTTACCGAGCGCGCACCGACCGTCGCCGGCCTGCTGATGCGGGGCAATGCCGCCGCGGCCACGATCACCGCCGGCGCCTGCGGGATCGCCCTGTTGGCCGCCTGGTTCCTGCCGAGCCTTGCGATCCTCGTCATCTGGCCGCTGCTCTTCCTCGTGCCGGGCTGGGTGCTGATCGCCTGGTTGAAGCCACGGATCGCGGCCACCGGCCGTCTTGGGCTGGCGATCGCGCTGTCCGTCGCCTTCAGCGCGCACCTGGTCTACTGGCTCTCGTTGCTGCTGGGCGGCTACCGCCGCGAGACCATCTTCCTGGCGGCCGCGCTGCTGATGGCACCGCTGGTGGTCGCCGTCTGGCGCGCCGGCGGCGCGGTGCTCGCCGCCCAGCTGCGCGACGGCCTGCGCGCGGTGCGCCGCAACGGCGTGGCCTTCGCGGTGGCGGCGCTGGCGACCGCGTTCGTCGGGCTGGTGCTGGACAGCGGGCTGTGGCACGCGACCGACACCGGCGTGAGCGCCGGTGGCTCGAACTGGAGCGACCTGGGCGTGCACCTGTCGATCGCCCAGTCGCTGAACGCCGGCAACTTCCCGCCGCAGGTCCCCTACTTCGCCGGCGCGCCATTGGTCTACCACTGGTTCGCCGACTTTCATTCCGCCATTGCCGCTCGCGCGGCGGGCCTGTTCGCGATCCCTGCCTTCGTGGCGTCGTCGGCCATCCTGGCCGGCGCGCTGGCGCTGCTGGTCCACGGGCTGGCGCGGCGGCTGCTGCGCGGACGCGGTGCGCGCCGCGCGGCGGTGCTGGCGGCGGTGCTGGCCGTCTTCGGCGGCGGCCTGGCCTGGATGCGGCTGGTCGGCGACGTGGCGGCCGGCCACGGCGACCCGATCTCGCTGATGACCGCCCACTCGTACGACAACAGCTGGTACGACTCCCAGGGCGAGGTGGCGTGGCCGTACTTCCGGATCCCGTCGGTGATGGCCACCGGGCTGCTCGTGCATCGGGCCACCACCCTGGGCCTGCCGATCCTGCTGGGAGCCATCCTGCTGCTGGCCGCCGGGCTGCCGACCCGCGACGAACGGAAGGCTGGAGCGCGCGATCGTCCGGCAATGATCCTGTGCGCCGGCCTGCTCGGCGCCCTGCTGGCGCCATTCCACTTCTTCTTCTTCCCGGCCTTTGGGGTGGTCGCACTGCTGTACGTGATCATCGGGCGCCGCCTCGTGGACCGCGACGCGCCGCGCAACGCCGCGCTGCTGCTGGCGCCGTTCGTCCTGGCCGTTCCCTTCGCGGTCGCGCCCTTGCTCAACGCCAGCGGCTCGGGCGCCCTGAAGTTCTTCCTGGGCTGGGAGTCGGCCCCGCTGTCGGATGGACCAATGGCGGTGGCCTTCTTCTACGTCACCAACCTGGGCGTGCCGTTCGTTCTCGCCATCCTCGCCCTGTTCGTCGCCCGCGACCTGCGCTCCCGGGCCTTTCTGGGCGCCTGGGCGGTTGCCCTGTTCGCGATCCCGAACCTGATGCAGGTCAGTGACATCGCCTTCGACATGAACAAGTACTTCCAGGCGATGTGGATCGCGGTCGCACTGCTGGCGGCCTGGCTCATCCGGCGCTGGCCATGGCCGGCCATCGGGCTGGTGCTGCTGCTCTCCCTACCGTCGCCGCTGCTGGTGGCTGGCTGGAGCGCCTTCAACCGCGAGCAGGTGCTCGACTGGAACGGGGTGCAGGCGGCGGACTGGATCGCCACCAACACGCCCGAACGGGCGGTGTTCGCGACCGATGGCTGGCTCAACTCACCGACCGATGCCGCCGGACGGTTGCGTTTGCTGACCTACACGCCGTACATCGCCAACCTGGGCTTCGATCCGGATCTGCGGGCGCAGCAGGTGAACCAGATCTACTGCACCGGCGACATGCGCGACACGGCGGCGGTGATGCGGCAGCTGGGCGCCACCTACCTGCTGGACAGCGGGCGCCCATCGGACTGCGTCACCCCCACCGAGTTCGCGGAGGGACCAGAGCTGCACAAGGTCTACGAGAACCCGGCGCTGCGCATCTGGCAGCTGAACGGCTCCTGACCGCCACCGGTCGAGGCGCCACCGCGTCCCTATAGTTTCGGGGTGACCTCGGCCCCCGACACCACCATACCGCGCTCCGCGCCCTCGCCGGCGCCCGGCAGTGGCGCGGTGGTCGCGCTCGAGCACGTCACCAAGCGCTATGGCGATGCGCCGCCCGCCGTCGACGACCTGTCGCTGACCATCAACGCCGGGGAGATCTGCGTGCTGGTCGGTCCCTCGGGCTGCGGCAAGACCACCACCATGAAGATGATCAACCGCCTGATCGAGCCGACCAGCGGCCGGATCACGATCGATGGCGAGGACGTGGCCCGGCTGCCGGCGGTGGAGCTGCGCCGGCGAATCGGCTACGTGATCCAGCAGGTCGGCCTCTTTCCGCACATGACCGTGACCGACAACGTGGCCGTGGTGCCGCGGCTGCTGCGATGGCCGGCAGCGCGCATCAGGGAGCGGGTCGACGAGCTGCTCGAGCTGGTGGGCCTGGACCCGGCCGCGTATGCCGGCCGCTACCCGGCCGCCCTGTCCGGCGGCGAGCGCCAGCGGATCGGGGTGGCGCGCGCGTTGGCCGCCGATCCCCCGGTGATGCTGATGGACGAGCCGTTCGGGGCGGTGGACCCCATTCGCCGCGAGCGCCTGCAGAACGAGTTCCTGCGGCTGCAGGCCCAGGTGCGCAAGACGGTCGTCTTCGTCACCCACGACGTGGACGAGGCGATCAAGATGGCCGACCGCATCGCCATCCTGCAGCGCGGCGGCGTGCTGGCCCAGTACGACACGCCAGACGCGATCCTGGCCCACCCTGCCAGCGAGTTCGTCGAGCACTTCGTCGGTGCGGATCGCGGCCTGAAGCGCCTGTCGCTCGGCCGCGTCCGCGACCTGCCGCTGCAGCAGCCGGCCATCGTCCGCGTCGGCGAGCGGGGAGCCGAGGCCCTGCCGAAGATCGCGGCCAGCGCGGACGGGCACGCGCTGGTGATCGACGACGCCGATCGACCGCTCGGCTGGATCGACGCCGGCGACGTCGCGCCCGATGCAGTGGTGACCGAGGAGGCGGCCACCCCGGGCTCACCGCCCCTCCAGCCAGAGACGACCCTGCGCGACGCGCTGTCGGCCATGCTGCTCTCCAGCGTCCAGCTGGGGGTTGTGGTCGATGGCCACGACCGGGTGCTGGGCGTGGTCAGCGTGGACGCCATCAGCGACGCGCTGCGGGCACCGGTCGATGCCAGCCGCGCGAGCATCGACGGCGCGGGGGACGGTCAGGCGGAGGCATCGGTCCCGTGAGGGAGGGGCAGCCGTTCTTCCGCGTCGACTGGGTGATCGAGAACGCCGACGTGCTGGCCCGGCGGATCGGCGAGCAGCTGTTCATCACCGGTATCGCCATCGTGATCGGCTTCCTGCTCTCGTTCGCGGTGGCGTTGCTGGTGCGCCGCTATCCCCGGCTGTACGGGCCCGTCCTGGGAGCGACCGGGCTCTTCTACTCGATTCCCAGCATCGCCCTGTTCGTGCTGCTGATCCCGATCACCGGCCTGTCGCTGCTGACCGCCGAGATCGCCCTGGTCGGCTACGCGATGGTGATCCTGGTGCGCAACATCGTCACCGCCCTGCGGACCGTGCCGCCCGAGGTGCTGGAAGCGGCCGACGGCATGGGCTACACCGCCTCGCAGCGGCTGTGGCGGGTGGAGCTGCCGATCGCGGTGCCGATCATCGTGGCCGGGCTGCGCATCGCGACCGTCACCATCATGGGCCTGGTCACGATCGCCACCCTGATCGGGATGGGCGGGCTGGGCTACCTGATTGTGAACATCGGCATCAGCCAACGCTTCCCGACGGCGACGCTGGTTGGTGTCACGCTGGTGGTAGTCCTGTCGGTGATCATCGACGCCGCCCTCCTGTTCGGGCAGCGCCGGCTCACGCCGTGGTCGGCGGCGCGCGGGGCCTGAGGCGATCGTGCCGTGATCGAGTTCCTGGGCGAGGTCCTGGCCTGGTACACCGACCCGGCGCAGTGGACCGGTCGCGACACCCTGCCCCAGCTGATCTTCGGACAGGTCCTGCTGGCGGCGGCCTCGCTGGCGGTGGCCATGGCGATCGCGGTCCCGATCGGCCTGTACATCGGGCACACCGGTCGTGGAGCCGGCGTGGCGGTGGCGATGAGCAATATCGGACGCGCGATCCCGTCGCTGGGCTGGCTGGGGATCGTGTACCCCATCACCACCGCCCTGCTGCAGCGCACCGGGCACGGCTTCCTGCCCGGCCTGATCGCGCTGGTGGCCCTCGGCATCCCGCCGATCGTGACCAACACCTACGCCGGGCTCCGTGAAGTGGATCGCGACCTGCAGGAGGCCGGGCGCGGGGTGGGCATGAGCGAGATGCAGCTGCTGACCCGGGTGGAGGTGCCGGTGGCGCTGCCGGTCCTGCTCGCCGGCATCCGGTCGTCGGCGGTGGCGATCATGGCCACCGCCCCGCTGATGAGCATCGTCGGCGCCGACACGCTGGGCACCTACATCCTGGCCGGGCTCGACCTGAGCGACGAGGTCCAGGTCTTCGCCGCCGCCCTGCTGGTGGTGGTGCTGGCGCTGCTGACGGAGGTCGCCTTCGCCCTGCTGGAGCGCCGCCTGACCTCTCCCGGCCTGGCCGGCCCGGCGGCCGGCCCGACCTTGCCGCAGCGTGTCTTCGGTGATGCGCCGGCGCGCGATCCGGCCGCCTGAACTGAACCCGACGGCGGCCCGACACGCTAGTCAGGGCATCAAACGTGCACTGCTAGACTGGCTCGCAGGCGCGTGCCCGCGCGGCGCACGCAGACCACTTTCCCCACAGGACAAGGAGGACCCAATGCGGAGGTACCGCACGCTCGCTCTCGGGGCGGCGCTGCTCGCGCTCGTGATGAGCGCCTGCGCGCCGGGTGGGAGCGGCAGCTCACCGTCGGCCAGCGGGACAGCCGTCGAGCTGCCCGATGTCAGCGTGGGCTCAGCTGACTTCTACGAGGCCGCCGTGGTCGGCGAAATGTACGCCCAGGCCCTGGAGGCCAAAGGGTACGCGGTGGAGCGCCACCTCAACATCGGCGAGCGCCCCGCCGTCCATGCCGCCATGGACGCAGACGAGATCAACCTGATCCCCGAGTACCTCGGCGGGCTGGCCGGCCAGCTGACGGGTGCAACCGAGCTGGCGAGCGATCCACAGGAGGCCTGGGACAACCTGCAGGAACCACTGGCCGAGAAGGGCTGGGTGGCATTCGCGTTCTCGCCCGGGACCGATGCCGACGGTTTCGCTGTCCGGCAGGAGACGGCCACCGAGCTCGACCTCGCGACCATGACCGATCTGGCGGGTGTCGCCGACCAGCTGGTCTGGGGCCTGGCCCCGGGCTGCCCGGAGAACCCCGTCTGCGGACCCGGCCTGAACGAGGTCTACGGCATCGACATCAGCGCTCTTGATGTCGAGAGCTTGGGCCCGTGCAGCACCGAGATGGCCGATGCGCTCAACAACGAGGTCGTCGACGTCGGTCAGGTGTGCACCACGCAGCCGGACATCGTGACCTTCAACTTCGCGCTGCTGGAAGACGACATGGCCCTGCAGCCGGCCCAGAACATGACCGCGGTGGCCACCCAGGAGCTGGCGGACGCCGCCCCGGCGGACTTCGCCGAGACGCTGGACGCCATCAACGAGGCATTGACCACCGAGGCACTGACCCAGCTGCGCATCGAGATCGTGGTGGACCAGACCGACATGGCCGATGTGGCCCGCTCCTTCCTGGAGGACAACGGGCTCCTCTGAGGCCGCGTCCCTTCCAGGACCGATGACGAGCGGGGCGCCCCAGGCGCCCCGCTCGTATCCTTCTCGCCGCACGATGTCCGAACATCTCGACCTCGCCGATTGGCGACGCCGGGTGGCGACGATGTACGCCGCCCTGCGCCAGGATCGGCGAGCCCCGCAGCTGCGATTGGTGACTTTCCGGGCCGGCAAGGACCGTCTCTTCGCGGAGCACCCCTCATCCCCGGTGCCGGCCGATCGCCGCGCCGCGTTTCGCGGCCTCGCCTATTGGCGCCACGATCCGGCACTGCGCTTCGTGGCCCCGCTCGAGCCGGACCCGGAGGCCACCGCGCCCGACGTTCCCCGTTCCGGCGAGGGGCCGCCGATGCCGTTCAGCCGCATCGGCTGGGTCGTCTTCCGCCTCGACGGCGTCGAGCAGCGGCTGGCCGTCTATTGGCTGAACGAGTACGCCGGCGGCATCTTCATCCCGTTCCGTGACGGCACGTCGGGCACCGAGACCTACGGCGGCGGCCGCTACCTCTGGGATTCGGCCAAGGGCGCGGACCTGGGCTCGGACGGCGACGGGCTGGTGCTCGACTTCAACTACGCCTATCACCCGTCCTGCGTGTACGACGAGCGCTGGAGCTGCCCGCTGGCGCCACAGGAGAACTGGCTGTCGGCGCCGATCGGCGCCGGCGAGCGGCTGGCCCCGCCGCCATGATTCCGGCGGACGCGACCGACGCCCGGGCGCCGCGGCACTGTTACAAGTGCGGCCGCGAGATCGGTCCGGACGAATCGATCTGCGATGTCTGCAACCGCGCCGGGATGGCGACGCCGTCGGCCAGCCAGTACCACGGCACCGTGGCGGTGGCCATCGTCGCCGGCGTGGTGGGCCTTGCCATCTGGGCCAGCCTGGCCATGCGGGGAGTTGGGCCTTACCGCGCAGAGGTGGTGTCGGTCAGCGCCGGGCCGCCGAACACGGCCGTCGTCACGATCCAGGTCGAGAACCAGGGCACGGCGCGCGGATCGGCTACGTGTCGCATCGAGGCGCAGGACGCGAACGGTCGCTCCGTGCGTGCCACCAGCCTGACCACGGGCCAGATCGACGGCGGCCAGACGGAGCGCTTCACCGACCAGATCGACGGCCTGGCACAGCTACCCGCCTCGGTCGTGGCGACCTGTCGCTAGCCGTCGCCGCGCCGTGCGGCCGCGGCCGTCAGGATCGGCTCAGCGAGGATGACCCGCACCCGCACCAGGCCAGCGGAGAGCGGCCGGTCGGTCACCAGCGGCCACGCGGCCTGCGACAGGTCGGCTACCCGCTGCTCGGCGCTGCCCCAATAGCAATCGCACCAGTCGACGACCGGCAGGCGGGCACAACGGTCGGCGCAGATCGTCACGTGGCCCTCGACCGAGCCGGTGTGGCGGCCGCCCAACGGGCCGGGCAGCGCCACCGAGGGGACGCCGACGTAGCCGGCGGTGCCCGGGTAGTTGCTGGCCGTGCCACGCACCGCGCGGCGCGCGGTCGTCGGCCCATCGTCCGGCCGTCCGCGGTCGGATGAGTCGTGGTCCGCGCGTCGATCATGGGGCTGCTGCAACGGTGGGTGGTGGCCGTTCCAGGAGCGGACCGCCGCCATCTCGGCCGACAGCGGCATGGGCAGCAGGGTCGCCGCGGCCACGATGACCAGGGCGACCAGCGCGGCGCACTGCGCCGCGACGCGTCGCGTCACGAATGAGCTCCGTTGCGGATTCGATGTCGAGGCCTCGGCCGCGGTGCGGCCGCAGGACGCGAAGGCGGTGGGCTCAGGCGTGACGTGAGCCGGCCCCGACGTTTTTCGCCTGCTTCCCGGAGGAAGCAGGCGGCGTGCCAAGCATAGCGGAGATGCGCCGAGCGCACGCTATGCTGCCAATCGATGCTGCGTCGCTTCTTCTGGCCGATCGTCGCCGTCGTGCTGCTGGCCGCCCTGCACTTCGGCCTTCCGTTCGGGATCAGCCTGCTCGGCGGCAGCGACCTCGCCTTCCCCGACCCCGTGACCGACCAGGCGGTCTACGACCCCGCCGACGCCCTGGATCCCGAGACGGAGGCGCTCCTGGAGTCGCGGATCGACGCCATCGAGGCGCGGACCGGGGCCGAAGTGGTGATCTTCTCGCGAGTGGCGCCGACCATCACCGGCGACAGCAACCTGGCCGATGCACGCCGGCTGATGGACCAGTGGGGCATCGGGCGCCGTGGCTTTGACGACGGCTTCGTGATCCTGCTCAGCTTCTTCGACACCACCTTCGAGCACGGCGAGCTGAGCACCTACGCCGGCAGCGGCTTCAAGGCGGCCTACCTGTCGGAAGACCCCCAGACCAGGCTGCGCGAGGAGGTCATCATCCCGGCGATCCGGCGTGGCGACGTGGGCGGGGGCCTGGTCAGCGCCATCGACCAGGTGGACGCCGCGATCACGCCGGCGCGCATGGCAGGGCTGGAGCTGTATCGCATGGCCAATGCGGTGGTGGGCATCCCCGGCGGCCTGCTCGCCCTGCTGCTGACGCTGGGGTTCGCGTTCGCCGCCTGGAAGCGGCACGGCGACGATCCCGAGCTGACGGATTCGCCCTCGATCCTGATGGCCGGGCCGCCGGCCGACATGACGCCGCCGCTGGCCACGGTGCTGCGTGCCGGGCGCGCCTCTCAGCAGAGCATCAACACCACCCTGGTGGAGCTGGCCGGATCGGGCTACATCGCCTTCCGCAACCTGGACCAGGTGCGGCACGTGAAGTCGGACGACGAGGCGAATCCGCTGATCGACCCGGCGATCGACGTCCTCGAGCTGCCGCACGACCGCAAGCGCCTGCCGGACCCGGAGGCGGAGGCCTACGAGATCCTGCGCAAGGCCGGCCAGGGCGACGGGATCGTGACCCGCGGAGCGCTGTGGCGGATCAATGACCAGCTGGACCCGATCAAGGATCGGCTGGAGAAGGAAGCGGTGCGGCTGGGCTGGCTGAGCCGGCTGCCGTCACCGCTCATCAACCGCTGGACCGCGATCGGCGTCACCGAGCTGGTGGTGGGCGGCGTGCTCGTCTTCCTGGGTTACATCATCCCGATGTCCGGGCTCACCCTGCTCGGCTTCGCCCTGGGCGTCGGCGGGATCGGCACCATCGCCTTCGGCCACGCCATGAGCCAGCGCACCAAGGAAGGCGCCTACATCGACGCCATGCTGAAGGCCTATCGCCGCACCCTGCAGAAGACGATGGACCAGGCGCGCGACATGAACCAGGTCGTGCAGGACCCCCAGATCCGCACCCTGGCCGACACGCCGGACAAGGCGGTGGTCTGGGGCATCGCCCTGGGCCTGCACCAGGAGGTGGCCGCGGTTCTCGAGCGCGGCCTGGCCGACATGCGCGAGGGCGTGCCCGGCGCGCAGGCCTACTACCCGACCTGGCTGGGCAGCGGAGACTCGTCCAGCCTGTCGAGCGCGGGCAGCTTCGGCACTGGCGGTGGCGGGGGCGGCCTCTTCTCGGCGTCGGGGACGCCGGACATCGGCGGCATGTTCGGGTCGCTGGGCAGCATCGGCTCCAGCCCGGCCTCCAGCTCCTCGTCCGGGGGCGGCGGCTTCGGCGGTGGCGGCGGTGGCGGCGGAGGCGGCGGCAGCAGCGGCTTCTGATCGGCCGCGCCTCTGGCGTGGCGGCATGTGAACGACTAAGGTTCGGCCGATGGCATACGACCGACGACCCGACCGCCGATCGCACGGCGCGCGGTCAGGAGGACGCCCTGGTGGCGGACGCTCCGGTGGGGGGCGGCCCGATCGGCCACCGCGCGACCGTGACGGGTACACCGGCATCGACCAGCGCCGGCCGCCGCGCACGTACGATCGCCCGCCGCAGGATCGCGGCGGCTACCCGCCACGCGGACGGGACGATGGCGGAATGTCGATCCGGCTCGACCCGCGCCGCCTGGCGGCACTCAAGCTCCTCGCCGCCGAGGCCGGCCTGCGGCCCGGCGAGCTGGTCACCCAGTGGGTCGAGGAGCGGCTGGATGCGGCGCGTCGCGGTGAGGCGGCGGCCGGGCCTGGCGCCGACGGCAGGGCCATCGCCGCCGTCAATGCGCGCATCGACGAGCTGGTCAAGCGCCTGGATGCCATCGCTCCGCCCGGGGCACGCGTCGCAGCGGAGGCACCCGGCGGTGAACCGGGTCCAACGGCACCCAAGCGCCGGGGACGGCCGCCCAAGGCTGCAACGAGTGCCGCGGCAACGAGTGCCGCGGCAGAGCCCAAGCCCGCAAGGCGCAAGTCGCGCGCGAAGGCCGCCTCGGCCGCGCCCCGGGTCCCGCTCCACGAGGAGATCGCGGCCATCATCAGCGAGCAGGGCCCGCTGACCGCCGGCCAGCTGGCCACGGCCGTCACCGAACGCGGGCGGTACACCGCGCCGCGGACCACCAAGCCGCTGGACGCCGCCACCATCAGCGCCCGCGTCTCGAACCCGGTCTACCGCTCCCGCTTCGTCCGCCGCGAGGGAAAGATCAGCCTGGCCGGCGCGGAGTAGGTGCCGGCCAGCATCGGTCCCGCCGGCGTCTGGTCCAACTTCGATCGACTGCCGGGCGACGAGGTCGTCGCCTTCGCACGCTCTGCCGAGGCCCACGGGTACGACACCTTCTGGACGCAGGAGACGGCCGGGCGCGACCCCTTCGCGCTGCTCGGCCACCTGGCCGGGCATACCCGGCGCATCCGGCTGGCGGTCGGCATCGCGGTGGTCTACGGGCGCGACCCGGTGGCCATGCGCGCCGGCGCGGCCACCGTCCACGAGCTGTCGGGCGGCCGGATGCTGCTCGGCCTGGGCAGCAGCCATCGCGACACCGTCAGCGAGGTGCGGGGGCACGCGTACGGCGGCCCGGTGAGCGTCATGCGCGACTACCTGGCACGGTACGAGGCCGCGCCGTACCGCGGCCCGGAGCCGCACGGCAGGCCGCCGCTGGTGCTGGCCGCCCTCCGGCCGCAGATGCTGGGGCTGGCAGCCACCGCCGCGGACGGCGCGTTCCCCTACCTGGTGCCTGCCTCGTACGTGGCCGGCGCCCGCGCTCGCCTGGACGCCGCAGCGGCGGACGCCGGGCGGCCACAGCCGTTGCTGATCGTCAGCCTCCCCTGCCTGTGCGAGCCCGACCCGTCAGCCGCGCGCGCGGCGGCACGCGCCTACCTCGACCGCTACCTCGGCCTGCCGAACTACCTGAACAACCTGCGCGAGGCGGGCTTCGACGAGGAGGACCTGGCCAAGCCGGGCAGCGACCGCCTGGTCGACGCGCTGGTGGCGTGGGGCGACGACGCGGTGCTCCGCACCGGGCTGCGGGCCATGCTCGACGCCGGCGCGGACCAGGTGGCGCTCATCCCCCTCACCGCCCAGGGCCTGCATGCCGATCGCGACACCATGGAGGCCCTGGCCCCTCCCTGGTAGCCTCCGCAACGCCCACCGTCGGCTGACGGCGAAGGCCGTCCGCTCAGGAGTCGAGATCGACGATCCGCCCGGGGTTGAGGATGTTCAGGGGATCGAGCGCCTGCTTGATCGCACGCATGACGGCCACTGCCTCCGTCCCGCGCTGTTCGGGGAGCAACGACTTCCGCGCGGCACCGATCCCATGCTCTCCGGTCACCGTGCCGCCCATCGCGATCGCCGCTCGGTAGAGCTCTTCGCAGGCAGCGTGCACCCGCTCCTCGGCCACGCTGTCGCCACGCTCCCAGACGAAGGTGGGGTGCAGGTTCCCGTCGCCGACGTGCCCAAACGTGCCGCACTGCACGTCGTGCTTGGACGCGATCCGCTCGATCTCGGCCATGAGCTCCGGTATTCGACTCCGGGGCGCACCGACGTCCTCCATGCGGGCGACCCCTAGCCGCTCCATCGCCCTGAAGGCCAGGCGGCGGACCTGGCGCAGCCAATCGGCCTCCATCGTGTTCTCGGCGCGAACGGTCGACGTGGCGCCGGCCGTGACGCAGGACTCCTCCGCCATCTCGAGCTCGGCGAGTGCCGCATCGCCCGGCCGGTCGGATTCGATCAGCAGCAGCGCCGCGGCGGAGCGGTCCAGCCCCAGGCTGTGCCAATCGTCAACCGCGGCAATGGTGACCTTGTCCATGACTTCCAGCGTGCATGGTTCGAGCCTGGCAGCCGTCATCGCCACGACCGCCCGACCCGCGTCGGCGACCGTTGGGAAGAAGGCCAGCAGGGTCTGTTTCGGCGGCGGCGTGGGTCGCAGGCGGAGGGTGGCCTCGGTCACGATGCCGAGCGTCCCCTGGGAACCGACGAAGAGGTGGGTCAGGGAATAGCCGGCCACGTCCTTGACATTGCGGCCCCCGGTACGGATCACTCGCCCATCGGGCAGGACCACCTCGAGGCTCAGCACCGCATCCCGGGTGACCCCGTACTTGACGCAGCAGAGCCCACCGGCGTTGGTGCCGATGTTGCCGCCGATCGAGCACATCTCATAGCTCGCCGGATCCGGCGGATAAAAGAGGCCGGACTTGGCCACCTCCGCCTTCAGGTCCGCGTTGATGACGCCCGGCTGGACGACAGCGACGAGGTTCTCGAGGTCCACCTCGAGAATCTTGTTCATTCGCGTCAGGGCGACGGTCAACGCGCCTTCGATGCCGGCTGACCCGCCGGAGAGCCCAGTGCCGGCACCGCGCGGAACGACGGGGACGCGGTGCTCGGTCGCCAGACGCATGATCTGTGACACCTCGCCAACGCTCGTCGGAAGGGCCACGGCCAGCGGCAGGCCCGGAGCGAAGTGCGCGGTCTCATCGCGACGATATGACTCACGGTCGATCTCGTCCGTGAGCAGGCGCAGGTCCGGCAGTCGCTGTCGGATGTCGTCCAGGAATGCGCTCAATGACGTGATCCCTGGTTCGCGAGGGTCAGTCCTCGAGGACGAAGGTGACCATGATGTTGGCCTGGAACTCGACGGCGCCATCGCGCCCGATGTTCACGCGCTGCTCCTTGACCCAGGCGCTGCGCACCTGGCGCAGGGTGCGGTTGGCGCGCTCGATCCCCTGGCGGATGGCGTCCTCGAAGGAATCGGGGGAGGTGCAGCTCAGCTCAGTGACGCGTGCGACGGACATGACGGTCTCCTCACTCAAGTGGGCGGTTCAGTATGGACCGATGGGTGGCCGTTCAGGCCTCATGCGCGGCGGCCCAGGCCAGCAGTGCATCGGCCTCCATGGCGTTGACGATCGCGCCGATCTGCACGCCGCATGCCGCCGCTCGATCGCAGCCGTACGGCTGCCAGCCCATCTGTCCCGGTGCATGGGCGTCCGAGTCGATGCTCACCCGGCACCCCGCCTCGACCGCCAGGCGCAGCAGGCGCTTCGGCGGGTCGAGCCGCTCGGGTCGGGAGTTGACCTCGACCGCCTTGTCGAAGCGAGCAGCGGCGGCGAACACGATCTCGGCGTCGAACTCCGACGGCGGCCGGTTGCGACGCCCGGCCTTCATGCGGCCGGTGCAGTGGCCCAGGATGTCCAGGTGTGGATCGGCCAGGGCGGTCACCATGCGCCTGGTCATCGGTCCCGCTGCCATCCGCAGCTCTGAGTGGACGCTGCCGACAACGATGTCCAGGCGGCTGAGCAGCTCCGGCGTCTGGTCCAGCGAACCGTCGGACAGGATGTCGACCTCGATGCCGGTCAGGATGCGGAACGGCGCCAGCTCGACATTGAGCGCCGCCACGTCGTCGAGCTGCCGCTCCAGGCGTTCGGCCGTCAGCCCATTGGCCACGGTCAGCGTCGGTGAGTGGTCGGTCAACACCATGTAGGCGTGACCCAGCTCGATGGCGGCCTCGGCCATCTCGCGGATCGGTGACCCGCCGTCGCTCCAGTCGGAGTGGACGTGGCAGTCGCCGCGCAGCGCCTGGCACAGCTCCGCGCCGAGCTCGGCCACCATGCGGCCGCCGGTCGCCTCCAGGCGGCGGAGGTAGACCGGCTCCTCCCCGCGCAGGCTCTCGGTGATCGTGCGCTCGGTGACCTCGCCGATGCCGGTCAGGCTGCGCAGCGTCCCCTGCTTCACGTGCTCCTGCAGCGCGGCGGGGTCCAGGTCGCGCACCGTGGCCGCTGCGTTCCGGAAGGCGCGGACCCGGTAGGAGGGCTCGTTGGCGAACTCCAGCAGCAGGGCGATGCGCCGCAGGTCGGCCACCGGGTCCCGCGGCTCAGCCCGCTTCGTCTCCTTCACACGCGCCTCCGCCGGCTGATTCCGGCTCACACAGCTTCGCCGGCTGATTCCGGCTCACACACAGCTTGAGTACATCAGCGCCGCTGGATGCGCTGGCGTGCGCATTGACACACGGTATGAGTGGCAGCGTGCATAGGACGCAAGCAAATGCATCGGTTCACACGTATCCCGAGTGCCACGTCGCGTCCCGCTGTGGACCGGCGCCCTTGTACGCAAACCGTGAGTATCGCGGGGTACGCGGGTACGCGGGTACGCGGGGTACGCGGCGTGCGCGGGGTACGCGGGGTACGCGGCGTACGCGGGGTACACGGGGTACACGGGGTACGCGGGGTACGCGTTGGGAAGGATCGACGCATCCTCAGGGCAGCGTCAGGATGCGCCGCGGGTTGTCGACCGTCAGCTGCTGGATCTCGCCCTCGCCCACGGCCGCGGTGCGCAGGGTCGGCAGGAAGTGCTGCTGCAGGTAGGTGAACCCAGTGCCGCCATTGGCCTTGAGCTGGCGGTTGTGGCAGATGTCCTGGCTGAGCAGCAGCTGTCCGCCCCAGCCGCGCTCCAGCAGCTCGACGATGAGCTCCACCAGCCGCGGCTCCTCCGCTTCCTCGATGTCGAAGCGGTGGCCGATGAAGTCGAACTCCAGGTTGGCGCCGCGCTCCAGGATGGCCAGGTAGTGGTCGAGCACCGGGTACGAGTCGGCATGGCCGATGACGACGCGCGCCGGGTCGACGCCCTCCTCCTCGAAGATGCGCAGCTGTGCCAGCCCCACAGGCGAACGCACGCCATGGGTGGTGATCGCCATGCCGGTCGCGCGCGCCGCGCGGGCCGCGGCCCGATGCACCCGCTCTTCCTGCGCACTGACCCACGGCTTGTCGGTACCGATCTCGCCGATGATCCCCGGCCGAACGCCGGTGCCGGCCACGCCGTCGCGCAGCTCGCGGATCAGCTCGTCGGCAAGGTCGTCAACGCTCCGTCGCTCGATCAGCGCCTCGGACGGGTAGTACGCCTCGCGATACCAGCCGCAGCCCATCACGATCTGGATGCCGGTCCGGCTCGCGAGTCGGCGGAGCCGTTCGGGATCGCGGCCGACCCCCGGCGCGGTCAGGTCGACGACGGTCGAGCCGCCGCGCCGCCGGAAGTCGCGCAGCTCGTCGCCGATAAGGTCCTCGTTGGGGCTGAGCTCCCAGTAGTCCCAGCGGTTCTGGATGTGCCAGAGGTAGATGCCGGTGTGCTCGTGCGGAAGGGTGAAGCCGATGCGCTCGGGTGGGATCGGCCCGCTGACGGTCATGACTCGGGGAGCCATCGAACTGCCTCCGGTCTTCGGTTGGGGCGCCGGTCGGCGGGTGCGTGCCGCCGGGGCCCAAGTGGGTTGGACCGGCCAAGTGTGCCACCGGCAGCGACGAAGGGGAACGGTTGTCGCCGGCCGATGGGCGACGGTATGCTCACCGCCCGCGCCGCGCCAGCGGCCCTTCACGGAGGGATCTCACCAGTTGAGCACGATGCACGTGGCGATCAGCGCCTGCTGCCGGACGGCTGTATGACGGCCACCGCCGACATTGAGCACCTCCACGGCGACGCCGTGCCGGACGACGTGTGGGGAGCGGCCCAGCGGGCGCTGGACCTGGCCGCCGAGCGGCTGGAGCTCGATCCCGGCATGCACGGCGTGCTGCGCGAGCCGAAGCGCGAACTGACGGTCCATTTCCCGGTGCGCATGGACGATGGCAGCGTCCGCAACTTCACCGGCTACCGCGTCCATCACAACCTGAACCGCGGCCCGACCACTGGCGGCATCCGCTTCACCGATGACCTGACGCTCGACCTGGTGCGCGCCAACGCCATGCTCAACACCTGGAAGGCGGCGCTGGTCCAGATCCCGTACGGCGGCGCCATGGGCGGTGTGGTCGTCGACCCCAAGCTGCTGTCGACCAGCGAGCGCAAGGCCCTGACCCGGCGCTACGCCACCGACATCAGCGTGCTGATCGGTCCCGACCGTGACATCCCAACCCCCGACGTCAACACCGGCTCGCAGACCATGGCCTGGATCATGGACACCTTCAGCATGCACCACGGGCATACCATCCCGGCCGTGGTGACCGGCAAGCCACTGGCGATCGGTGGCACGCGCGGCCGGCGCGAGGCCGTCAGCCGCGGCGCCTTCCGCTGCATCCTGGCCGCCGCGCGCTGCCGCAACCTCGAGCTGCGGGGCGCCCGCGTCGCGCTGCAGGGCTTCGGCCGCGTGGGGACGGCACTGGCCGAGATGCTGGCCGACGCCGGCGCCTCCCTTGTCGCGCTCGCCGACGACCGCCGGGCGGTCGCCAATCCACACGGCATCGACGCGGCGGCCGCCGTCACGCACATGCGCAAGCACGACACGGTGCGTGACGTGCCCGGCGCCGAGCCGATGGATCGGTCGTCCATCTTCGCGCTCGACTGCGACGTCTTCATCACGGCCGGCCGGCAGTACCAGATCGACCAGGCCGCCGCAGAGCAGGTGAAGGCCGGCATCCTGATCGAGGCCGGCAATGCCCCGACCACGCCCGCCGCCGACGCCATCCTGCGCGATCGCGGCGTGCTGGTGGTGCCCGACATCCTGTGCGCCGCCGGCGGCCTGGTGCTCGCCTACTTCGAGTGGGTGCAGGACATGCAGTCCTTCTTCTGGACGGAGGAGGCGATCCGTGGCGACCTGGAACGCATCATGGACGGGGCCTTCGCCGATGTGCTGGCCATGAGCGAGGCGCAGTCGGTCGACCTGCGCGGGGCGGCCATGATGGTCGCCGTCGAGCGCGTAGCCGGCGCCACCACGCTGCGCGGCCTCTATCCGTGACCGATCGCGAGCGCTGGCGGCAGCACCACGCGCGCTGGCAGGCTGAGCGCCTGGAGCCGGCGCTGGAGCGCGCCCCAGAGCGGCGACCTCGCTTCATCACCCAGTCCGGGGTCGAGATCGACCGGGTCTACACCTCGGACGACCTGCACGACCCGGCCAATGATCCCGACCGCGGACGCCCGCGCTACGCCTTCAGCCCCGCCGGTGGCGGCGCCGCTACCGGCGCGGAGCCGGGCTGGGACGAGATCGACGACCTGGCGCTCCCCGGCGAGCCGCCGTTCACGCGCGGCATCCATCCCACCGGGCACCGCGGCCGGCTGTGGACGATGCGCATGTTCGCCGGCTTCGGCACGGCCGAGGACACCAACCAGCGGTTCAAGGCGCTGATCGCGGCCGGGGGCACCGGCCTGTCGATCGCCTACGACATGCCGACGCTGTACGGCTACGACCACGACGAGCCGCAGGCCGAGGGCGAGTTCGGCACCTGCGGGGTGGCGGTCTCCAGCCTGGCCGACATGGAGATCCTGCTCGACGGGCTGCCAGTCGGCGAGATCAGCACCTCCATGACCATCAACTCGCCGGCGCCGATGATCTGGGCCATGTACATCGCGGCCGCCGAGAAGATGGGCGTGCCGCGCGCCCAGCTGACCGGCACGCTGCAGAACGACATCCTGAAGGAGTTCATCGCCCAGAAGGAGTACATCTTCCCGCCGGCCCCATCGCTGAAGCTGGTGACCGACACGGTGGAGTGGGGCACCGCCGAACTGCCGCGCTGGAACACCATCAGCATCTCCGGCTATCACATCCGCGAGGCGGGCTCGACCGCCGTCCAGGAGCTGGCCTTCACCATCGCCGACGGCATCGCCTACGTGGAGGATGCGCTGGCCCGCGGGCTGCGCTTCGACGACTTCGCCCCGCGCCTCTCCTTCTTCTTCAACAGTCACAACGACTTCTTCGAGGAGGTCGCCAAGTTCCGCGCGGCGCGGCGCATCTGGTACAAGCTGGCCAGGGAGCGGTTCGGGGCCGAGAACGAGCGCTCGACCTGGATGCGCTTCCACACCCAGACCGCGGGCGTGTCCCTGACTGCCCAGCAGCCGCTCAACAACCTGACCCGCGTCGCCATCCAGGCGCTGGCCGGCGTGCTGGGCGGCACGCAGTCCCTGCATACCGATGCGTACGACGAGGCCTGGGCCGTCCCCTCTGAGGAGGCCGCCCTGGTCGCCCTGCGGCAGCAGCAGATCCTGGCCGAGGAGTCCGGCGTGGCCAATACCGTCGATCCGCTGGCCGGGTCGTATTTCGTGGAGACGCTCACCAACCGCACCGAGCAGGCGGCCTGGGCCTACATCGCCCAGATCGACGAGCTGGGCGGCATGGTGCGCGCCATCGAGGCCGGCTTCCCGCAGGCCGAGATCGCCGATGCCGCCTACGAGCAGGCGCGCGAGCTGGAGGCGCACGAGCGCGAGCTGGTGGGCGTCACCCGCTACGCCGATCCGGACGAGGAGCTGCGCATCCCGCTGCTCGAGATCAGCCGCGAGCAGGAGCGGCGGCACCTGGATCGCCTGGCGCGCGTCCGCGCCGAGCGCGATGCTGGCGCGCACGCTCGAGCCATGGCCCGCCTGCGCGACGAGGCGGCGCGAGGCGACGTCAACCTGATGCCCGCCATCATGGCGGCGGTCAGCGCCTACGCCACCATCGGCGAGATGTGCAACGCGCTGCGCGCGGTGTACGGGGAGTACCGCGAGCCGCTGGCCGTCTGACGCCGTTCCGCACCGGCCCGCCACCTATGGCGGAGAACGGCGTGGATCCCCGCTGACCGTGGCGCCGTCGGGGATATCGCAGGGCACGCGCCCGCGCCGTCCTCCGCATAACCCAACCCTGCCATGCCGCCGCTTACTGGCGGCTTATCAGCCCGAGCCAACGGGGTCCAGTTGCTAGGGCTCGACCCGCGTGACCCAGTACTCGACCGGCGGCGGGGCGGTGGTGCCGAAGCGAGCATTGACCACGTACAGCGCCCCGCGGAAGCGGGCAGCCGTCGTCGGGACATCAACGTCGTCGGGTTCAATCGTGCGCCGCACAACACCGCTGCGCAGATGGCGCGACAGGCGGACGACCGAGATGGCGTTATCGAAGTTGCGAACGACGAAGAGCGTGTGACCGCGGAGCAAGATCCCATCGCCATTCACCACCGTTTCGCCGTGGAGGTCGATGGGCACTGCCTTGCCGGTCGCGACATTGATGCGGATCAACGCCCCCGTCGTCGTGTTGACCGCGACGAGCGGCTTGCGGCCGCCCAGCGCATCGATGCCATTGAGGTTGAATGCCCCGGGCACGAAGCCGATGGCGGTCGGATCGAGCTGGATCGTCTCCGGCTCACCGATCGCGCCGGACCGACCGATGCGCACTCGATACAGAAGCGGCTGCGACGAATCAGTGAAGTAGGCCGCGCGTCGGGTGACCACCACGTCGTTGACAAAGGTCGGCGAAGCGCCGAAGTCGAATCGCGCCAGCTGGGCCCCAGTCTCGGCGTCGAACACATGGCCCAGGCCCGACGGACCGCCGGCCACCCACAGCCGGTTGAGGCGGTCGACCTTCATCCCGGTGAACGGTCCGCCGCCTTGAACGAGAAGCTCTCCCTCACCGGTCCGAAGGCTGCCGTGCCAGATGCCAGCGCCAGAGAGGGATCCGGTATAGAAGGTGGCGTGGCGCCCGACGGCAATCCCCTCGGGGGCGAAGCCGTTGGGCAGATCGATGTGGGCGGGAAGCTGTCCGGCGGTCGCAACCTGCGGGACAGTCAGGGCGAGCACCAGGGCGATGAGAGTGGCAACGCGTTTCATGGCGTCCTCGCGCAGCGCTCGAGCCGGCTAGAGGTCCGTACGGCGCAAGATACGGGCCCGCCGCTATCCTCGAGGGCCATGAAGGTCCACCTCGTCGACGCCACCTTCGAGCTGTTCCGTGCCTTCTACTCGCCGGGGCGCTCGTTGGCGCGCGGCCCGGATGGACGGCCGGTCAACGCGGTGCGCGGGCTGATCGACAGCATGCTGTCCCTGCTTCGGGAGCCGGACGTCACTCACATCGCGGCCGCCACCGACTACGTCATCGAGAGCTGGCGCAACGACCTCTTCCCGACCTACAAGAGCAGCGCCGGCATGGACCCCGACCTGCTCGCCCAGTTCCGCGACGCGGAGCGCGCACTGCGAGCGCTCGGCATCGTGACCTGGCCGATGGTCGAGGACGAGGCCGATGACGGGATCGCCACGGCGGTCGCCCGATTCAGCGGCGACCCACGCGTGGAGCAGATCGTGATCTGCAGCGTCGACAAGGACCTGGCGCAGTGCGTCGAGGGCGAGCGCATCGTGCTGCGTGACAGGATGCGGAGGGTCGAGTACGGCGAGGCCGGCGTGCGCGCCAAGTTCGGCGTCGCGCCGGAGAGCATCCCCGACTACCTGGCGCTGGTCGGCGACTCGTCGGATGGCTATCCCGGGCTGCCGGGCTGGGGCGCCAAGAGCGCGGCGGCCGTGCTCGACAGGTGGCAGCTGCTGGAGGCGATTCCCGACTCGCCGCTGGAATGGGAGGTGCCGCTGCGGGGAGCGGTGGGGCTGGCCGCCACGCTGCGTGACCATCGGTCCGAGGCCGCCCTGTACAAACGCCTGGCCACGCTCAACCGCGACGCGGCGGTGGACGAGGACCTGGACGCGCTGGAATGGCGCGGGGTGCCGCGCGCGGAGTTCCTGGCGCTCTGCGAGGAGCTTGGATTCGATACCGTCGGATCCCGCGTCCACCGCTGGCGCGACGACGGCTGACCTCGCGGCCTGAGCCCAATCGGACCAGGACCATTGGTGGGTTCTGGTGCGGTCCGGTGCGGTGTACGGTCGGCGCCCGATGTTCCGACGCCCGTTCGTGGTCGCCCTGCTGGCCGCGCTCGTGACACTGACCGCTGTGCTGCCGGGCCTGGCCGGGCAAGCGGCGGCTGCCTCGTGCTCGGGGTGGGCCTCATCGGTCAGTCCGCCACCCACCATCCGAGTCCTGCGGCATGCCACCGGAGCGGTGGAGACCGTGCGCTTCAAGGCTTACGCCCGGAACGTGCTGTCGCGGGAGTGGATCCCGTCGTGGACCCGCAAGTCGCTGCGCGCGGGGGCCCTGGCGGTCAAGCACTACGCCTGGTACCAGGTCCTGCACTGGCGCGGTGGCACGAACGCCGACGGCGAGTGCTTCGACGTCCGCGACGACACGGCCGACCAGGTCTACGACCCATCGCGGCCGACCTACCCCAGGGCTGCGGCTGCGGTCAGGGCCACGTGGGCGACCCGCGTGCTGAAGGACGGCGAGATCTTCCCGACCTACTACAACGCCGGCCGCCGCGGCGAGGCGTGCGGGGCCAACGCCACCGGCTGGCGCATGTTCCAATGGGGCACCCAGGCCTGCGGCCGGGCGGGCACGAGCAGCGCCCAGATCATGCTGACCTACTACTTTCCTGGCGTGACCGTCTCGACTGCACCCGATCCAACGCCGACACCGACTCCCAGCGGATCACCGACGGCGCAGCCCAGCGCGAACTAGCCGCCCGGCGGGACCATCGGCTCACGCTCGTCAACCGCCGGCAGGGTGTGCGCCGGCCCCTGGATGATCGGTCGCGCCAGGCTGACCCAGGCCACCGCCGCCAGGGCGGCCAGGGAGACCATGATCCAGGTCGTGACCGCCGGCGCCAGGACCTCCGCCAGGTAGCCGGCGATGAGGAGCGAGAGGGTGATGGTCACCGTCACCAGCCCGTAGTCGAAGCTGAAGACCCGGCCGCGGACCTGGTCGGGGCTGGCGCGCTGCAGCCCGTACGAGGACAGCATCCACTGCGCGCCGCCGCCCAGGTGGGCGACGAACACGCAGAGCATGGCGATCCACAGTCCGGGCGCCAACGGCAGCAGCAGGTATCCCACCGCGAAGGCCACGAACGAGCCGGCGATGCCGAGCAGCAGGCCCCGATCGGTCAGCCCCACCAGCGACCGGGCCAGGAAGGGACCGATGAGCGCACCGAGACCGCGGGCGGCGAACAGCAGCCCGATGCCGGCGTCGCCGGCAGCGAACACGTCACGGCCGAAGATGGCCAGCATCACGATCACGCCGGTGCCGACCCCGAAGGTCGTCTTCGAGAGGAGCAGGGCGCCCACGATGCGGTTGCCACGCGCGAAGCGGATGACCATGCCCAACGAGTCCCTGATGCCGCGCACGCCACCGCGCGGCCGCTCGTGGGCCGCGCCCGCCATCGCATCCCGGCTGAACGATCGCCGGATGCCGACCACCAGCAGCGCCGAGGCGCCGAACGAGGCCGCGTTGATCACGAAGGCGGCGTCGCGACCGAGCGTGGCCGCCACCAGGCCGCCCAGGGCGGCGCCCACCGCCAGCATGGTGCCCCAGGCCGAGCCGATCAGGACGTTCGCCTCGCCCAGCTCCTCGTCTTCCACCAGGTTGGGCAGCGCGGCCGACGAGGTCGGCTCGAAGATGGCGGCTCCAACCGAGAGCAACGCGGCGGCCACGAAAGCGATCCACAACGTCTCGGGGTCGCGTGCCAGCAGAAAGGCCAGCGCCACCGGCACTCGCGCCAGGTCGGCGATCACCATCAGCCGGCGGCGGTCGAACCGATCGGCGAGCACGCCGGCGATCGGCGAGGCGATGGCGAAAGCGCCGGTCTGGACCACCAGCACCAGCGAGGCGATCGACGGCGAGCCGGTCAGCTCGAGCGCCAGGCCCAGGATGGCGACCGTCGCGAACCAGTCGCCGGCGAAGCTGATCAGCTGTGCCGAGTAGAGCCGGGTGAAGGCCGGATTGCGGCGGAGCAGGTCGAGGTAGGGACGAACGCGCATCGGCGAGCGCATGATGCCATGAGCACCCGGTGCATCCCGGCACGGCGCTTGCGGATGAGGAGGAACCGATGAACACCTTGCGTCGCGAGCTCAGCGCCCTGGGCTGGATCCTGCGCACGGCGACCTTCGGACTGGTGGTGGCAGCCGTCTACAAGGAGCTGCAGCTGCCGGCCGACAAGCGGACCTGGCACGGTCGGCTGTTCGACTTCGTGCCCTACGACTTCCGCCTGCCGACGCCACGCAAGCTGATCGACGCCTGGTGGAACCCCAACTCGGATACGATCTTCAGCGAGCAGCCATTCGGCGTTGGCTGGACGGTGAACGTCGGTGCGCTCATCCCCACGGTGCGCGGGCTGTTCGGTTCCGGGCCGGCCAAGACACCGACGACGCGCCGCCGTCGAACCTCACGCGCCAAGGCTGCCTGACCCGACCTCCCTCCGCGGCGTCGTCCGCCCGCTGCGCTAGGATCGGGTGACCGTGAACTGGTTCCCCATCCTGCTCGTCACGCACATCCTGCTGGCCATCTCGCTGCTGGCGCCCAGCCTGGTGCTGCCCTTCCTGCTGCGTCGGGCCGATGCCGCCGGCGCCACCGAGTACGGCCCCATCACCCGCGGCCTGCTGGTCATGCAGGGCACCGGCTCGGTGGTGATCGCCGTGGCGGTTGGCCTGACGGGCGTTGGGCTGCTGATCGTGCTGGGCACGCAGCTGCTCACTCAGCCCTGGCTGCTGGTGGCCCTCACCATCTACGCCATCAATATCCTGGTGGCCGCCTTCATCTCGCGGCCGAACCTGCGCCGCCTGCTGCGCCTCGACTCCGGGGACCCGGCCGCCTGGGAGCGGCGTGCGCGCCGCCAGCGCTACGTGGCCTACGGGATGGCCGCGGCGACCGGCGTCATCGGCTTCCTGATGATGACCAAGCCAGGATCATGAGACGCCGGGGCGTCAGAACTGTGGGATCGGCAGCGGTCGCCCCATCAGCCAGAAGAGCCCGGCCACGATGAGGAGCAGCGCGATCACGAAGACCGCGAACCACTTCAGGACCTCCCACATGGCGCACTCCTCGGCATTCGGTCGGGCAGCTGACCGTCCCCCAGCGGCGCGGCGATTCTAAACCGGCCGGCCAGCGCCGGACAGGTCAATCGGGCGCCCCTAGAATCGCCATCGATGTCCCTGCGCCTGTACGACACCCGTCGCCGTGAGAAGGTGCGCTTCGCGCCCATCGGTGATGGACCGATCGGTCTCTACGTGTGCGGCGTGACTCCGTATGACACCGGCCACCTGGGTCACGCCTTCACCTACCTGAGCTTCGACGTCCTGCATCGGTACCTGGAGTACCTCGGCCACCGGGTGGTCTACGTCCAGAACCTGACCGATGTCGACGACGACATGCTGAAGCGCGCCCGCGAGCTGGGGATCGACTACCTGGAGCTCGGCAACCGGCACGTCACCACCTTCCTGACCGAGATGGCCGCCCTGAACTGGCTGCCCCCCGATCACTACCCGCGTGCCACCCAGCACATCCCGCAGATGCAGGAGCTGATCGCGAAGCTGCTGGCGCGTGGCCACGCCTACCAGGCCGATGACCACGTGTACTTCGCGATCGACTCCTGGCCCGATTACGGCGCGCTCTCCGGCCTGCCTCGTGACGCGATGCTGCCGATCGCCAACGAGCGCGGCAACGTGCCGGATCTGCCCGGCAAGCGGGATCCGCTGGACTTCGTGCTGTGGCAGCCATCGGCTCCGGACGAGCCGTCGTGGCCATCGCCGTGGGGCGCCGGCCGGCCCGGCTGGCACATCGAGTGCTCGGCCATGAGCATGCGGTACCTGGGACCGCGCTTCGAGATCCACGGCGGCGGTGCCGACCTCACCTTCCCCCATCACGAGTCGGAGATCGCCCAGTCGGAAGGAGGCACCGGCGAGCAGCCGTTCGTCGCCTGGTGGATGCACGCCGGCATGCTGCGCTACGCCGACGAGAAGATGAGCAAGTCGCTCGGCAACCTGGTGCTGGTGCGTGACCTGCTGGCGTCGTACCCGGGCGACGCGATCCGCCACTACCTGATCTCGCATCACTACCGGGACGAGCTCGCCTTCGACGAGAGCGGGCTGGAGGCGTCGGTGCTGGCCGCGGCACGTCTGCGCCAGGCCTGTCGCGCGGCCGAGGAGCTGGAGCCGCTGGCGCCGGCCCTGGCCGACCCGGCCTCGCTGGACCCGATCGTGGCCGAGCACCGCACCCGCTTCCTGGCGGCCATGGACGACGACCTGGACACGCCGGCCGCCCTGCCGGAGCTGCACGCCCTGGCAGCGATCTGCCTGAGCGAGGACGATCCGCGGCTGCGCGCCCAGGCCGGGTGGATGGTGCGCGAGCTGGGGGCCCGCATCCTTGGCCTGCGCCTGGCCACAGTGGGGAGCGCCGCGGAGATGAGCCCGGTCGGCCAGGCCGTCCCGGCATGATCCTGCCGCGCCCGGAAGCATCAGCGCAGCCCGCGGCTGCCGCGGACGAGGCTGGGGACGCCGAGGCCGATGACGGCGAGGCTGATGACGAGCTCGTCCCGGTCAGTGTGCGGCTGGGCAACGTGGTCCCGCCGGAGGATCCGGAGGACTGGACCCAGCCGCTGACCTGGGTGGCGGCCGCCGGCATGCTGGCGGCACCGCTGGTGGCGCTGCTCTGGTTCTGGATCTCCCCGCCGGCCGGCTCCTGGGTCATGCCCGGCACCATCCTGGTCGCCAGCACCGTGGCCGCGGGCGGCGTAGTGACGGGAGCGACCCAGCAGGGGTGGCTGCGCGCGTCGACCGCCACCGTGGCGGCCGGCCTCTTCGCCGGGCTGGCGACGGTCGTCGTCGGGCTGCTGATGGCCGGCGAGCGCCAGATAGGTGCCGCCTCGCCGCCCCTGGCCCAGGCGTTCGGCGCCTCGCTGGCCGGGTTGGTCGGAACGATCGCCGCCGCGCCACTGGCGGGTCGCTTCGCCTCTGTCCGGCAGCGGCTGCCGCGCCTGCTCGGTCCAGGTGCTGCCGCGGTCGGTGTCAGCTGGCTGGTGGTTTCCCTGCTGTTCGGCGGGTCGGCGCCGGTCGCGACCCCCTAGCCGGTCGCGACGCCTTCGCCATCCGCCACCGCCGCTCTGGTCGCCGCGGAACCCCCCCGACCGTCCTCGACCAGCAGGCAGGCTGCCCGGTGCCCGCCACCGAGGTCGAACAGCGGTGGATCCTCCAGCGGGCAGCGTTCGAAGGCGACCGGGCAGCGTGGGTGGAATCGGCAACCGGACGGGATGCGTGACGGGTCGGGGGTCTCGCCCACCAGGATCACCGGCTTTCGACGCGCCGACGGGTCCGGCACCGGCACCACCGACCGCAGCGCGCGGGTGTACGGGTGCTGCGGGTCGGACAGGACGGTCCGCGCGTCGCCGATCTCCACGATCCGTCCCAGGTACATGACCGCGATGCGGTCGGCGTAGGCGGCCACCGTCGATAGGTCGTGGGTGATCATCAGCACGCTGATGCCGTGCTCGTCGGCGAGCCTGCGCAGCAGGTTCAGGATCTCGGCCCGGATGCTGACGTCCAGCATGCTGACCGGCTCATCGGCCACCAGCAGCTTCGGCCGCAGCGCCAGCGCCGCGGCGATCACCACCCGTTGGCGCTGGCCGCCAGAGAGCTCGAATGGCAGCCGATGCAGGTAGGCCTCGGGCGGCGTCAGGCCGGCCTGGGAGAGGGCCTCGCGCACCCGCGCATCGGCCTCGGCCGCTGAACCGGCCACGCCGTGGACGCGCAGCGGCTCGGCCACGATGTCCTGCACCCGCATGCGCGGGTTCAGCGACTCGTACGGATCCTGGAAGATCATCTGCACGCCGCTCCGCAGCCTCAGCAGCTCGCGATGCGAGAGACCGCCGACGTGCCGGCCATCAAGGGTCACGCTGCCGGCGGTAGGCAGCATCAGGCCCAGCAGCAGGTTGCCGGTCGTCGTCTTGCCGCAGCCCGACTCCCCCACCAGGGCGAGCACCTCACCCGGCATGACCGTGAAGCTGACGCCGTCGACCGCGGTCACGTCGCGTGCCGGACGGCGGGTCAGCAGGTCCGTCAACGAGCGCTGGCCGGGGAAGTCCTTGCGCAGCCCCTCGACCACCAGGATCGGCTCAGGCATCGGCCACCGCCTGACGATTCTCGGCGGGGTCGACCAGGAAGCACGCCACCCGGCGACCATGGATCAGCTCATAGGCGGGCGGCCGCTCGACGCGGCACCGATCGAAGACCATCGGGCATCGCGGCGCAAACGGGCAGCCCGGCGGCATCGCGTCCAGCCGCGGCGGAGTGCCAGCGATCGAGACCAGCTCCCGTTCGGGATGGGACAGGTCGGGGAACGAGGCGAGCAGGGCCTGGGTATACGGATGCTGCGGCTTGGCGTACAGCCGCCAGGCCTCGGCCTCCTCGGCGATCGTGCCGCCGTACATGACCAGCACGCGGTCGCAGCGCTGACCGACCACCCCGAGGTCGTGGGTGACCATGATGGTCGCCATCCCGAGCTCGCTCGACAGCCCGGCGAGCAGCTCCAGGATCTGGGCCTGGATCATCACGTCCAGCGCGGTGGT
>DATBME010000091.1:0-17092 GCA_036555005.1 Candidatus Limnocylindria bacterium | reverse complement strand
GCCCAGCGCAGCTGCTGCGACTGGCCGAACACGCTCGAATCGCGCATGTCGAAGCCGTAGTACTCGAGCGACAGGCGATCACCCTGGATCACCTGCTGGCTCAGCTCCGGATCGTCGCGGATGCGCTGCACGTCGGCTGACGGCACGCCCACGATGTCGATCTCGTCGCTCTCGTAGGCGGCCAGCGCCTGCGCCGGATCGGCGATCACCGGCATCTGGATCTCGGTGAGCAGCGAGGCGGGGCCTCCTGTCCACTCGGGGTTCGGTACGAGGGTGATGTTCTCCTCGTGGTTCCACTCCGACATGATGTACGGACCGGACGAGAGATAGCCCTCGGCCTCGCCGAACTCGAAGTCGGCGCGCATCGGCGCGGTGACCCACAGCGTGGCGATCGAAACGAAGTACGTCGCCGGGTGGGCAAGCTCAACCACGAATGTGGCGTCGTCGGGCGCCGAGACCCCGAAGTTCTCGAGCGCGGCGTCGACTGCAGCGTCGTCCTCCGGATCGGCCCCGTACACCTCGGTCCCGCCCGCGACGTCGAGCAGGACATACGAGTAGTCAGCCGCCGTGCGCGGATCGATCAGCCGCTTCCAGCTGGTTACGAAGTCCTCGGCCACGATGTCGCTGCCGTCCGAGTACTTGATCCCTTCCTTCAGGTGGAAGGTGACCGTTTGGCCGTCCTCTGAGGACTCCCAGCTCTCGGCCAGGCCGCCTTCAGGAACGGTGTTCAGGCTGGCGTCGAAATAGACCAGCGGCCGCACCAGCTGCGTCAGGACGGTAATTGAGACGCTGTCGCTGGCACGGTTCGGGTCGAGCGTCGCCGGCTCGCCACCGAGCGGGACGCGCAGCACCTGGTCCACCGCCGGAGCCTGCGACTGCGACTCGCCACCAGGCTCTGAGCTGGTGGCGGCCGGGGTGCCGCAGGCCGCGATGATCAGCCCCAGGGCTGTGATCGCACCCAATGTTCGCTTATGCCACATATATCTTCCTTTCGCCGTAGTCGGCGTTGCGGAGACGCCGCCCCAGGCGGCGCATCGGTCTGCCCGACATGAGCTCGAGATCCTCAAAGCTCGCGGTGACCGTCGAGTCCATGACGTTCAGTGATCGTCGCCGGTGATGCCTCCTTCGTCCTCCATCCTTGGCTACTGCCAACAACGCTCGGACCATCCCGGCTCAAGGGGCGGCCGGGGCTCGGTCCAAGGATTCGGTGGCGCCGCGCGGAGGCCTCCAGGGCAAGGCGAAATTGGGGCCTGCGCAACGGCGCGCACATATTGGCCCCTCAACGCTCGCGGAGTCAAGGAAGCATCCGAGCATGCACCTTTACACCGATTCCTACTCGGGTTGGTTACGTTTCGTTCATCAGTCGACCCACGCGAACGCGCGCGCGCTGGCGATCTGGTCGGCCAACACGCCGTGGCCACTGATTTCGAATGCGGTTGGCTGGTCTCGCTCGAGGGCCGATCCGGCAGAGGCGGCGACCACCGCGCCCACGAAGGCGTCGGCCGCGTCGAAGAAGGCGACGCCCACGGTGGGGCTGGCCGGACGCGCCGGGCCGGCCGCCAGGGTGAGCGTGCCGGTTACCGTGGTCAACCCCTCGGCGTTCGACCAGTCGACATCGCTGACCTCGACCGGCACCGATGGGATGTCATCCATGCCGCGCGTGGGGCAGTACTTGATGTGGGTCACCAGGTCGCCGATGGTGCCGTTCCCCTGGGCCGGCTGGCCGCCCATCAGGTAGGCGCCGGTCGCGCCGGGCTCGAGGATGGCCGGGCTGGGAAAGAAGCGCCCGGCGCGCGTCTGCACCAGGTTGCCGCCCTCCTGCCACTCCAGCCGCACGGCGGGCGTGTAGAGCTGGTCCGGCTCATAGTCGTAGAGCGTGTTCAGGAAGGTCACCGGCTCCTCGCCGATGTTCCGGAGCTCGAAGTACATGCTCACGTAGCCGTCCACCACCCGGATGTGCTGCCGCATCTCGCCACGGAACGGCTTGATCGGCCCCGGGTTCGGCCCCTGGCTGAGCTCCAGGCTGGCATCCGGGACGATCGCGGCAGGCGACGCGGAGGGCACGTCAGGGCCGGCGGCGGGCGCGCAGGCGCCAAGCGCCAGCGCCATGACGACGAGCAGTCCGGGCAGCCGGGCCACCCGGCCCGCCGGACGCGGGATCACCGCAGCAGGCCGGCGACCGGGCGCGGGACGGGTCGGGAGGTCGCGACGGGGCCGCCGGTCTCGCTGTAGGTCATGATCACCGAGAAGCGACCGGCGGCGGGCCTCGGGAGAGGCGTGGGCGGATACCAGACCCGCGCCTCGTAGGGCGGCGGATCCGATGGCAGCTGGCCGCTGTACGCGACCACGCCGCGGCCGGTTGCGCGCAGCTGGAAGGCACTCACGTCGTCGTTGGCGTTGCTCATCGTCCCCAGCATCACGACCAGCGCCACCGCGGCCACCGCGCCGGCGGCCCGCAGGCTCGCCGTCAGCCGTCCGAACCAGGCGATCCACAGTGATGGTGCCGCCTCGGTGGCCAGGGCCCGCTCCCGGACCAGCTGCCAGGAGGATGGCGAGGGGTCATAGCCCTCGACGCGCGCCTGCAGCGCGCGCCGCAGCTGAGCGACCAGGGCGCGGTCCAGCCCGACCTCCTCGCGGCAGGCGAGGCAGGTCTGCAGGTGCTCGAGGTGCGGGGCCGATCGGGCGTCGAGCTCCTCGCCGAAGCGGAAGCGCTCGAGCAGCTCGCGGCTGACCTTACGGCAGGTCATCGGTGGCGAGCCTCGGAGCGCCGGCCGGCGCCCGCCGCTCGGCGGGCAGGAGCGAGCGCAATGCCTTCAGCGCGTAGTGCAGGCGCGACTTCATGGTGCCGACGTTGCAGGCCGCGATCTCGGCCGACTCGGCCAGCGAGTAGCCATGCAGGTAGTAGAGGATGATGGCGGTCTGCTGCTTGGGCGGCAGCGCGTCGATGCCGCGCTGCAGGACCTCGATGATCTCGCGCGATTCGGCCACCTGGTCGGGGCGCGATGTCAGGTCGGCGACCAGGTTGCTGATCAGCGACGTCAGCGGCTCGGCGATGGCGCGCCGGCGCGCGATGCGGCTGTAGCACAGGTTGGTGGTGACCCGCTGCAGCCAGGGCAGCGGCGACACGTCGGTGCGCAACCGATGACGGACGCGGTACGCCTTGACGAAGCAATCCTGCAGGATCTCCTCGGCCAAAAACGGGTCGCGGGTGATCGCCAGCGCGGTCGTGTAGACCGGCCGCTTATACGTATTGAAGAACTCCTCGAACGCGTCCAGGTCCCCCGACTGCATGCGCTCGACAAGCCCATCCGGCTGCTTCGTGACCACTGGCACCCCGTAGGCGAACCGCCGATTGGTGTCGAATACTACCCCCGCGGCCTTCGTGGAGTTCAACCCGCCCCCACCGGCACGGCGGGCTCTCCGCCCGGCACGGCCGGCTGGCCGCCGCCGAAGGCGTGGCGCAGGTCGGGGCGACGCGCTGCGGTGGCCTCGTCCAGGCGTCCCACGGGGGTGGTGACGGGCGCGCGCTTGAGCGAGTCCGGATCGTCGCGGGCGGCCTCCGCGATCTGGAGCATCACCTCGCTGAAGCGGTCGAGGGTCTCGATCGACTCCGTCTCGGTCGGCTCGATCATCAGCGCCTCCTCCACGATCAGCGGGAAGTAGATGGTGGGCGGATGAATCCGGTGGTCGAGGATGGCCTTGGCGATGTCGAGCGTGGTGACCCCGCTCTCGCGCTTCTGGCGGCGGCCGCTGAACACGACCTCGTGCTTGCAGATGCGGTCATAGGGCAGGTCGTAGGCATCGGCCAGGCGCACGCGCAGGTAGTTGGCGGCCAGCACCGCATCCTCGCTCACCGCCCGCAGGCCGGCGTCCCCGTTGCTGCGGATGTAGGTATAGGCGCGCACGAACATGCCGAAGTTCCCAGTGAACGAGCGGACGCGGCCGATGCTCTGCGGTCGCTCGCCGTCGGGCTCGAGCTCGAACCGGGCACCGGGCGTGGAGCGTCCGGCCCGGGCATTGCGGAGGACCTCCGCCGCGTCGCCCTCGACCAGCAGCGGCATCGGTCCCGGCAGGAAGGGCGCCAGCCGCTCGCTGACGCCGACCGGGCCCGCCCCCGGACCACCACCACCGTGGGGAGTGGAGAAGGTCTTGTGCAGGTTGAAGTGCATGACGTCGAAGCCGGCGTCGCCCGGCCGGAAGCGCCCGAGGATCGCATTCAGGTTGGCGCCGTCCATGTAGGCGATGGCGCCGGCTTCGCGCACCGCGGCCACCACCTGGTCGATCTGGTCCTCGAAGATGCCCAGCGTCGAGGGGTTGGTGATCATCAGCGCCGCCGAGTCCGCCCCAAGGTGGCCACGCAGCTCGTCCAGGTCGATCCCGCCCCGCTCGTTGGAGCGGATGGTCACCGTCTGGTAGCCGACCATGCTGGCGGTGGCCGGATTGGTGCCGTGCGCGCTGTCAGGCACCAGCACCTTGGTGCGTTGCTCGCCCTCGCCGCGGGACCGATGGTAGGCACGGGCCATCAGCATCCCGGTCAGCTCGCCCTGCGCCCCGGCGGCCGGCTGCAGGCTGACGGCCGCCAGGCCGGAGATCTCCCGCAGCAGCTCGGCCAGCAGCCACTCCAGTTCCAGGCTGCCCTGCGCCAGCGGATCCGGGTCGAGCGGGTGCGAGTCGGCCAGGCCCGGCAGCCGCGCCGCCCACTCGTTGACCTTGGGGTTGTACTTCATGGTGCACGAGCCGAGCGGATAGAAGCCGAGGTCGATGGCATGGTTCAGGTGTGACAGCCGGTTGAAGTGGCGCAGCAGGTCCAGCTCGCTGACCTCCGGCAGGTGCGGCGCGGCGGCGCGGCGCTGGCGGTCGGGGATCTCCGGCTGCCGCCCGGCGGCCGCGATCGCCGCCTCCGACGGTGCCGGAAACCGCACCCCACGGCGGCCGGCTGCCGAGGCGTCGAAGATCAGCGGCTGCACGATCTGCAGCTGCTCGCCGCCGTGCGGCGAGGCGAACGCCGCGCCGCGGCCGGAGGCATCGGTCTCGGCCGGTCGCTCGGCCACGCTCATCGCGTCGCCTCCAGCCCGGCGACCAGGGCGGCCACGTCGTCGTCGGTGGTGAGCTCGGTGGCGGCGAGCAGGAGGGTGCCCGCCAGCTCGGGGTAGTCGCGTCCCAGCGGGTAGCCGGCCACGATCCCCTCCCCCGCCAGGGCCGCGTGGCGGCGCTCGGCGTCGGGGATGCTGATCGCCACCTCGGCGAAGTACGGCGCGCTGAAGCGCCGCTCGCCCAGGCCGGCCTCCTCGATGGCCGCGGCGACCTGGCGGGTGCGAGCGGCCGACAGCTCGGCCACCTCGCGCAGGCCCTCCGGCCCAACCGCGCTCAGATAGGCGGTGGCGGCCAGGGCGCACAGCGCCTGGTTGGTGCAGATGTTGCTGGCCGCCTTCTCGCGGCGGATGTGCTGCTCGCGGGCCTGCAGGGTCAGCACGTAGCCCTTGCGGCCCTGCGCGTCACGGGTGGCGCCCACCAGCCGACCGGGCATCTGCCGCACCGAGGCCATGCGCGCCGCCATCAGCCCCACGTATGGGCCGCCGTACGAGAGCGGAATGCCGAGCGGCTGCCCCTCGGCCGTCACCAGGTCGGCGCCATAGTCGCCGGGCGCGGCCAGCACGGCCAGCGAGGTCGGCTCCACCATCGCCACCAGCTGCGCGCCCGCCGCGTGAGCCGCGTCGGCCAGCTCGCGCATCGGCTCCAGGCCACCGAAGAAGTTGGGCTGCTGCGCCACCAGGCAGGCCACTCCCTCGTCCAGGACACGCGCCGCGGCTTCGACCGAAGTGAGGCCGCTGCCGCCCTCGGCCAGGTCGGCCGGCACCTCCACGATCTCGATGCCTGGCCCCGAGCAGTAGGTAGCCAGCACGGCGCGCACCTGCGGCGCCACGGCGGTCGAGATCGCGATCCGGTCGCGGCGCGTGAGGCGGCAGGCCATCAGTGCCGCCTCGGCGGTGGCGGTGGCGCCGTCGTAGTGGCTGGCGCTGGCCACCTCCATGGCGGTGAGCTCGCAGATCAGCGACTGGAACTCGTAGATGCTCTGCAGGGTGCCCTGGCTCACCTCCGGCTGGTACGGGGTGTACGAGGTCGCGAACTCGCTGCGGCCGATCACCTCCATCACCACCGACGGCACCAGGTGCCGGTAGGCGCCCGCTCCCAGGAAGCTGACGCGCGGGATCCGGTTGCGCCCGGCCAGTCGCGTCAGCTCGGCCCGCACCTCCTGCTCAGTCAGCGGCGCCGGCAGGTCGAAGCGCGCGGCGCGGACCTGCGGCGGGATGTCGGCGAACAGGTCCTCGATCGAGGCCACGCCCACCGCGTCGAGCATGCGCCGGTGGTCGGCCTCGGTATGCGGCGAGTAGGCCATCAGCCGCCGGTCAGCTCGGCGTAGGCGCCCGCGTCGAGCAGCGCATCCAGCTCGGTTGGATCGGACAGCCTGACCCTGGCGATCCAGCCGTCCTCGAAGGGAGCCGTGTTCAGCAGCTCCGGTTGGTCGCGCAGCGCCTGGTTGACCTCCGTCACCTCGCCCGAGATCGGCGCATACAGGTCGCTCACCGCCTTCACGCTCTCCACCACGCCGAACGAGGCGAACTGGCTGAGCGTGGCGCCGGCCTCGGGGGTCTCGATGAAGACGATGTCGCCCAGCTCGTTGGCGGCGAAGCTGGTGATGCCGATGGTGGCCTGGTCCCCATCGACCCGCACCCACTCGTGCTCGCGGGAGTAGCGCAGGTCATCCGGGAACATGGGCGGATCGTCTCCTCGACGGCTGTCAGCGGGAGGGCGAGCGTCAGCCGGCGTCCGGCTTCGGCCGCCTGTAGAAGGGCAACTTTACCTGCTCGGCCCGATGAGGGCGGTCGCGGACCTCCACCTCGACCTCGCTGCCCACCGCCGCCGCCGCGGCCGGCAGGTAGGCCATGGCGATCGGCTCGCCCAGCGTCGGCGAGGCAGTGCCGCTGGTGACCAGCCCTACCTCCGCACCGTCGAGCAGCACCGGGTAACCATGGCGGGCGATGGCGTTGTCACGCATGACCAGTCCCACCAGCTTGCGGACCGGACCCGCCTGCTGGACCGCGGCCAGCGCCGCGCGGCCCATGAACTCGCCCTTGTCCAGCTTCACCACCCGGCCCAGGTTGGCCTCGTACGGGTTCACGTCGCGGCCCAGCTCGTTGCCGTACAGCGGCATGCCGGCCTCCAACCGCAGCGTGTCGCGGCTGCCGAGGCCGCATGGCTTGAGGCCGAGCGGCTCGCCGGCCTCGACCAGCGCGTCCCACAGGCGCGTCGCGCGGCGCGCGTCACAGAACAGCTCGAAGCCGTCCTCGCCGGTGTAGCCGGTGCGCGCCACCAGGCAGTCCACGCCGGCCACCGTGCCGCGCTGCGAGCGGTAGTAGCCGAGCGCGGCAAGGTCAAGCTCGGTGAGGGTCGCCAGCAGCTCTGCGGCCCGTGGCCCCTGCGGGGCGATCAGCGCGGTGCGCGCCGACCGATCCTCGACGGTGGCGTCGAAGTCGCCACGCTGCCGCAGGGCGTCCAGGTGGTCGAGCACGGCCTGGTGGTTGGCCGCGTTGCAGACGATCAGGTAGCCCTCCTCGGTCCGGTACACGATCAGGTCGTCGATGATGCCGCCGTCGGCGTCGCAGAGCATCGAGTATTGGGCCTGGTCCGGCTCGAGGGTCCCGGGATCGCTGACTACCGCATAGCGGGTGAAGGCCAGCGCCTCGGGGCCGGTCATGAGCAGCTCGCCCATGTGTGACAGGTCGAAGAGGCCGACCGCGCTGCGCACGGTCCGATGCTCGTCGAGGATCGAGGCGTACTGCACCGGCATCTCCCAGCCGGCGAACGGCACCAGCCGCGCCCCCAGGGCCACGTGCCGCTCGTGCAGCGGTGTGCGCAGCAGGGCGGGCGCCCCGGTCACCGGTTGGTCAGCCCGACGGCCGGCGGCGCCTGGCGCTCGGCCAGGATGCGCAGCGCATCCTCGACCACTGTCCGCTCGGTGGCGTGGGTCATCCGGCTGAGGGCCTCATCGGCGGCGAACCAGGCGACCTCGTCGAACTCGTGGTCGTGGTCGCGCAGGTCGCCGCCCACGGCGCGCATCAGGTAGAAGTGGACGGTCTTGTGGAACCGCGTCCGGCCGCGGACGAAGACGTAGCTGATGTCGCGGATCGGTCCCTCCAGCACGACTCGCAGGCCGGTCTCCTCGCGCGTCTCGCGCAGCGCGGTCTCCTCTCGCGTCTCGCCCGCATCCGGAGTGCCCTTGGGCAGCGCCCACAGCGGCGGCCGGCGGCGGTGAACCAGGGCGATCTCGGTCCGCCCGTCGCTGGTCCGATGGACCACTCCACCGGCGGACGTGGCGCGCGCGTTGCGAAGGGCGGCCACCGCCCGGCTACGCGCGGCGGGCGCGCTGAAGCCCGAGCGGCAGGGCGGTGCGGCGGTCTCGGATCCGACCGGCGCGGCCGACGGTCGGGAAGCTGAAGCGACTGGTCGGAACCCGCAGCGAGGCCACGCTGGGCGCCGCCAGGCGGGCGTCACGGGGCCGATGGTAGACCGTCGGCGCGCGGCCCAGGCCGAGCTGGCGGCGGAGCGAGAGCGCACGGCCGGAAGCGAAGTGGATGGTGGGGTGAGAGACGTAGCGGGCCGTGAGACTCACTCGCATGGCCGGCATTGTACGCCGCGCCCTTGGCCGCGCAAGCGGATGGCGCACCGCCCTTTCGCGGCTCAGGCCGAGCCCACCAGCAGCTCGCGGTAGAGCGCGACCACCTCGTCGATCCGGCGCGTCACGTCGAAGCGCGCGGCGCCCGTCCGCGCGGCATTGGCCATGGCGAGGCGCTGCTGCTCGTCGCCGGCCAGCCGGGCGATCCCCTCGCCCAGGGCACGCGCGCCGTCGCCGTCGGGCGCCGGTGCTCGGATCACCAGGCCGTCCAAACCATCGCGCACGGAGTCCTCGATGCCGGGACCGGCCAGCGCCACCACCGGCAGGCCGACGGCCAGCGCCTCGGCCAGCACCAGGCCCTGCGTCTCCGTCTGCGAGGCAAAGGCGAACAGGTCGCCGCCGGCGACCGCCGTCAGCGCCTCGACCCGCGGCAGCCGGCCCGTCAGGGCCACGCGTCCGGCCAGGTCCGATGCCGCGGCGCGTGCCTCCGTCGCCCCGCGCGCCGGTCCGTCGCCGACCAGCAGCAGGCGCAGCCGCGCGTCCCGTCCGGCGGCCACAGCGAAGGCGTCGAGCAGCACGCCCACGTTCTTCTCCGTGGCCAGCCGTCCATGGCTGGCGACGACGACGGCGTCCGGCGGCCAGCCGTGCTCCCCACGCAGGTCACGCGGGACCAGGGCCTGCAGGGCTTCGACATCAACGCCGGTCGGGATGACCCGCACCAGCGGTCGCCGGCGGCCGCCGAGCCGATGGCGGATCTCGTCGGCCAGCTTGGAGCCCGGCGCCACGATTGCCGCGCACCCGGCCCAGAAGTCGCCGAGGTAGGCATTGAGCGCGCCCTCCGCCAGGCCAGCCAGCGGTCCAAGGTAGTGGCGATAGTCGGCGAAGCGCGTGTGATGGGTGAAGGCCAACCGGGCGCCGGTGCGCTGTGCGGTGCGGCGCGCCATCAGGCCCGCCACGAACGGCGATTGGGCGTGGACGATCTGCGGGGCAAAGTCGCGCGCGGCCCGCACTGCGTCGCTGGGGAACGGCCACGGCATGCGGTAGCCCGCCGGGGCGGGCGGCGGCGGCTGGTAGGAAGGGAGCCAGGCGTACGCGGGGGCCGGGCCGGTGGCCCCGGCCCGCGGCGGCTCTCCACCGTCGGCAGGACGAGGCACGACCAGCAGGACCTCGTGGCCGGCCGCCCCCAGGCCGCGCGCCAACGCCTCTGTCGAGACGGTCACGCCCGACAGGTAGGGCAGGTACGACTCGCCGAAGATGGCGACCCGCAGCGGCTCGGTCATCGGCCGTCACCCAGTCCGGAGGGGATGGTTGGTGGGCGATACTGGATTCGAACCAGTGACCTCACGGATGTGAACCGTGCACTCTAACCAGCTGAGCTAATCGCCCGGTCGGGGACGGCGAGTATACCGGCGCCCCATCGCCTCCATCAACGCCGCGGCGATGACCGGAGTGGGCCTCAGCGCAGGAAGACGCGGGCCAGGATCCCCAGCAGCAGGATGGCGATCATCGGCGACCAGTCGATGCCGCCGGTGGGCGGAATGACGCGCCGGATCGGCGCCAGGATCGGCTCGGTGACCTGGTACAGGAAGGCGGTCAATGCCCCGCCGCCGGTCGGGTTGGTCCAGCTCACCAGCACGCGGCCGAGGATCAGGACGGTCATCACCAGCACCAGCATGCTGAGGAACGTCGCCAGCAGCGAAGGCATCGGGCGAGGATAGCAGGGGCTGCGCAGGACCTACCGATGCGGCCGAGGGCCGAAGATGGCGGTCCCGATGCGGACCAGCGTCGCCCCCTGCGCGACCGCCACCTTCGCATCGGCGGACATGCCCATCGACAGCTCGGGAAGCGGCAGCCCGGACGTCTGCTGCAGCTCGTCGCGGAGGCGGCGCAGTCTGGCGAAATGCGCGGCCGGGGATGTGTCGTCGATGGGCGGCATGGTCATCAGGCCGACGACGCTGGCGGCATGCAGCTCCAGTAAAGCGCGCACCAGCTCTCCGCCGGGATCGTGCACCTGCGCGGCGAACCAGGTCGCCGCGAACCCGACCCGGCCGCCGGCCGCGCCGGTGTCGACCTGCAGCAGCAGCCGCGGACGGTGCCCGTCGTCGTGCGCGATGCGCTCGATGCGCTCCAGCAGCTCGATCGACTCGACCGAGTGGACGGTGCGGAACAGGCCCAGCGCCTGGCGCACCTTGTTCGACTGCAGGCGGCCGATCATGTGCCACTCGGCGTCGGGCACCGCCGCGACCTTGGGCCCGGCCTCCTGGACCCGGTTCTCGCCGAACAGCGAGAGGCCGGCCATCCGCGCGGCCCGCACGACGGCCAGATCGAAGCCCTTGGTGACCGCCACGACCCGGAAGCCGTCGGGGTCCCGTCCCGATCGCTCGGCAGCCGCACGCAGGCGCTCGTGGATGGTTGCCAGGCGGTCGTGGATCAGCCCGGACGTGATCGGCGGCTCGTCGACCGGCAGCATCGTCCCAGCCTAGCGAGCCGGGCACGCAGACGCCCCGGCCGGCGGCTGGGGCGTATCGGTCTGCGGGAGGAGTCCTACTCGCTCTTGCGACGCAGGAAGGAAGGGATGTCCAGGTCGGTGTCGCCGTAGGCCGGCCGCTCGGCGCTGATCGGCACCGGCTGGCGCTCGGTCGTGACGGCCGGCTCCTCCCGCTCCGTGGTGGTGGAGGTGGTGGCGAACGGCGACGGCTCCGGGATCTGCTCGTCAAACGACTGGCGCTGCGCCCGCTCACGCTCGATCTCGGCCAGGATCTCGCGGCTGCGCTCGTCCAGGCTGGCGTCGATGCCGGTCGCCGCTTCGGCCGCGGCCTGACCGCGACCCGCCGGGCGCGGCTTGGTGGTGGCATCGAAGCCGGTGGCGATGACGGTGACCTTCACCTCGTCGCGCATGCGGTCGTCGATGACCGTGCCGAAGATGATGTTGGCCTCCGGATCGGCGGCCTCCTTGATCACCTCGGCCGCCTCGTTCACCTCGAACAGGCCGAGGTCGCTCCCACCGGTGACGTTGAACAGGATGCCGCGGGCGCCCTGGATATTGACCTCCAGCAGGGGGCTCATGACGGCGGCGCGGGCGGCCTCGATGGCGCGGTTCTCGCCGGTGCCGATGCCGATCCCCATCATCGAGCTGCCGGCGTCGCGCATGATGGTCTTGACGTCGGCGAAGTCCAGGTTGATGAGGCCCGGCACGGTGATCAGGTCGCTGATGCCCTGCACGCCCTGGCGCAGGACGTCATCCACCACCCGGAAGGCGTCCAGGATCGACGTCTTCTTGTCGACCACCTCGCGCAGGCGGTCGTTGGGGATGGTGATCAGCGTGTCGCACTTGTCCTTGAGCTGCTCCGAGTACTGCTCGGCGACCAGCTTGCGGCGCACGCCCTCGAAGCTGAACGGCTTGGTGATGACGCCGACCGTCAGCGCCCCGAGGTCCTTGGCGATCTCGGCGATGACCGGGGCCGCGCCCGACCCGGTGCCGCCGCCCATGCCCGCCGTGATGAAGATCATGTCGGCGTCCTTGAGCGCCTCGTAGATCTTCTCCGAGTCCTCCTCGGCGGCTCGCTGCCCGACCTGGGGGTCGGCGCCGGCGCCGAGGCCGCGGGTCAGCTTGTCGCCGATCCGGATCTTGTGGGGGGCGTCACTCTGGAGGAGAGCCTGGGCATCCGTGTTCACCGCGATGAACTCGACGCCCATCATCTCGGCGCGGATCATCCGGTTGACGGCGTTGCTGCCACCCCCTCCGACGCCAATGACCTTGATGAGTGCGAAATGCTCTGCGTCGGACCGTAGCGGCATGGGTGTGTATCTCCGTTGCGCGGTATGGAGCTTGGCAACCCGTCTCGCCGCGGGTTCCTCCGATTCTAGCGAGGCACATTCCGCCTCGTGACCGGTTTTTCCACAGAGCTCCGCCCGGTTGTCCACAATTCGGAAACTCGGTAGTGGATTCACCGTGCTGATGCTCCACAGCGGGCGACCCCTTGCGCTCACCAACATGAGTGGTGGTACTCGGAGATCGGCGGACAGCAGGACGCGCGCAACGTCAGATTCCACGCTCAGCGTTGGGCCATGTGACTGCCCTCCAGCCGAATTCCCGGCCTTGCACCAGTGCAGTTGGTGACGGGTAAGGGGCGTGGCATGGCCGCGGACGACGGGTGAGGTGCGCGGCATGGCCGCGGACGACGGGTGAGGTACGCGGCATGGCCGCGGACGACGGGTGAGGTGCGCGGCATGGCCGCGGACTCGGCGGATCAGCCGGGGAAGATGCCCCGGATCCAGTCGACCACCCGGCCGCCCACGCCGCTCAGCGACGGGCCGGTGGCGTAGGAGATCGGCTCCTCGCCGGCATGCCGCGCGCCCCACAGCAGCAGGCCGATCGGCGTGCTGAAGGCCGGGTTGGAGAGCTGGTCCATCAGGCCGCCCACACCCTGCGGCGCGCCGACCCGGACCGGCATCTGGAAGACGTCGCGGGCCAGCTCGGCGGCGCCGGCGATGCGCGCCCCGCCACCGGTGAGCACCACGCCTGCCGGCAGCATGCCGGCGTGGCCGGAGCGCTTCACCTCCTCGACGACGAGCGAGTAGATCTCGCTCATCCGCGCCTCGATGATCTCGCATAGCTTGCGGCGCTGGATCGTCTGGCCGCCGCCGTCGCCCAGCACGGCCACGTTCAGCAGCTCCTCCGGCTGGACCGCGGCCAGGCTGGCGGTGCCGTGCTTGATCTTGATCTCCTCGGCCAGGTTCAGGCTGGTGCGCAGGCCGATGGCGACGTCGTTGGTGACGTTGATGGCGCCCACCGGCAGCACCGCCGAGTGGTAGATGCCGCCGTCGGTGAAGATGGCGATGTCGGTGGTGCCGCCGCCGATATCGGCCACCACCACGCCCAGCTCCTTCTCGGTGTCGGTCAGGGTTGCCTCGGCCGAGGCGAGCGCGCCGATCACCAGCTCGTCGATCTGCACGCTGGCGTTGGCGATGCACTTGGTCAGGTTCTGGACCGATGTCGCCGCCCCGCTGACGATGTGCGTCTCCACCTCCAGGCGGACGGCGCTCATGCCCAACGGGTCCTTGATGCCCTCCTGCCCGTCCACGATGTAGCCGCGCGGGATGACGTGCAGCGTCTCCCGGTTGGACGGGGTCTGGACCGCCTTGGCGGCTTCGGTGGCGCGCGCCACGTCCTCGCGGCCGACCTCGCGCTTGTGCCCGGAGACCGCCACCACGCCACGGCTGTTCTGGCTGGAGATGTGGCTGCCGCCGACGCTGACGAAGGCGCTGCTGATCTTGTAGCCGGACAGCCGCTCCGCCTTCTCCAGGCTGTTGGCGATCGACTGGACGGTCTGGTCGATGTTGGCGACCATCCCCTTCTTCAGGCCGGCCGACGGGGCGATGCCATAGCCGATGATGTCGACGTCGCCCGTGCGCCCCACCTCGCCGATGAGGGTCGTCACCTTCGTCGTGCCGGCGTCGATGCCGACCAGCACCGTCTCCCTGTCCAAGCTACCTCCGATGGTCGCGCGCCAGGGCGGACCCGATCCGTCCCGCGCCCGAGCCTACAGGAAGTGGCGCCGGATGAGGGCCACGTTTTGGAAGATGCGCAGCCCGAAGGCGAACAGCGCCACCAGGTACAGGTCGATGCCCAGCCGATCGCCCATGAAGGTCAGGCCGACCGCCACCAGGGCGTTGGTGATGAAGCCGGAGAGGAAGACGCGGTTGTCGTAGTGCGCATCCAGTTCGGCGCGCACCGCGCCGAGCACCGAGTCCAGGCCCGCCAGGATGGCGACCGCGCTGTAGCGCGCCAGGTCGGGGCTGACGCTCACGTTCAGCACCAGGCCAAGGGCGATGCCCACCGCGAGGCCGATCAGGGGAAGCCACATCCGCGTCGGTTCCGCTGCACGCCGCTCGGACCGTGGTCGGTGCCGTCGCGAGCTCTAAGGGGTCCAATATACCTTCCCCGGGTTGCGGGCATCCAGCCACGAGACGCCGCGTTCCGGGCGCATCGCGAACAGGGTCCGGATGGCGGCCAGCTGCCGCTCCAGGCGCGCATCGGCGGCGGCCTCGTCCTCGCGCGGGTCGAGCTGATAGAAGCCCAGGGCCACGCTCCAGGCCGGCGCGGCGGATTCCAGCATGAAGCCCATCTGGTAGTCGACCTTGACCGCCACCGCGTCCGCCCGCGAGCCGATGAGCCGCGGGTCGAGGTCGGTCAGCCGGTTCGCCACCCGCAGCTCGGCCGGCGGCACCGCGTCGCCCACCGTCAGCAGGCGCGACACGAAGCGCTCGTCGGAGACCTGCGGCAGGGCGCGCAGGTCGGATGGCACCGCGTCCGTCAGCGGCAGCTCGGCGATGAGCGTGCCGTCCGGCGCGCCGATCATCACGGCGCGCGGCGTACGCCACAGGAAGGCGGGGTGCTTCTCGGTGATGGCGACCTGCAGCTCGCCGGGCAGGCGCAGCTCGATCTCGGCGTCGGCCACCGTCGGCAGGGCTGCCAGCCGGTCGCGCAGCCCGGCCCGGTCGACCGCCAGGATCGACTGCCCGCGGTAGTCGTCCAGGATCGCCTGCACCCGGTCGCTCGGCGTGAAGGCGTCGCCGGTATGACCCAGCGCCGAGACCCGCATCCACGGCCCGTAGACCCCGGCCACCAGCGCGGCGATGGTGGCGCTGAACAGCAGCAGCGCCAGGATCCGCCCGGCCGCCGGCAGGCGCAGGCGCCGCCGCAGTGGCTGGCCCGGACGACGGGCATGTCCGCCGGGTCGTCGGGCGCGTACGCCGGGGCGCTTCGCCTGCCCGCCCGAGCGCCGGCGCGGTCGCGCCGCGCTCATCCGTCACCCCCGCGCTGCTCGCGGGCGCGGTCCAGGCCCAGCTCGATCAGGCGTGCGATCAACTCGCCGAAGCCGATCCCCGCCAGCTCGGCCTGCTTGGGGAACATGCTGGTGGACGTGAAGCCCGGAATCGTGTTCATCTCGCTGATGTAGACACCGCCGTCGGGCACCAGGAAGTCGACTCGGGCGAAGCCGGCGGCGTCCACGGCGGTGTACGCGGCCAGGGCCAGCTCCTGGAGGCGGGCGGCCACGGCGGGCTCGACGTCGGCGCGCGGGAAGACGTCGGCCAGGCCCTCGGTGTACTTGGCCGCGTAGTCGTACCACGCGCGGTGGCTGCGCACCTCGCCCGGCGGGAAGACGATCGGGCGCTCGTTGCCCAGCACCCCGCACTCCAGCTCCCGGGCGTCGGCCACGTAGGCCTCCACCAGCACCTTGCTGTCGTAGCGCAGCGCGTCATCGATGGCGTCCGGCAGCTGGGCCGGATCCCGCACCACGGTCATGCCCAGGCTGCTGCCCAGGCGGGCCGGCTTGACGACCGCCCGTGAACCGATGCGTGACCCGATCTGGGCCAGCACCGCGTCGGGATCATCGGTCCAGCCGCGGCGCCGGAACCAGGTGAAGTCGACCACCGGCAGGCCATGGCCCCGCATGAGGTCCTTGAACACGACCTTGTCCATGGCCACCGCGCTGGCCATCACGCCGGCCCCGGTGTACGGGATGCCGGCAAGCTCCAGGAAGCCCTGCAGGGTGCCGTCCTCGCCGAAGGGGCCATGGATCACCAGGAAGGCGATGTCGATCGCCTCGGCCAGCGAGCGCAGGGCGGCGCGCGGCGCCACGGCGTCCCGTTCGGTCGCCACCGGCAGTGCCGCTGCGCCCTCGCCCAGGTGCGCGGTGTGCGCGGCCGGGGTGTCCACGCCCAGCAGCCAGGCCAGGCCGTTCGAATCCAGCTCGTCGGCCGGCCCGGCCGGAAGGTGCCACTGCCCCTGGCGGTCGATGTACACCAGGTACGGCTCGAAACGGTCGCGATCGATGGCGCGCAGCACCGACTCGGCCGACGAGACGCTCACCTCGTGCTCCGCCGACTGGCCGCCGGCGAAGATGCCCACCCGCAGCCGCCGGGTCACGACGCCGCCCCCGACGCGTCCCAGTCGCCGACGAATTCGATCTCATACTCCAGCCGGACGCCGAAGCGCTCGGCCACCGTGGCGCGCACGACGTCGCCCAGCGCACGCACGTCGGCGGCGCGGCCGTCCCGGTCGGTGACGATGAAGTTGGCGTGCAGGCTGCTGACCGTGGCGCTGCCGAGCCGGTGCCCCTTCAGGCCGGCGGCCTCGATCAGCCGGCCGGCATGGTCGCCGGGCGGGTTGCGAAAGACGCTGCCGGCGTTCTGGTCGGCCAGCGGCTGCGTGGCCCGCCGCTTGGCCTGGTGCGCGGCGACCCGCGCCGCGATCTCGTCCGCGTCGCCGCGGTGCAGTTGGAGGGCCGCAGCCAGCACCACCTCGTCGCTGTGCTTGAAGCGCGACTCCCGGTAGGCGAAGGCGCAGTCGGCCGCCGCCAGGCGCGTCACCGCATCGTCCGCGGGCTGCCAGGCGTCGACCCACTCGACCAC